>JAISCQ010000083.1 GCA_031265445.1 Bacteroidales bacterium
AGAGAGAGAGAGAGAGAGAGAGAGAGAGAGAGAGAGAGAGAGAGAGAGAGAGAGATTAGCGGGCTGACAGCACGCGCGCGCGCGAAAGTTAGAAAAAACATTGATAAGAAATACACGATAGCCGCATCATTGCATCTGGCAATGGGCGGTTTTTTATTTGCTGCATTCAACAGGAAGAGCCGCAGGCCTGCCTCAAAAGGTCATTTTGTCTATTTATTTATAAAAATGTCCTTGATGATACGTGACAAAATCTTTTGTAAAGCGACAGCCATTGTCCATCCACTGAACTTATATAAAATAAAAGACAGTTATTCTAATAAAAAATAAAATGAGCAAGGATAAATTATTTGTCAAACATCCGATTTTTAAACCGATTCGGTTTATGGTTATCGGTTTTGCACTGATACATACGATGTCGATAGCCGGGTCGCTTCCCGAAATTACTTCTTTCGCCGGACAAGGCATTACGATAAGGGGTACGGTTACCGATCATGGCAGTTCTTTACCGGGCGTTAATGTCATCGTTAAAGGAACTGCTACAGGGACTGTAACAGATGTGAACGGGAAGTACGAGATTAATGTTCCCGATGCCCATGCTGTCCTGGTGTTCTCTTTTATGGGCTATACTACCGTTGAAATACCGGTTGGAGAACAGCGCGAGATTGGCGTAGAACTGAGCGAGGATACCAAGAATCTGGAAGAGGTAGTGATCGTCGGTTACGGTACGGCGAAAAAAGTGACCCAGACAGGCGCTGTTTCGTCGGTAAGTACCGAAGAGTTGCTTCGCAGCCCGGTTCCCAACGTCGGGAATATGCTTATCGGGCAGGTTACCGGCCTGTCTTCCATTCAGACCACCGGCTTGCCCGGAGCCGACGATCCGACAATTCTTGTACGCGGCATCGGAACGCTTAACGCTGTCAACGCCCGTCCTTTGATGCTGGTGGATGGGGTGGAGCGCAGTTTTTTCCAACTGGATCCTAATGAAATCGAGAGTATTTCCGTGCTGAAAGATGCTTCGTCAACGGCTGTATTTGGCGTACAGGGCGCTAACGGCGTGATCATTGTGACCACAAAACGCGGTTCGGAAGGCGCGCCGAGAATCAACGTGTCTCTTTCAGCCGGAATGCAGGTTCCGCTAAGGGTGCTGGACTTTGTGGACAGCTATGACTTCTGTATCGCATGGAATGAGATGGAGGGGGCTGATGTTTTTCCTGATGATCTGATGGAAAAGTTCAAAACACAGGAAGATCCTTTACTCTACCCATCCCATAACTGGATAAGGGAGATTATGAAACCTTTCGCATTACAAACCCAGAACAACATCAATATATCGGGCGGAGGCAACAATATCAAGTACTTCGCATCACTTGGCTATTTTTCACAGGATGGAATGTTTAAAAAGTTTGACAGCGAATTTCATCAGAATTTTACCTATAACAGATATAATTACCGCACCAACTTTGACATTCAGGCGACCAAAAGTACCAAGCTGAAAGTATCGATAGGCGGCGTCAGCGGAAACCGTACCGAACCGCGCAATACCGAGAGCCAAAATGCAATAGCAACTTTTCGCAATATATACATGGCAATTCCGTATTCTGCGGCCGGTATTATCGATGGAAAACTCGTCGTTTCCAACCCCCGCTACGTTACTTCCAATGTAACCAGTCAACAAACCCCATTTTCAAACTGGTATGGCAGAGGCACCGCCTATACCAACAACAGCGAAATGAATTTCGATCTTGAACTGGAGCAGGAGCTTGACATGATCGTCAGCGGGCTTTCCGCGTCGGTTAAATATTCGTACAATAACAGATATACGCACACCAAAAACCGTACATACGCCATATCTTTTTATACGCCCTGGCTGATTGGCCATACGAACAACTGGCAGGATGTTGACCCCAATGCCGACCCTAATGAAGTGGTACTGGTGACCAACTCGGAAGAATCGATCTGGGGATACAATGAGGGCTTTTCAGGGCAGAGCCGCAGATTCTATGTTGAAGGCGCCCTCAATTACAACCGGACGTTTGGCCGTCATCAGGTGACCGGACTTTTCCTCGGTAATATGAAAAAAATATTCTACCAGACCAACAACAACTATCCCAACGTTCCATTAGGCTCATTGGGTTTCGTTGGACGCGCAACCTACAATTATTCCCAAAAATACCTTTTTGAATTGAATGTGGGTTACAACGGGTCGGAAAACTTTGCAAAAGGGAAACGATTCGGCTTTTTCCCTGCGGTATCTGCCGGATGGGTGTTGTCGGAAGAGAATTTCATGAAAACTGTTCCTTTTGTTTCATTCTTCAAAATCCGGGCGTCGATCGGTAAGGTGGGTATGGATAATGTCGGGAATAACCGGTTCCTTTATCTTCCCGATGCCTGGAATCCCAATGACGGAAACTATCTGTTCGGAACCGGCTTGAATATACAGTCCCTCTCCGGCGCTCATGAAAAGATAATAGGTAATCCGGATGTAACCTGGGAAACCGCCGTGAAGCAAAATTACGGTATTGATATGAGTTTTTTGAACGGACGTTTAAGCGTCAATGTTGACAGATTCTTCGAAAAGCGCGATAATATCCTTTGGTTGCGAAGCACCGTTCCTGCTTATGTTTCCGTCAACCTTCCCCGTGGGAACATAGGAAAGGTGGACAACCAGGGCTATGAAATATCCATCAAGTGGAAGAACCGGCTGGGCAGGAACAGGCAAAACACGTACTGGGCAGGCGGTAACGTTTCCTATTCGCGAAATAAAATTGTCTATATGGACGAAATCATCTACGATTATCCATGGCGTCAGGAAACAGGGCATCGTGTGGGTCAAAATTTCGGATATGTGTTCGAAAGGCTTTATCGACCCTCCGATTTTCCCGAAGCATTAAAATATAATGACAGACTCAAGCCCGGCGACGCCAAATACACCGATCTGAACGAAGACAATCAAATTGATGCGTCCGATGTGAAAAACACAGGTTATTCGCGCTATCCGGATTTTGTTTTCAGTTTCAATGCAGGTTTTTCATATAAGGGATTTGACGTGTCGATGCTGTGGCAGGCGGCAACCCATGTATCAAAGAACCTTTCGGGATATTACCGTATGCCGTTCAATACAACGGCCAACCGTAATCTGATGCTTTATCAGTATGAAAATCGTTATGTCAGCGAATCGCTTACCCCGGATGCTACTTTTCCCCGTTTCCATAAGGAAACAAGGAATTGGAACTACGATCAGACCGTTACCAACTCATTCTGGGTAAAAGACGCTTCTTATCTGCGTCTTAAAAATGCTGAAATAGGATATAGAATATCTCCGGATTTTCTTCAAAAGACAGGGATCAAAAATTTCCGCATATTCCTGAACGGAACCAACCTTTTAACTTTCGACAATTTGATATTCATTGATCCGGAGGAGACAGGAACCGATACGGATTATCCCAATCTGGCGATCATCAATCTGGGTATCAACTTTACCTTTTAACCGATTAATACATACATTAATTTCAATCAGAACGAAGATGAAAAAGACAGTTTTCCTGATGACAGTTTCTTTTCTTTCATTTCATTTGATGTCATGCAGTGATTTTTTGAATGATTTTCTTGAAAAGCCTCCGACAGAAGATATTACAATCGATGACACTTTTAACAGCCGTGAACTGGCAACCAAAGCGCTGGTGATGTGTTACATCAACCTGCCGTTCGGACTTCCCCCAAGTACTGCGAATCCTACATCGGCAACCATCAATCTGGAAGTACAGAAACCACGTCTGGGTGTAGGAAGGGGCGTACTTGACCAGCTTACCGACCTGAACACCAGTGTGTGGACCGCAGTAAACGGCCCGACCGATTTTTATTATCCCGGCTTGTATAACGCTTCACTGGAAGAAGAAACTCCCGGAGTTGTCAAATACCATTTCAGGTATCAGATGCAATGGCAGGCTATCCGCCGCTGCTGGACCATCATTGAGAATATAGACAGGGTACCCGATATGGAGGAGGAAGAAAAGGAGCAGTATAAGGCAGAAGCCTCTACGATCATTGCTATTCACTATGTGGACATGCTCAGGCATTTTGGCGGGGTACCTAAAGTGGATCATGTATATGGCGCTGATGAAGACCTTCACACAAGTAGAATGACCATTCGTGAAATGATCGACTGGATCGCCGGCCTTATTGATGCGACATACGACAAACTTCCGCACAGATATGCCGATCCGAACGAATACGGGCGTATCACCCGTCTGGGCGCTCTGGCCGTGAAAGCGCGCATGTTGCATTTTGCGGCAAGTCCGCTGTTCAATGATGAGGCACCATATCTCTCCGGCGAGGCCAGCGATGCAAATTACACATGGTTAGGCGGAAAAGACAGGGAGCTTTGGAAAGAGGCAAGGGATGCAGCCGAGCAGGTGATTACCGAAGCGCTGGCCAACGGCTACGGGCTTGTACAGCCGGCAACCCCGAATATAACCGGTTACCGGGCAGCCTACAGGAAGGCTTACCATGAACCCGACAACAACGAGTCGCTGCTCATTACACGTTTGCCGGATTTTCCGGTATACCAGGGACCGTTCCAGCAGCAGCAGTTTTTGGCAATATTCCAATACGGTTCATTCAATCCGACACAGAATTGGGCGGATATGTTCCCCATGACGAACGGATACGACATCGACCCTTCCATGCCCAATTATCATGCTTCCAACGGATATGACAATCAACTGCCCAACAAAGATCGCGATCCCCGTTACTACGAGTCGGTCGTTACCAACAACGACGAGTGGGGCATATTAAGTCCGGGAGTAGCAAGAATGTGGCACGGCGGCGCGGAAAAACTCCTCAACCGCTATTGTTACCACGGTATAGCCACCCGTAAATTCCATTTGGGAGGAGGCAGCGGAGGATTGACGGCAACAGGTTTACCATTGGTTTGGCCGTATGTAAGGCTCGCAGAAATATATTTAAACTATGCCGAAGCTGCCAACCAGTATGAGGGTTCTCCTTCATCGCTTGCCCTGCAAAGGGTGAATGACGTGCGGGCCAGAGTAGGGCTGCCCGGCCTTCCTGCGAACATGAGCAGGGATGATTTTCATCAGGCTGTACTGAAAGAACGCTGTTGCGAACTGGGTTTTGAAGAAATTCGCTGGTACGATCTCATCCGGTGGAAAATGGAAGACCGGTTTAAGGTGACGCTGCGTGGATTAAAAAGCTGGTTATGGGTTGACAGGGCGCAAATTTCCGGAGGATACAGTTTAGACGGAGTACCGGAAGGGACACGCGACAATGCTTACGGTGCGGCTATTCCCGGACTGGTGAATGACGACGCGCCCGTATGGCTCACAGGCGACGGGATTATCGGCAATGCCGGTACTGTTTACGTGAGATTGCCGGCAACAGCAATCCCAAACGACCCGAGACCGACGGCAAATACCAATTACGACCCGGGCAGGCATATCATCACATATCATTACTACAATTTCCCCGAAACGGAAATAAGGGCATGGGCTGTCAATTTTTCGCCCAAATGGTATCTGAGCGCTTTCCCCATTGGCGAGGTAAATAAAAACTATGGACTGGTGCAGAATCCGGGATGGTAAAAACTAAGAAAAATACACTGATGAAAAAGATATATATTGCAGTTATATTGGCGCTGATTTGCTTCATGTCGTCGTTTGCCCAGGAGAAACAGCTTGTAACGGGAAAGGTGGTTACCGGAGACAACAAGCCTGTGGCCGGAGTAATGGTGAAATCACTCACAAATCCGCTCCTTTCGGTCATGACGGGAGACGACGGTTTGTTTACTTTCGGAGTATCGGATCACGAAGCCCTTGAGCTGACGTTAAACAATACGGACAAAATGGTTGTTGTTCCGGATCAGCAGGAAATAACCATCGTTATCAATCCGCAAACGAAGATGATTGACTATGGTTTCGGGATACGCCGCAGTCAGCGCGAATCGACCGCTTCCGTCAGCAGCGTGGATTTCAATACGCTCGATCAGTCGGGCGCCATCAATCCCGCGAACGCTCTTTACGGACGCCTGTTGGGTTTGTCCGTTATACAAAACGGGGGTAGCCCCTGGGCCGGCGGTTCGCCATCTTTCTATATACGCGGAAGAGGCACTTACCAGACATCCGCGCCGGCAGTCATGATCGACGGCGTGGTAAGACCGCTGGTCGCCTTATCGATAGAGGAAATAGAAAGCGTGTCGGTGCTGAAAGACGCAGCAACACTGGCTCTTTACGGACAGTTCGGCGCCAACGGCGTCCTCAACATCACCACCAAACGCGGCAAATTCAATGTGCCGGGAGAGGTAAAAGCAAGCTACCAGTACGGGCCTGCATTTCCGGTAAAACTCCCCAAAATGGTTGATGGCGTGGGATATGCCGGCGCTATTAACGAAGCGATGCGTAATGACGGACTTCCCGACGTCAAGTATTCCGAATGGGATATTAAAGATATCGAAGAAGGAAATTACCCATACCTGCTTCCCAATGTGGATTGGTTCAAGGAAGCGTTGCGTTCCCATGGTTACCGGCAGATGGCAGCCGTTTCATTCCGGGGCGGGAGCAGCAATATGGCTTATTTCGCCAACCTCAATTACAGCAACGAACAGGGCCTTTTTAAACCGGTGGATCAAAATGATGGTTATGACAACCAACTGAAAAGAAACATGCTGAGTGTATCAACCAATTTTGACGTCAAAATAAGCAAAAGCACAGACCTTTTCCTGAACATGTATGCCAATATAGCGGAATTTCAAAGAGCCGGGGTCGATCACGGCACCCTTTTTTCCTACCTTTACAGATTACCGCCTACTGCTTTTCCCGTAAGAACGGAAGACGGCGCCTGGGGTGGGAATCCGCTCTATACGGATGACGCCGGCCGCAGCATCAATCCTGTCGCCCAGATAGCCAACAGAGGGTTCGGTAAAAATCATCAGCGACGGCTTGGCATCGACGGAACGATCAAACAGGATTTGAGCAGCCTGTTGAAAGGCCTGTCGGCGGACGTCCGCGTCGGGATCGACAACTATGCAGAGTTCCTTGATACAAAGTTTATTCCCAACTTCCCATATACGGTATCATCATTTGTACGGGATCCGCAAACCAATTTAATCCCCGACGACAATATCACCTACAGTATTTTGGGCTCTGAAGCCTACATGTCTTTAGGCCGTACCTTTAACGGTCAGAGCAGGCATGGTTTTATACACGGCAAAGTCAATTACGAAAAGGCGTGGAGTCGCAATGTCATATCCGGATCGGTGGGTTTTGCCCAGGAAAAAACTGTTGGCAACGGACAGTACAACACTTTGTTGCAACAGGGTATGATGGGGCAGGCGCACTATGTTTACCGTCAAAAGTATATCGCCGACCTGGCGATGTCGTACAGCGGGACAAACTATCTGGAGAAAAACAACCGTTTTCACTTCTATCCGGCAGTTTCGGCAGCCTGGATCATGTCCGATGAGGACTTTCTTAAAGACCATGCAACGGTCGATTTTCTTAAACTGCGCGGTTCGTTCGGCTATTCCGGCAACGGCAATATTGAACAGAACCTCTTTGTACAGGGATTTACTTCGGGGGGACAGTATTTTTTCATGAATGCCAACACGGGTTCCGCCGGCCGGATGGAAGGACGCATGGCAACCACGGATCTTTCCCCGGAACTTTCGCGTACCGTCAATTTTGGAGGGGAGTACTCGTTATGGAACAAACTGTCGGGTTCTATTGATTTTTTCCATTCCCACCGCACCAAAATCCTTGCAGACGGCGCCAATACCGCGTCCGACGTATTGGGCATAACAGCGCCTTACATATGTACGGGAATCGTGAACAGTCACGGATTCGAGGCCGGCATCAACTGGATGGACAAGAGGGGCGATTTCACGTATCTGCTCGGCGGACAGTTCTCTTATGTGCGTACCAAAATCGTCAATATGGAAGAAGCTTATAAACAGTACGAATACATGCGCAATACCGGAAAACGGGTCGGCGAGCTGTTCGGACTGGAAACGCTGGGTTACTTCCGCGATACGGAAGATATAGATACCTCGCTTCCGCAAAGTTGGGGCGCCCTTCGTCCGGGAGACGTCAAATACAAAGACCAGAACAGCGATAACATTATTGACGCCAACGACGTTGTAGCGCTTGCTTCACCATCCGGATACCCGGGAATGTACTTTTCGCTGGCTATTTCTTTAGATTGGAAAGGCTTGGGCTTCAATGCCCTGTTTCAGGGTGCAGCCGACTATGGCGTCAATCTCAACACAAGCGGCACTTACCGGGGACTGATTGATAATTACACGATATCGCAGTTCATGTACGACAACAGCTGGAGCAGCGAAAGAAATACATCCAACCGTTATCCGCGCCTTACCTCGCAAACAAATCCCAACAACAACCGCAATAATGACGTTTGGATTGTGGACAATTCTTTTGTCAAGCTGCGCAGCCTGGAAGTATACTATCTTTTACCGCAAAAATTGCTCTCCAGAATATCACTCGACAGCGCCAAACTGTCGCTCAAATGCAGCGACGTATTTTCTATCGACAAACTGGATATTTCCGATCCCGAATTTATCGGGGCGAATTATCCATTGCTGTCTACCTGTATACTTGGCCTTACATTCACTTTCTAAATCAATAATCAAATGAAGATAAAGTGTTTTTTACCGGTTTCGCTTTTAGCGCTTGTTTTAAGCGGATGTGAATTTTTAGATTATACCGAACAGTCGTTTACCGAGAAAGAGAGCGTATTCTCGAATTACGACAGAACGTCCGCCTTTCTTACGGCAACTTACAATTCGCTGCGGGCCGGTTTTTCGGATGTGGGCAGCGCCATGCTCGAATCGGCGACCGACAATGCGGCTTATGCATGGGATGATACCAATATTCAGAATTTCTACAACGGTATCTGGAGTCCTGTCAGTACGGTTGATGCGCAGTGGTCGGCATGTTACGCCGGTATACGCAGGGCGAACATGTTTTTGGAAAATGCCGTCGACGGGGTTTTGGAAGAGCATCAATGGACAGGAGACGCTTATCAGGTCAAACTGAAAAAATGGAAGTACTATCGTTATGAGGCGAGATTCCTCCGCGCTTTTTTCCATTTCGAACTTGCCAAACGCTATGGCGGTATACCGGTGGTAACAAAATCCCTCACGCTCGAAGAAGCAAACAGTTCCACGAGAGAACCGTTCGAAAACGTCATCGGGTGGATCGCGCAGGAATGTACCGACATTGCGCCCAACCTGCCCGATTCCTATACGGACAACTCCGTTACGCCCGAAATGGAAACAGGACGCGTTACCAAAGGTGCGGCGCTTGCGCTTAAAGCACGCGCGTTGCTCTATCTGGCAAGCCCGCTCCACAATCCGGCAACGGCATCCGATCATCGGCAGAAATGGGAAAATGCGGCAACGGCTGCGCACGACCTCATCGCTTTGAACCTGTACGGCAATACGCTGCCGGCATGGGGAAGCGTATTTAACGTTTGGCGCGCCGCCAACACCGAATTGATAATGGAGCGCCGCCAGTCGAACAGCCGCACATTCGAGGAGGCCAATACGTCCATCGGTTTCGAGGGAGGCAATTCGGGTAATTGTCCCACGCAAAATCTCGTGGACGCATTTGAAATGAAATCAACGGGAAAAGGAATACTCGAACAGGGCAGCGGATACGATCCCGACAATCCTTATTCCGACAGGGATCCGCGTCTCGGCATGACCGTCCTGCACCATGAATCAATGTGGAAAGGACGCGCCATGGACATATCCCTCAATGGTACAGACGGGAAACCCAAAGTCCGTGCATCTCCTACCGGATATTATCTGAAAAAATATCTGGTTGAAAATACGGTCATCAATCCGCCCAACCAGACGCAAACGGAACATTGCTGGATATTTTTCCGTTATACGGAGGTGCTGTTGAATTATGCGGAGGCAATGAACGAGGCATACGGGCCGAACAGCACTAATGGAGGAGAATATACGCTTACGGCGCTGGAGGCCGTCAATTATGTCCGCCAAAGGACGGGGGTTGATATGCCTGTATATCCGGATGGCATCAGCCAAAATGATTTCCGTGATAAAATCCGCAATGAACGCCGGGTAGAGCTGGCTTTCGAAGGGCATCGCACATGGGATCTGCGCCGGTGGAAACAGGGCGATCTGACACGTGAAATCAGGGGGATGGAGATTGTCCGGCAGGAAGGCGTAACGGTCTATACCCCGGTAACGGTACAGAACCGGATATGGGAAGACAAAATGTATTTCTATCCTGTACCGCAGACGGAAATTTACAATACCAAAGGCGAACTTGCCCAAAATCCGAACTGGAATTAATGAATGAAAAATTGAATGATATGAAAAAAATTGTTTTCGCAGCATTCTGCACAGTATTCGCCCTTTCGACAGCAGTAATATCCTGTGAAGAAAAGGTGAAGCTTCACGGAGCGCGGCTCAGCCCGAAAGAGATAATCATACCTGAAGATGCGCCGCCGCAGAAACTTTATCTCTACCTTTATCCGAGGAATACCACCGAGCCCGGCGTGCACTGGGAAACATCGTCGGATGCTGTTATTGCTGTTTCGCAGGACGGCACGGTCAGTCCCGTATCTCCGGGCACGGCCTATGCAATGGTATATCAGGGAGAACGTGCGCTTGACTCATGCAAGGTAACTGTTAACCCCGTTTACCACGTAGAAAGTGTAGATTTGGATCGAAATACTGTAAAAATGGGGTTGAACTCCTCCCGAACGCTTACGGTAACCATTACGCCGGAGAATGCCACATATACCGGGATAGAATGGACATCGACCGACAATACTGTTGTTACCGTCAACGGCGGAGGGATGATCACGGCTGTTGGCCTGGGCACGTCTACCGTCACAGCTACCTCCGTGGACGGAAGTCATACAGACCGGTGCGTCGTTACAGTCGTTGGAGCGCCTGTCAATTTGCTGGTCAATCCCGGTTTTGAAGAACCGGTTGAATTGGAGGCGCCTTTTACGACCCTGTTGCATCAAATAGGCTGGACTCAGATTACCATAGGGTGGGTAAGAGAATTTTATGAATCGGGTAACGAAAAATCCGGTCCGAAAGGTATCGGGCCAGGGTCACAGACTTCTGTTACAAACTCAATTCGCGCCAGCCGGCACAATGGCGCTGTTCTTTCTGCGGCTAACTCCGTATATTTTGTAACCCTTGGCGGCTTGCAAGGCGATTGTGCGGCAAGAATCGGTACTGCCGGCGGCAATCAGCTGGGTGGATTTTATCAGATTGTGACGGTGGAACCGGGAGAAACATACACATTCGGGGCCATCATTGGCATGAGAGGTAATGCCGCTGCCCAGGTCATCAAAGACTACGAGGCGCTGAAATTACTTTCTCCCGATGGCGGGGAAGTTTATTGTGAAGTGATCATAAATCCGGATATACCCGAGCCGGGAGATGTTTATGAGAGGTTTAACAATCAAATGGCATTTATCAGAAATGTAAAAGGGATTTATACCGTTCCGGATGGAATTACTCAGATACGTTTTCAGTTCGATTCCCGTCCTTTTAATGGCACTCTTGGTCAGATTCCCGTGACATTCGTTGACGGTTGTTTTTTCGAAATGTATCTGGAGGAATAATTCATTATTATAAATTGTTGTTAATCATATTTGAATAAGGAAATGGCAAAAACTAAAATTTTTCTTACGATATTAGCCGCAGGCTTTTCACTGCTGGCTTCCGCTCAGGAAGCCGGCATGCCTGCCTTTAGATATGCCCAGGCAGAAAAAAAAGTTATATTTGACAGGGATGAACTGTTTGAACAGTCGAAGCTGCCGCCTGCGGTTGCGCTTCCCGTCGTCCCCCGCAGCGTCATTGCCCTGCCGAAGAACTGGCCGGAGATCAACGAGCCTGTCTCCATCCTGCTTGCGCAACTGCCGAAAGACAAATTGCTCGTCCGTCGCGTCGGCAATAACGACGGGCAACTGTATCTGGAAATTTATTGCCCCGAAGGGAAAATTTCCGGTACTGCCGAAGTCAAAATGGGCAAAAAAACGCTGGGCAAAACCGATTTGAACGGTTCCCTGTGGCTTTCATTGAAACCGAAAATCGGGAGGATAGAAATCAATGTTCTTGCGTCCGGTGAAAACATTCAATTGACTGTGCCAACCACGCTCGTTGAAGTGATTGAACGCCGGATTTTCCTCAACGGCGAGCCATACTTGATGAAAGGCGCTACGGGAAGCCCTGCAAACGGGGAGATTGCCGACTATGTCCGCACCATCGGGTTCAACACGCTGCGCGCTTCTACCGAGTGCGAAAAATACGGTTTCATGGGGATCATCTCGTTAAATTCCATCAATGCCCCAAAGGAGGTATTCGATGCGGCCGATGACGTCTTTGAGCGGGAATCAAAGAAATACCTTGACAGAATCGGGAACAACAGCGTTTCTGCTATTAATAACCCCAATGCGTTGATTCTCCAGCTGGGCAACGAACGTTCCTTCAACAGTAATCCCCCCGGCGTCGACCCCGTCAACACCGTTCGCCGTCGCGTCGGCCAGATGCTTGTGGAGGCCCGTAACAGGATCAAACCCGCCTGCCCCATGCTCCCCGTTGGGTATGCAAATCATGACCTGAGCTTTTTGACCCCGGACTGCTTTGACGTTTACATGCATAACAGTTATTATGACAAAGACCGCTATGAGTATCCGTGGGAATCCTTTATGAAATGGCAGGGCTGCCTTCCGCCATACGGGCCGGACGGTAAAGGCCGTCCATTTGTCAATTCCGAATACGGGGCCAACCGTTACCTTTGCCAGTCCTATCTCGCCGGGCCGAATAATCCTGTGCTGGAAAAGATACATGCATGGAATTTATCCGAGCTTTGGAATGTGTTTATGAAAAACGGAACCGTTGGCGGTACCATCTACAGGTTTGACGACAACAGCAAGCCCATTGATCAGGGTTGCTCGCGTTTCGGCATTTTGACCGACGATCAAAAAGTAAAACTCGCCTGCTGGGAAGTCGGACAGATGTGGCGCGATTTCACGGTAGAAACGGATGGTAAAAAATTGCTCGTCACGTTCAGACGCGACTACCATGCCCGCGACTGCCGCCTGACCATCACGCCTGTCAACGGAGAACCGGTACAGGTTACGCTTAAAGACTTCTCGCCGCATTCCAGCCGCAGCATCTCTCTGAAGTCTTTGAATCCGGATGATGGTTACCGCTGGCGTATGGACTTTACCACACACTCCGGCCTTGCCAGTGCCGCGGCGGGAGCGCAGCCCGTAAAACTCGAAGAGGAGGACTTCCTGTCGCTTATCCGCGAACGGAACACCGCGCCATTCCTGACAGAACTCTTCGATACCGAAGTCCTCACCGTCACCGGCAATCCTGCTCCGCCGACGCTCTTTGAAATGACCGATTCACAGGGAGTCATTCCGGTGATCCTGCGTAAGCGCAACGGTACGGCTTATCTCGTTATCATCTCGCGCGAAGACCCCAACACGGGTGCAGGTCAAATAAAGGAAGGGCTCACCCTCGACATCACATTCAAGGGTAAAGTTGAAAGAGTCGATGACATGACCGGCCAGCCCCTGCCCGACATCATTGACGCTGCGCCTGTCGCAAACGGTCTGCGCCTGACAAACATCAAGGCTGCACGCATCCCCGGCCCCATCGGCCAGCGTTCCGCTGTGCCGTTCATGATGCCCGTTTACCGGATAACTCCGTAAGTTTGGTCGTTCGGAAGCCGAAAGTAGACATTCGGAAGCCGGAAGTAGACGTTCGAAGATCGGAAGTAGACGTTCGAAGACCGAAAGTAGACATTCGGAAGCCGAAAGTAGACATGCGAAGACCGTAAGTAGACGTTCGGAGACCGTAAGTAAACGTTCGGAGACCGGAAGCGGCAAACAATTTTTCGCAAATTCATAACATGGGCTTGTTTTTCCGTATGTGCTGGAGAATCACATACACAATAAATTACATAAAAGGGAGCAATTTGAATTGCTCCCTTTATTATTAGTGCCTAATAATCATTTCATTGACTTTATTACATACTTACATACTCCTTCAAATAATTCTTCGATATTAATTTGTTCATCCTGTTCTACCCTTTTTGAAATCATTGTTAAGGGAAATAACAGTATTGAAGTGTTTTTGTATTTTAATGCCGGATCAATACCATATTCATCTTCAACTTCCACCCATTCCAAGCCCAATTTTTGCACAAGCGAATCGCCAAACGTAATCCCCAAAGATTGTAATTCCCAGGTTTTATCCTTACCATAAAAATTATTATTCAGTATTCCCTGCAATAAATATAATTTACCATCAATGGTTTGATATTTATCCTGCGATTCTTCCGTAAAATGTCCTTTAACCCATAATCTTTGGCTTTCGATTCTTTGAGCCATTTCTTCCGACATTTGCCTTACTGTTTGTTCCATTTTATCTCCTTGAATACATAATTGATACTATCTTCTATAAGTCTCTTTTACTTCAATCATAACGATTCCCCGTCCATGATCAGGCTTAAAACTTTTTCTTCCAACTCGCGTCCCCTCAAGTTTTTTGCAATGATAAACCCTTCGGGATCGATCAGAAAGGTAGTAGGATAACTGCTAATTCCATACGTTTCTGTTATTTTGTCCGCATCATCCGACAAAATCTGAGGCCAACCGATCTCGTGCCTGTTAATCACGTCGGCAAGCGCATCGGGCCGACTGCCTCCCACGATTCCGACGATCTCGAATTTTTCTCTGTCGGTTTTGGAATACAGTTCTTTAAGATGGGGAAATTCCTGTATGCACGGGCCGCACCAGGTCGCCCAGAAATCAAGCAGGACATATTTTCCTTTTAAACTATCCAGCGCGACGGTTGACCTTGTCGTAAATTCCTCTTTCCGGAAAGGAGGGGATTTGTATCCTGTTTGAGTAGAATATAATTGTGCTTTCGACAAACCCGTTTTTTCCAAAGCAAGCGTGCTCTTATTGGTATTTACGCCTGAAATCCGATAGATTTCATTTTTGATTTCAATGTATTCGTTTTTCCTGTATAAATCTTCTTCTTTGAGTTTCTCTCCATTTTCCGGGTCGTTACGCATCAAAGCGACTTTTATGTTTTTGTAGGATAAATTGGTGAAGTCGTCCGAAGAAACGGCGATTTGCGCTCCTTTGAATTGGGCCGCCGCATACCGGGCAAAGTTGTACATGAACATGTCAATCTCTTTAACGTGCACGATAAAAAGCGGAACATTGACAGGAACGATTTTATTGTGAACAAAAATTTCAAAAGAGACATCGACGGCATTCGCCAGCGCTGTCGAGTCTTCGAAGGACATCGTTCCAGGAGGCGTAAATGGCTTGTCATCCGTTAAATCAAGATTGTTGTTCGCATCTACTACGATCTTTAAAATTCCGTCCGGATCTTTTCCATAAGCAAAAGCGATTTGCGTCTTTACGGGAGTTTTCGACAGGTTGATGGTGTCGGGTATCCATGTCCACGATTTTTGCAGTTTCTCATACCAATCCTTCGTAATATTGCCCGACAGGTACGCTTGATAAACCATTTGATAAATGTTTGTTTCGATAGCTCCCTGTTTCAGATCCGTCAATCCTTCGGGAAGCTTCGACACCTTCAGGTATGTGTTTCTCCAGGGATTATCCTCATGCTCCGAATAGGAAGACACTCCTCCCAATCCTATCGGGAAAGGGCCATAACCATTTTGCATCGTTAACGGAAGTTCTACAGTTTTTTCTTGCGTACAGCGACACATGATGACTGATAACAGGACTACTAATACGGCCAACCTCGCTTTCATAATGTTATTGTTTGAGATTTGATATGATTTGAGACGCAAAGATACGAAAATAATGAGATGATGCAACAAAAGCGAACCTCGCTGATTCTTACAATAACGCTTTTTGAGACCTTTTTATCCAGTAGTGTTTTTATTTCGGCTTCTTTGCCTGAAATCTTGTTGATTAAAATCAATTTTCAACTTATTGGAATACTAACACACACATTTTATTATTTATCTGCGAAAATCTGTGTCATCTGCGTGCTTTTGAGACAGCCTCTCCATCCAAAATTACAGCCGAACTGACTTTGGGCTTTTGGGTAATCGTAATCGGTGATCGGTTCATTCTTTTTTTGAAGCGCTATGTTTCTGTATTTTGTATTTTTGTGTTTCACATAAATACATTACATTTGTTCTTTTTTTCCGGGTGCGTATTTTTTTCATATGCCATAGTGTGTTAATTTTTGCGCATCCGGTTTTATGATCGTCGGATAAGAATTAATAAGGACACGCTTTATGCAAATATCGTATCGTTGGTTGCAAGATTACATTCAAACGTCTTTGACTCTCGAAAAAATATCAGAAATACTAACATCCATAGGCTTGGAAGTCGAATCGCTGGAAGAATACTGTCCGGTGAAGGGCGGCCTCGAAGGCTTCGTCATCGGCGAAGTGCTGACCTGTCAGCAACATCCCAATGCCGATAAGTTGAGTGTTACCACGGTAAGTCTGGGCGCCGGCGATCCGCTCGGTATCGTTTGCGGCGCGCCTAATGTGGCTGCCGGGCAAAAAGTAGTGGTAGCCACCATCGGGACGACTGTTTACATGGGTAACGACAGCTTTGTGATCAAGAAAGCAAAGATACGCGGCGTCGAATCGACGGGGATGATCTGCGCTGAAGATGAGTTGGGGCTCGGCAAGTCGCACGACGGTATTATGGTGTTAGATGCGTCGGCTGTTCCGGGGATGTTGGCCAGGGATTATTTCAAGATCGAAACCGATTATATTTTCGAAATAGGGTTGACGCCCAATCGCATTGATGCGGCTTCACACATTGGCGTTGCGCGCGACCTGGCTGCTTACCTGGCTGCCAATACGGACGATTTTTCCAAAGACCGCGATTACTCCCTGCCGTCGGTGGACGCTTTTGCAGTGGATAACCGGAATCGGCCCATTGAAGTGATCGTGGAAAACGCCGAAGCCTGCCCGCGTTATGCGGGGCTTACCATCAGTAACGTTTCCGTGGCGCCATCGCCGGAGTGGCTGCAAAACAGGCTGCGCGCCATCGGACTGACGCCCATCAATAACATAGTGGATGCAACCAACTATGTACTGCACGAAATGGCGCAACCCCTGCACGCTTTCGATGCCGACAGGATCACCGGCAACAGAGTTGTGGTGAAGACGCTTCCCGAAGGAACGCCATTCGTAACGCTGGACGGTGTGGAACGCAAGCTCGATGCCGAAGACCTGATGATCTGTAACGCCGGCGAAGGCATGTGTATCGGCGGTGTATTCGGCGGGCAGAAATCGGGTATTTCGGACGGAACCACCAGTATTTTTCTGGAAAGCGCTTACTTCAATCCGACTTATATCCGCCGTACATCCCGGCGGCACGGGTTAAATACCGATGCATCGTTTCGTTTCGAGCGTGGTATCGATCCCGACAACACAGTGTATGCACTTAAGCGCGCTGCCCTGCTCATCAGGGAAATGGCCGGCGGACAGATCAGTTCCGATATTACCGATATTTACCCGAATCCGGTGAAGCCGTTCAGAATGGAGCTGAATTTCAGGCATGTATGCAAATTCGTGGGACAGGAAATGGAGCCCAAAACCATCAAGAAAATACTTAAAGCGCTGGATATTGAAATCGAAAGCCAGACGGCCTACGTCATGGTGATCAAAGTGCCGCCCTACCGTGTAGACGTGCAGCGCGAAGCCGACGTAGTGGAGGAAATACTGCGCATCTACGGGTATAACAATGTCGATTTCAGCGATGAGATGCACTCCACGCTTACCTGCTCGCAAAAACCCGACCGCGAAAAGGTGGTAAATGTGATCAGCGATTTCCTGAGCAGTTGCGGTTTCAACGAAATCATGTCCAACTCGCTCACCAAAACTTCGTATTACCGGCAATCCGAAAGCTTCCCGGCCAACCGTTGCGTCAACATCCTCAACCCGCTAAGCCAGGATTTGGGTTGCATGCGACAAACGCTGCTTTTTGGCGGGCTGGAAGCAATAATTTACAACATCAACCGGAAAAGTCCCGATCTGAAAATGTACGAGTTCGGCAATTGCTATTTTGCCGAACCGGAGCATGACAGGCAAGTACTGAAAGGTTACACCGAAAACCACCGGCTGGCGCTGTTCATCACCGGTGACAAAGCCGCCGGCAACTGGAACACCCCCGAACAGCCCTCCACTTTCTTCAGTTTGAAAGCTTACTCGGAAAACATCCTCAAACGCATGGACATTCATATTGAATCGCTGAAAATTTCCGGGATACAAAATGATATTTTTGTTGAGGGGCTGGCATATACTGCCGGAAAAAACCTGCTGGTCGAAATGGGTATGGTAAACCGAAAACTCTTGAAGCAGTTCGACATCAAAGCGCCGGTATATTATGCCGAGTTCCGCTGGAATGTCGTGTTGCAGATGATTGCTCAGGCTGAAATTCGCTACAGGGATCTTCCCCGCTTCCCCGACGTACGCCGCGACCTTTCGCTGTTGGTCGACGAAAAGGTTCGCTTTGCCGAGATATGCGACGTAGCCGGTCGTGCCGAACGGAAACTGTTGAAAAACATCAGCCTGTTCGATGTATACGAAGGCGACAAGATCGAAAACGGTAAAAAATCATATGCCGTAAGTTTTGTCCTTCAAGACATGGAACAAACGCTCACCGACAAGCAGATCGATAAAGCAATGCAACGTATTGCCGAAGCGCTGGCTAAGGAAACAGGCGCACAGGTAAGACAGTAATATATCGGGTTCCGGCTTATACACCCGGTAAAACCGGAAACATCAGGCAACGGCAGATCCGGTGACCCGGGCAGGTCGTTGACGTATCCCAACCTGTCAGGCTGCAAAGCTGCTGACAGGGTTGAAACGGCATAAGCTACTCCCAGTCTATTTTTATCTTCTCCCCGTCACTTTTGTCTTTCGCCCGGTTTGTCTTCCCGGTATCTCTCCTGTCGGTCTTGCTATCCTGCTGTTGAGGCTCTTCGTCGAATGTAAAACGCAGTTTTCCGGCATTTGCCGGTTCCGTCGATTTTACCAGCGATGTATCTTTCCTGAACCATCCTAATTCTTCTTTCAGGATGCTTTTCAAGTTTTGTCTTTCGTTACGGATGTCAGCAGCGACGGATGCTTTTGCCGACTGCTGGTCATAGCTGATTTTGAAATCGGCGCCTCGCCCCGCGATTTTCAGGTACAAGGCAGTACGTTTGCCGCCATCTTCCGAATATCCGTTCTCCCGGTTTTCACGTTTCGCCTTACGGGCTTTCGCTGCCAGCAGTTCGCTCAGCAATATCTTCACACGATAGGTGTAACTGTTGTCGAAATGATGTTCGCCCGATCCCAGGATATCGAAAGCTGACGTCTGAATATCCGTTTGCGGGAACGCGAGCTGTCGGTTCCTGAGGGAAACCCGCGTACGGAGTTTCGAAAACCGTATGCTTTGCAGTTCCTCGAGTGCAACAAACCGTGAAAGATTGTTCAGCGGTTCGAAATTGACCAGTTCGCCGCCATCAAGATCTATCCGGCCTTCCACGGTTACCTCATCCTGGGACAAGCGCATCCGGCTGTCCCAACCGACGGCAAAACCAAGATCGCCGGAAAGACTGCCTTTCACATGTTCGTCGCGGAGCACATCCTGTCCGAAGTTGTCAAATGCGCGGAACAATTGCTTGACTTCAACCCGATTGAGCATCGTTTCGCCCAGCACATGTGTATTGTTTGCCTCATCATTGGCGATGGTGCCGCTTCCCGTTACTTTCCCCGACATGGACGAGAAGCTGATGGATCGTATCTCCAAAATACGCGGCTGATAAACCAGGCGGGCTTTCATGCTTTCTGCCTCAAACTTCCGGTAACGGAATTTTTCCGCTTCTATATTCACATCAAAATCAATACTTGCAGGAAACAGGGACGCAGCATCTTCCACATTCCGGCTTGCTGCTGCCGGCGCAGTCTTTCCGGCAGCCGCTGTTCCGGAAACCGGCAATGAATCCGCATACACCAGTTGCGACGATACATTGGCTTTGAGATATACGGTTTTGCTTCGTTTCAGCAGGTAGGCCGGCAACCGCTCCATATAGCCTTCTATTTTAAAATCGCTGCCATGGAGCATGAGCCTCAGGTTATTCGTAACCAACCGGTTGTCGAACTGCAACGATCCGTTGATCCGGCTGAACCGAAATGCCGGTTCGCGCAAATACACCGAAGCATCATCCAGCTTGACAGTTCCTTGCAGTTCCAGCTGGTCGATATCGCTTGTTTTAGCCAATAGCAGATGTTTCAAGCGAGCGTTTACCGTCAGGTCGCAATTCATCCGGCCACCGGCTGATGCGATCTGTTTGCCGGGGATAAAACGGTGCAATTGTCCCAAATCGATATTGCCGGATATCCCGGCTGTTATTTTCGGCTGGACGAAGTTTTGCATCGAAAGCCGGCCTTTGATCGTCTCGCCGCCAATGTTACATCCGAAATCACGAATATGCAGCGCGCCGGTGGCACGCCGGTTTTTCTCGCCGGTGGTAAACGTGCCCGTAAACGACAATCCCGTCAGCCTGACCCTGCTTTGCCGGTGCGTCATCCGGCCTTGCCTCATACCGAACCTGGCCTCGATATGGGGCATGTTTCCGCCGCCTGCTTTGCCCCTGATGTCTGCCGAAAAATTTACATCGCCTTTGCCCGGATAATCGTGCAGTTTTTGTCCGTATGGATCGGGAATCACCGATACCAGCGAAGCATAATCCATCTGTCTGCCTTCCGCATGCAAATCGAGATCAACCTCACCGTCTGTCGAAAATCCGCCCGACACAGTCATTTCCACTTTCGCAAGGGTAAGGTCGCTTCGGCGGATGGTGAATACATGATGATCGGCATCCAGCTTGCCGGTCAGTTCCAGCGCTTTATCCCGGATAAAAACATCGCCGTCCACCGACAAAAGCCGTACTGTGCCTTGCCAGTCGGCGCTTAGCGAATACAGCTGCGAGGAGAACCTGCCACTGAGTCGCGCCCGGCCGGCATGAAGTGCAATCGCCGTATTGCTTCGCTTGTGACTGTAATAAACCTCCACGTTACGCAGGGTTACATTCTGCAATTCGATGGGAGAACTTTCGCCGGCTGATTTTTCCGGCGTTTTCCAGAAAATGAAATTGTGTTTTCCGTTTTTGTCGGTTAGCATGTTGATGTTCCCGTCGCGCACCTCGATACGGGTGATGCGGTAATCGCCGGCCAGCAACCGGAAGAGGTTCAGCTCTGCAAAAACGCTTTCGGCCACCAGCAGATGCCGGCTGTGCGCAGGATCGAAACCGAGCGTATCGAAATCCCTGGCGGGATCCATCACCACATGCCTGAATTCGACTGCTGCGTTGGGAAACCTGCGAAATATCGAAAAATGAGCCGACCGCACCTGTATACGCGAACTAACCTGCCTGTTGATGCTTTCGATCACGACCCCGATGGCTTCGTCCTGGAAAAAACAGGACACAATACCACTGCTCACTGCCAGTAAAGCGGCAAGAGACAAAAGGCTGATAAGGATAATTTTCAGGTACCTGTTCATTTTTGAAGGATCCGCCGGAACAAAACCCTGGTTTTTCAAACTTAACGAAGCGATCTCACCGCAGGGTAAAGCCCGGAAAGGTCGTTTTTTAGAAGGCCAGACACAAACCGCCGTTCAGGTACGCTATTCTGTTATATCCTGCTTCGGAAAATATGGAAAGACCGTCGACGAACGTATAGCGGCAACCTGCGATGATCGAGGAAAAAACGCCGCTATCCTTGTCGAGGGCAGCGCCCAGCATGGCGGCAGCATACAGCTCGAACGTCCGGTTAACCGTACATCGATAGGTGGCGCGCGGAGCAAGGACAAATGTATTGGCGCGGCGGCCGCCGAAACCGGCATATGCTTTTCCCCAGTTTTCGTATCCCGAATAACCGCCAACGGTAAGGATGCCGAACCCCCTGTCATCCACCAGCCCGTAATCGTAGCTCGAATTTAACCCCACTCCGGGAAAGAGTCCCATCCCGACACAGAACAGACTCATGCCCTTTTTCATTTCCTGTGCATGCGATGCGCCGATACCAATTGTACAAACAGCTTCTAAAATAATGAAAATCTTTTTCATCTTATTCATGGTATGATATATACAAACGATCAAAGTTACGAATTATTTCACGTCTACAGCGTAAAGTTGTCACTGTGTCTATGTTACAGTAAGTTATGCTGTTTTCCACCGGGAAATTTTCCATGAATTACATCTAAATTTCCGCAAAAGCATAACAATTTGAAAAAAAACACGTAGGTTTGTCGTCCATAATTTTTTTTTAAACTCATTAACCATGGTTACACGAACATTTGATATACTGGACCAGTACCGGACGAAATACCGATTGGACGATGCTTTGGCATGTAAGGTTGCCGGAAAATGGGTTAAATACAGTGGGGACGAGTATATTAAATATGCCAACGACATCAGTTGCGGATTGTTGGCGCTGGGATACAAACAGGGTGACAGGATCGCCCTGATTTCGAACAATCGTCCCGAATGGAATTTTTTCGAGATGGGGATGGCGCAGATTGGCGTAGTCTCCGTGCCCATTTATCCAACGATTAGCCTGGATGAATACCAGTACATATTAACCCATGCGGCGCCCCGGATGCTGGTAGTTTCGGACAAGCTGCTGCTGGAGAAGTTCCGTCCGCTGTTCGAAAACAGCCCCACCATAGAACATGTGTACTCTTTCAACAGCATTGAAGGCGCCAGCAACTGGAAAGAAATTGCTGTACGGGGAAGTGACTTCTGCGAACTGTTACCGCAGGTACAGCAAATAAAAGACGCGATAACGCCCGACGATATGGCCACGCTGATCTACACCTCGGGAACTACCGGCACGCCAAAAGGCGTCATGCTGTCGCACAACAACCTTGTCAGCAATTTCAAAGCTACCTGCGACCGGAACTATCTTACCACCGGCGCCCGCGCATTGAGTTTCCTGCCCATCAGCCATATCTATGAGCGCATGATGAACTATCACTTCCAAAACCTCGGCATAGCCATATACTATGCGGAAAGCATGGGGGCCATCATGAACAACATCAGGGAAGTGCAGCCGCACATATTTAACACGGTTCCCCGGCTGCTCGAACGGATCTATATCGGCATCATCGGGAAAAGCAAAGAGCTGAAAGGCATTCAGGGGAAAATATTTAACGATGCCATTGATGTAGCCGTGAAATTCGATCCCCGTCGCAAAAGCAGTATCGGCTACCGTCTCAGGCTCATGCTGGCCCGCCGGCTGGTTTTCTCCAAATGGATAGACGTGCTGGGCGGACAGATACGCATGATTATTTCGGGTGGCGCTCCGCTGCAAACGCGGATGGCCAACCTGTTTAACGCTGTCGGTATCGATCTGCTCGAAGGCTATGGCCTTACGGAAACTTCGCCTGTTATTGCTGTGAGCGATTTACGGCGGGGCAGGCCAAAACCGGGAACCGTGGGGCCGGCGCTCGATGGCGTTGAGGTAAAATTAGCCGGCGACGGCGAAATTTTATGCAAAGGTCCGAATGTAATGCTGGGATATTACAACAATCCTGAATTGACGGCGCAGGTAATCGACAGCGACGGGTATTTCCATACCGGCGACATTGGCGTATTCGACGAGAATCAATTCCTGACGGTTACCGACCGTAAAAAGGAAATCTTCAAGCTTTCGAACGGCAAATACGTATCGCCTCAGGTAATCGAAAACAAACTGAAGGAATCCCTGCTGATCGACCAGGCCATCGTGATCGGCGAGAACGAAAAGTTTGCCAGCGCACTGATTTCTCCGAATTTCACGCAATTGCACAACTGGTGTTATACCCGGGAGATCAGATTCTCCGACAACGGGGAACTGATACAGATTCCCGAAGTGACCGAATGTTTCCAGCAGGAAGTCAACCAGGTGAACAGACAAATGAGTGCAACCGAACAGATCAAACGCTTCCGGCTGGTAGTAGACGAATGGAACGCGCAAACAGGCGAACTTTCCCCGACCCTGAAACTCAAACGCCGCCTGCTTACTGAAAAATACGCCAGGATCATTGATGAAATATATGCCTTCTCACGAACCGAAAAGGCAGCCGAAAACAGGTAACTGCCTGTTGCTGATCGAATATCGATTGCGAATCATCCATCATAAAAAAGTTTCGTGTCCCCGGATTAAACCTGTCCGGTTTTACACGGTCAGAAATACAAGCCGGTGTACACGGAATGTTTATTTGAAATTTTGTAAATCGAATTTAATTTTTTGAATCATGAAGACGAATATTTTAATGGCCATTGCCATTGTAACGGGCATGGCGGTTAACGCTCAATCGCAGAAGGTGCAGCCCTGGTCGGGAAAAAATCCCAAAGAAGTGCGGCAGGTGGCGCGTCCCGAAGGCTTCAACCTGCCGGTGCCGGGCCTGGATGACAAACAGCGCGAAGAGATCGGGAAAATCCGTACGGAACAGGTGAAGGAACGCACCCAAACGCGTAACCTTCTGGAAGAAAAACGCGCGAAACTTGAAGTGCTTCAAACTGCCGACAAGCCGGATATGAAGGAGATCGGCAGGGTGATCGACGAAATTGCAGCAGTGCAGGCGAAGGAGATGAAAGCCAAAGCGGCCGACAGGCAAAAGATCAGGAGCCTGCTTACCGAAGAACAGCGGATATACTTTGATGCACAGGGCGCCGGCAGGGACAGAATGCGTGCCGGCCGGAAAGCCACAATTAAAAACGATTAAATATGGAATTTAAAACATACACACAGGAGGAATGTGACCGTTACAACGCCGCCTCCGGAATTTTGGGAATGGTAACAGCAATTTGCGGCGACCTTCTATATAATCATGCCAGGACGGAAGAAGAACAGAAGGCTATCCAGGACTTTGAAGAGCCGTATGCGATAATGCGGATAAGGATGACTGTAGGTGAAGAGGATAAAATAGACTGGATTTACAGGGAAGTAAAACCGCTTATCTTTGGCAGCAAGCCAAAACTTACCCTGGAATATATTTTAAGTCATCCGCATAATGGAGAAATCTTTTGAAACCTGTGTTGCTGAAGGGGTACTTTCTGAAACAGAAAGTACCCGCGTCTACAAGCAAGGAAAGATATACAAGAAGCACGCCAGGGGTTTAATCCCGCAGGAGCATCCGGTTGCCATCATTTTAGGAGGTCAAAACGCAAGCGGAAAGTCTACCCTGGGGAAAAAGGTATGGCAGGAATACAGAGTAAAAGGAGGTATTGCCACCATAGAAGGAGATGCCCTGCGCGAGTATCATCCCAAATTTATCCGGTATAACCTGGAAAATGATAAATTGATGGCTGCCTATACGGCAATAGACAGCGGGCGATGGACGGCACGGCTTATTAACGACCTTGCGTATAGCAAGTATAATATGATTGTTGAAACAACCCTGCGGGACAGAGAGACGGTAACCGGCATGGTGGAAAAAGTAAGTAAAACGGGCTACGGTGTACAGGCAAAAGTCATTGTCGTTTCATACGATAAAAGCCTGTTAGGTTCTTATCTCCGTTACGAAACAGTGAAACAGGAACGGGGATTTGGCCGTTTCGTATACGACCATTCCCTTACATCCACTTATGCCGGCATGCCGGAAACTTTGCAGGCCCTCAGGGAACAGGGCATATGTTCCCGTATTCACCTGTATACCCGTGAAAAGACGCTTTTTGAAGGCGATTACCGGCAAACGGACATTGCCGCCCTTGTAAAACAGGAACGCTGCCGGGCATATACGCCGGAAGAAATCCGGTTTTTACAGACAGGATGGGAGGATGTCGGAAGAAAAATGCTGGCCAGAGGCGCAGGAAAAGAAGAATTTGCAGAACTTCTCTCCCGCATGGAAAAACGTATCAAGGCAATGGCCGAAGAAGAGGTGGCCAGGGAAAACACGGATGCGATGATTCATGTATACCGGGATTTCGACCGGCAAATCACGGCAGGAGCGAATAGATCCACTGTAAAACCTTCAAATAAATTAAAGGATGCTACCGATAATGTAAAAAAGAACAGCCGCACCGGGCAATCACCCGGAAGAAATATGAAGCTTTAATCTCTTGATCAAATGCAACAGACAAGTCCCTGGAGCAATCACCGAAGAAAGATCAAAAGCCAACCAAGCATGTAAACAACCAATAATAGGTTATATTAAAAAATTAATATTTAACTCAAAAAAATACTATAACTCAAAAAAATATTATATCTTTGCGGTATGAATTTATATGAGTTAAATAATAGGAGCATCTGTTCCATGATAGGCAAAAAGCTTAGAAACATTCGGATAAATGGCAATCTGACCCAAAAGGAATTATCCGAAAGAAGCGGGATTTCGATAATGACCATATCCGGTTTGGAGTCAGGACGTGGAGCAGTATCTATGATAACGTTCATCCAGCTTTTAAGAACATTACAAAAATTAGAATTGATAGAGCAGCCATTTTTACAACCGGAACCACTCTCTCCGCGCCTTTTGTATAAGATGGCAACCAAACAGCGAAAAAGGGTTAAAAAATGACAACAGCAAAAGTTCAAATTTGGGGAATGACCATCGGATACATATCATGGGAGAATAAAAGCCGGACAGCTTCATTTGAATTTGAGAAGAAATTTTTGAAAAGCGGTTTGGATATTGCCCCACTTTCCATGCCAATCAATAAGATTGATTCATCAAAAATTTACACAGTTGAATCGACTTCCGAAATAGATTATCTGACGTATAAAGGGTTACCACATATCTTAACCGACTCTCTCCCTGATGCGTTTGGTAACAGCATCATCAATGCCTGGTTAGCGACACAGGGTCGCCGGCTGGAATCATTTAATCCGGTCGAGCGGCTTTGTTATACCGGTAAAAGGGGAACAGGTGCGTTGGAGTATTACCCGGCCATCAATGTAGTTGATGAAACATCCACGCTGGTAAATATTGAAAGACTTGTGAAACTTTCGGAAGACATTCTTTCCAAACGTAAAGGATTTAATGTTGATCTCTCGGATGAGGCCGCCATCAAAGACATCATACGTGTAGGGACATCTGCCGGCGGAGCACGGCCAAAAGCCATCATTGCATTCAATGAAGAAACAAAAGAGATCCGCTCTGGCCAGGTGGATGCACCGGAAGGCTTTTCTCACTGGTTGTTGAAAATTGACGGGGTGCGTGAAACCGGTCTTGGTGAGACAGAGGAGCTGGGAAGAATCGAGTATGCTTATTTCCTGATGGCGAAAGATTGCCATATCGAAATGTCTGATTGTCGATTGCTTGAAGAGGGTAGACGGGCGCATTTTATGACCCGACGGTTTGATCGCATCGGTAATGAAAAGCTTCACATGCAATCTCTTAATGCGATCAGTGGAATGAACTTTCGCTTTCTGGGGACTTATTCCTATGAACAGGTTTTTTCCGTATTGAAACGGCTAAAACTGCCTTACAGGAATATTGACCAGTTATATCGGCGGATGGTTTTTAATATTATTTCCCGGAATTGTGATGACCACTCCAAGAACATATCCTTTCTGATGGACAGGAATGGAAACTGGTCGTTAGCGCCTGCGTATGATGTCTGTTATGCATATAATCCTACAGGAAAGTTTAATTTCCAGCATTTTTTATCTGTCAATGGCAAATATAACGACATAAGGGACAATGATATTTTAGAGGTTGGCGCCAAGGAAGGGATCAAAAACAGAAAGGAAATCATTGAACAGGTTAAAGATGTTGCTTCCCGTTGGCCGGAGTATTCCAAAAAAGTAGGCCTGTCAATGGGAAAGGTAGCTATGATGCTAAAAAACGATAAAAAAAAAGATTCCACGGCGGTTGTCAAACCTTCAAATAAACTAAAGGATGCTACCGATAATGTAAAGAAGAACAGCCGCCCCGGGCAATCACCCGGAAGAAATATGAAGCTTTAATATTCTTTCTCGTGTCATGAAACTTATTGCTTCGGAACTACCGGTAGCAGTGCCAAAAATACTGTATGTTTATATTCTAATGCACATAATTGGACAGATCAAAATTACCCCGTTAATCTTGCGGGTCTCCCTGCTAAACTTACAGGTCTCCCCGCAAATCTTGCGGGTGTCCCCGTTAACTTCGCGGGTGTCCCCGTCAACTTTGCGGGGCGCCCTGCTAACCTTGCGGGACTCCCCGCTAACTTTGCGGGGTGCCCTTTTATTTCTGCGGGACTTCCTGCTAACTTCGCGGGGCGCCCTGCTATCTTTGCGGGACGCCCTTTTGTTTCTGCGGGATTTCCTTTTATCTTTGCGGGAAGCCCTGCCGACTTTGCGGGACGTCTTTTTATTTTAGCGGGACGTCCCGCAGGCATTTGCGGAATTACTTATGTGGCCGACCGCGACCGCGAACCGGCGGAAGACGATACGATCCGCATGGCCGCGGAAATATGCGCATGCACCGTATTTTTTCAAAAATACCTTTTAAAGCAGTATCCTGCAAACACAGCCAGCAGCAGGGTTACTGCAAACGCCCAGACATTTACCGCGCGCGATTCGGCTGCAAGCGTATAATCATCGGCCAAAAACCGGAAAAGGTTCACCTTCCATGCAAGAACTCCGTCGTTTTGCAGGTCGGTATTGGCGGTGATGATCTTTCCGGGCAGCGTCAGTTCATACCGGATGTCGAACTTCAGGAGTTCATCAGTCGCCTTTACCCGTTCCTCAAGCATCTGATCCATTTCTGATCCGTTTCCGGCATACAGCTTCGAAAAGCGGTCAGTGGCAAAATGCCTGTCAAGCATCCGGCAAACGTCGCTGATACCCGGCATTTCGCCCAACTGCTCCTCATGGATCGAAAACAAAGTATCCTTCACGGAGGAAAGCGGCGGATCGACATTCATATAATGCCGCACCACTTCAAAAGATTCCTCATACAGACTTCGGGAATACCATTTCATGAACTGTTTTTCAATATCATCCAGCGCTTCTTTCAATTCCATGCCGCTCATTCCCCGGTAAGCCGACATATCGCCCCGGAGATAAAGCTTTTGCTCGTCCCTGTTGAGGTATCTGTCCATGGGCACATGCCCCTTTTCGGATACTTCGGGATATAGCGCCGTGAAAGCATAATAAGTATAAAACCACCGGAAACGCTTTTTCAGAGACTCTTCCGGAGTGGGGAAACGAATATCGCGACGCAGGCCGGAGGACAATTCATCAACCGAATCGAACTTCCTGCCGGCCCTTATATTTTTTTTGACTTTTTCGGAAAGATGTCCCTTCACAACGGTGTCGGTTTGCGATATTTCCCAGCCCGTATCGAGGTCATACGGGAAAAGGCCGGGTATTGAACCGGCCGTTGTGCGGATTTCCCTCCGGCACGATCCGTCGCGGTCGACATGGGTGATGATTCTGTAGTTTTCTGAAAAACAGGATGACAGGATGATACTGATGATCCCAAGGATGATTTTATTCGTTTTCATGACATTTCAAATTAAATGATTCAGTAAGAGTTTGCGATTTTGCTGCGGACAAGGAAAGAAGCATACAGCTGTTTTTTTCGTGCAAGCTGCGTCTCCCTGCTTTTGACTGCATTTTCGACGATTTTTCCCTTTTCCCCGATACTGAGTTCGGTGACCTTTCGCGGATATATTTTTTCGACCGCCGTCCATTCGGTTCCCGGATCGTTCTCTGCCGTCGCTGCAGAATATCTCAACGTTTCGCAGGCCAAAAGGCAAACGAGCGCCGAAGCGGCCACGCCCGACATGATCCCCGAAATGCGCATCGTACGGATTCGCCCGGCCCGGACGGACGTTTGTTCCACCCTTTGCATGATGCGGTCGGCCAACCCGTCGGGATCGTCCAAAACAGGCTCCGTATTTTTCAGTTTATTGAGTACCAGCCGGTACTTCAGATCTTGACTTTCCATTTTATACTTTTATAAGATTACATTTATCCCTTTTCTTTTACTTCTTCACGCTTCACTGATTTTATTCCTGATGTACTGCCTTGCCAGGTAAAGATTGCTTTTGATCTTCGCGCCCGACATTCCCGTAATCTCCCGGACTTCTTCGAGTTCCAGGCCTTCGATATCCCTGAGCGTGAAAACAAGTCGCTGTTTGGGCGTAAGATCGTGCGTCAGGGCGGTGATCAGTTCTTTCAAATCCCGGTTGATGACTGACTGTTCGACATCGTCGCCGTCCGGCGTATCCCATTCCGACAGGTCAATGCCTGTACTGAAAGCGCCTTGAGACCGTTTCATCGTGCGGAGCCGGTCGTAACAAAGGTTACAGGCGATCCTGTACAGCCAGGTCGAAAAACGGGTGTGATTTTGATACCTGTGCAAATGAAGCCAGACCCTGATAAAAGTTTCCTGCACAATATCCTTTGCCTCATCTTCGCTGCAAAGCAGCCGGAACGCAAGCCGGAACACAAGCGGCCGGCTGGCTTCAACCAGTTGCCTGAATGCAGCCGTATCGCGCTGTTTGCTTCGTTCAACAAGGTTTTCGATCTTTTCGGAATTCATACGCCAAAGATGTTTATAATAATGATACGCTGCAAACCCGTTCGGGTCGAAAATTTTCAAATATTTTTTATATTTGATGCAGCAAAATCAAATTTGCCTCGTCCTTATGATAGATCAAACAAAAGCGCGGCCACGATGACCCTGTTTCGAAAAGATAAGAAATCTGCGGCATTTCAGCGGGAATTGTACCGACTCCACTACCGGAGGATATACAACACCTGCTTGCGGATCATCGGAAATTCGATGGATGCCGAAGAGGCCATGCACGATGTGTTCCTGAAGTTATTTGACCATCTGGATGATTTGCAGGACGAAAAGGCGTTTTATTTGTGGAGCCGGCAGATCGCCATCCGGACATCGATCGACCGGGCGCGCAGGAAAAAGCCGGTTTTCGAGCAGGTGGACAACCTGCCCATTGTCGACGAGGAACCGGACGAAGAACCGGTACTGTCCGTTGAAGCCGTCAAGCGCGGACTGGACAGCCTGCCCGACGGCTACCGTATCGTTGTCTCCATGCGCCTGCTCGACGAATGCGAGTTCGAAGAGATCGCCCGGGCGCTGCAAATCAAGGAATCGACCGTACGCTCGCAATATGTCCGCGGACGCGAAAAATTGGCCGCCCTGTTGAAATCGAAAATTGAATAATATAATTTTGAATATCAATTGAATCTCATGAATCGTTTAGAACAGTATATCCGCGATCACAAAAGCCGTTTCGACGAAGAACCCGCAGCAGGTCATTTCGGATGGTGGCAACAAAAGATAGACCGCAAACCCGGGCGAATCGTTGCCTTGCGCTGGAGTATCTCCATAGCCGCCTTGATCGCCATCGTGTTATCGGCTGGTGTAGGATGCAGCGGCGGCAAGCAGTCAACAGATGATCTCATCACAGTTGATGTTACGAAAAGTTATTCCCCGAAAAAGGAACTGATTCTTCAGGATTTTATGGATGTGGAGTACATTGCACTGGAAACAAAGGATGATTTTTATAATCAAGGTTTTGTGGAAGCCATAGGCAAGGAAATCATACTGGTAAAAAACATAAAGGACGATGGAAATATTTTTGTTTATGACAGAACAGGGAAAGCCTTAAGGAAGATAAACCGGCTTGGTAGAGGGGGCGAGGAATATGCACATATCTACAGTATCATTCTGGATGAAGACAACAGCGAAATGTTTGTTAACGACTATTATTCAAGCAAACTCTTCGTGTACGATTTGTATGGAAATTTTAAAAGGAGCATCGTCTACACCGAAGGCGCCAGATACCTTGATGTATTCGATTATGACCGCGATCATTTGATCTGCTATGATAATTCTATACAAACGAAGGATGGGGAAGCTGGAAATGATCCATCATGTTATTTCATTCTATCCAAACAGGATGGAAGCATCATCCGGGAAATTAAAATTCCTTTTGAAAAGGTTAAATCACCGATAGCAGCATCGGGAGACAGGCAATTTGCTCTATATCCTTCTGCCAATTACCCGATACTTCCTGATCAGGGCCATTGGATACTCAGGGAAGCGTCGTCGGATACTGTGTACAGATATTCGCCTGACGGTCGCATGAACCCGTTTATTGTGAGAACCCCGTCCATACAATCTATGAGTCCCGAAATATTTCTTTTTCTGACGGTTCTTACCGACCGTTATTATTTTATGGAAGCTCTAAAGAAAGGAAACCCTACAACGCGGCAAGGATTTCCGAAAACTTATTTTATGTATGACAGGCAGGAAAAGGCATTTTTCGGATATACCGTATACAATGGCGACTATTCAACCAAAAAAGAAATATATATGAATGCCTTAAGGCCTGTAAATCACGAAATAGAATCCTGGCAAAGGTTAAATGCCGAAGACCTTGTTGAATCATACAGGAAAGGGGAACTGAATGGCAGATTGAAAGAAATTGCCGCGACACTGGATGAAGAATCCAATCCGGTGATTATGCTGGTAAAGCATAAGAAATGAACATAGCACACAAGGAAGTTGAAGAAGGTAAATCATGGTTCCGTACCCGTAATCAGGCGCCATGCAATGATTGTGTTTATCAATGGCTTTGCCCTCCGCCATCCAATTATGAAATAGCCATCGGGTATCCTAGTCTTTGTCATGTTAAGCATCTATCAAATTGTGATTAATTTCTTGGTTATAAGTGCTCAGCAATTTAATTTTTATTCATAATGAAAAAAGTTGTTATATTGATAGTTGTCGTCCTTGTGGGGAGTCTTTTTTTCTTGTTTGGGCATCGGGGAAAATATTTTACACATGTAGGTTTTACTGAAGGGACAATCTACAAAATCGTCTATGAAAGTCCAAAAAAAAATAATTACGAAAAAGAAATCGTTCAACTGCTTCATGATTTCAATGCTTCGCTGTCCACATATATTTCGAATTCTTTGATTTCGCGTATTAACCAAAATGATTCGACCGCAGTGGTTGATGATTATTTCCGTATCGTATTCGACAAGTCGGTGGAAATAAATAAAGCTTCGGGTGGAATTTTCGATATCACTATTGCGCCGATTGTTAATCTGTGGGGTTTCGGTTTTACTCACGAAACTCCCGATTTTGATCCCGGAAAGATAGACAGTTTGTTGCAATTTGTGGGAATGGAAAAAATCCATATTGAAGGAAACAGGGCGATAAAAGATTTACCCGGTGTAATGCTCGACGTAAATGCAATTGCCAAAGGTTATTCGTCGGATGTGGTTGCCGATTTCTTGAGAAGAAAAGGTTGTCGTAATTATTTAATAAATATTGGTGGTGAAATTGTGGCGCGAGGCGTAAATGATTCCAGCAAAGTTTGGCGCATAGGTGTCGACCGGCCTGACGATAACGCCGTTCCGGGCGAAGCGCTTAAAGCCGTTATGCCGCTTAACAATAAGGCTTTGGCCACATCGGGCAATTATCGCCGTTTTTTCGAAATGGAAGGTATGAGATACGCTCATACTATTGATGTCAAAACAGGGTATCCCGTTCGTCATAATTTGCTAAGCGCCACGATAATAGCCGAAGATTGCATGACTGCAGATGCATGGGCTACTGTGTGCATGGCGTCTGGATTGAATAAAAGTATCGAATTGCTCGGACGACATCCCGAACTTGAGGGGTTACTCATATACAGTGACAAGGCAGGAAATTACAAGGTATATCTGACCAACGGAATGCAGGATGTAATCTTGTTAGAATGAGTACCTCAAAATGTTGTGAAGCCTGATAAAATAATTCATGAGAGATAGTCTTTTCAACCTCTATGACGATATAATAGACATGAAAAAAGTAATTTTTATTTTAACAATATCCTTCATAGTGCTATCAGATAGCAGAGGACAAAAACAAACAGGCAACAGTGATCTTATCAAAGTTGATGTCAGGAAAAATTATTCTCAAAAAAGGGAACTGATTCTTCAGGATTTTATGGATGTGGAGTACATTGCACTGGAAACGAAAGATGATTTTTATAATCAAGGTGTTGTGATGGATGTAGGCAAAGAAGTCATCATAGTAAAAAACCGAATTAATGACGGGGATATTTTTGTTTATAGCAGAACAGGGAAAGCCTTAAGAAAGATAAACCGCATGGGGAAAGGTCCCGAAGAATATATTCTTAATTATGGAATAACCCTGGATGAAGGTAACGGAGAAATGTTTATCAACGACATGCCTGCAAAAAAAATCTTAGTATATGACTTATACGGAAAATTTAAAAGAGTTTTTAAACACAAAGTCGACAGTAAGTCGTACTTTTCCGATATATTCAATTATGACGGGGATCATCTGATTTGCTATGATCAGTTCAATGAAGAAATACCATTTGTTCTCATATCCAAACAGGATGGCAGTATAACCAAAGAAATCAAAATTCCGTTTAATAATAAGAAGTCTTTAGTACATCATTTTAGAGATGGAGAAATTATTAATACTGTGACTCCGGGTCCTTATCGTAAACTAATTACATTCAAAGGCAATTGGATGCTTTCAGAAATTTCGGCAGATACAGTATACACATTTTTTCCGGATTACAGTTTGCGTCCGTTTCTCGTAAGAACTCCCTCTGTCCAGTCCATGGACCCGGAGGTAATGCTTCATTTGAGGTTTTTTTCCGACCGTTACATTTTCATGGAAACGGTGAAAAATGTATTTGACTTTAATAACCGCAAAGGATTTCCGAAAGCTTTTTTTATGTATGACAGGCAGGAGAAAGCCTTTTTTGAATATAATGTTTACAATGGCGACTATTCAACCAAAAAGGAAATATACATGAATGCTTTAAGGCCTGTAAATCACGAAATCGAATCCTGGCAAAGTTTAGATGCCGAAGACCTTGTTGAATCTTATAAAAAAGGGGAACTGAAAGGCAGATTGAAAGAAATTGCTGCGACACTGGAAGAAGAATCCAATCCGGTGATTATGCTGGTAAAACATAAGAAATAGAATCGAATTTTGAATAATATAATATTGAATCTCAATTGAATCTCATGAATCGTTTAGAACAGTATATCCGCGATCACAAAAGCCGTTTCGACGAGGAGCCCGCAGCAGGTCATTTCGAACGGTGGCAACAAAAGATAGACCGCAAACCCGGGCGAATCGTTGCCTTGCGCTGGAGTGTCTCCATAGCCGCCTCGATCGCCATCGTGTTATCGGTCGGCGTCATCCGGCAATATGCCGGGAAACAGGCCCGGATGATGGCGATGTGTGAAAGCGCCCATGATATGAAGGTATGCTACCTGAGCAGGATGAATGCAGTAGCCGACCGGATAGAGAAGCTTACCCGTGATTTCGACCAGTGGGATCAGCAACAGGTGATGACCGACGTGCACAACATCATTGACGCAGCCGGTAGCGGTTTCGAAAACGAGATACCGGAAGAACTCCCGGACGAAAAAACCAGATCGATCCTTTCGGATTATTACCGGCAAAACCTGGAAAGCCTGGAAACGATCAGGGAAAAAGTAGAACGGTAAAAAGAGCATATCCCGCAAAGCCGCAAAGAGCACCATGTCCAACAGGATCAAATTCCGTGAATTGAGCGTCTTCGTGAGAAACCATCAAAAATCAAAAATCAAAAACCATCAAAATCATTCAAAAATGAAAAGAGTATTATTATTTTTAGTAGTTGCCGGACTGACAACGATTGCGTACGGCCAGAAAAAGGAAACCCGCCCTGTATCGGATTTTACGGGAATAGACGCTTCCAGTGCATTTGACATTACGGTTACCAGAGGCGATACGGAATCGCTCATCCTCGAAGCCGATGACGAAGCGATGGCGTATGTACGCAGCGAAGTGCGAAATGGCGTACTGCACCTGTACCTCGACAATGAAAAGAAGGTAAAGAACATCAAAACGATGAAAGCCGCAATCGTGATGAAGAATTTAGACAGGGTATCGCTTTCGGGCGCCTGTAAATTCACGGCCAGCGACCTCTTTACCCCCGACCGCTTCAAAGGCGATTGCAGTGGCGCTTCCAACATGACGGTGAATTTGAACACCGGGCAGTTGAACATCGGGGCGAGCGGGGCCAGCAACATACAGATAAATGTGAACGTAACCGGCAATGCCGAACTGGAACTTTCGGGAGCATCGAAGTTCCGGGGGGAACTGAAAGCCGCTGCCGTAAAATTCAGCTCCAGCGGCGTCAGTTCTGTTGATTTAACCGGTTCGGCAGATAGTTTCAACATAGAAGTATCGGGAACGTCGAAAGTGAACGCCGGGGATTTTACGGTGAAAACAGCAGACATCAGGTCGTCGGGCACCAGCAACATTACCGTAAACGTTGCCGACGCCATGAGTGTGATATCTTCGGGCGCGTCAGCCGTTAACTATAAAGGTTCGGCCACCGTCAGCTATGTCAGTACCAGCGGCTCTTCGAGAGTCAAAAAGATATAACATTCAAAATCCGTCAAAATCAATAAAATGAAAAAGGTATTTGCATTATCCGTCAGCGTTTTGTTAGTCGCAAACCTCCTCACTGTTTGCGCCAACGACCAGGAAAAAGATCCATACATGACCCGCAGTTTCCCGGCGTCATCGGTAAAATCAATAGAGGCCGTCACATCCGGCGGCAGTCTCACCGTGAGCGGCAACGCCGGTTCGGAAGCCATCGTGGAAGTATATGCCTCGCGCGACGGGTGGTCGGACGAAAAAATCAAACAGGCGCTCGATGAGAATTACACGCTCGACATCAGGATTGAAGGCGGTAAGTTGTATGCTGTAGCGAAACAGAAAAAAAGCATCACCGACTGGAACCGGCAAGGAGTGAGCATTTCGTTCAAAATCACCGTTTCGCGGCAGGCGGACAGCAAATTGCAGACCAGCGGCGGCAGCATCCGCATCAACGACATCTCCGGCTCGCAGAATTTTACAACCAGCGGCGGTTCATTATCGGTCGAAAATGCTTCGGGTAACATTGTCGGCAGAACATCAGGCGGCAGTATTACGGTCACTGATTCGAAAGACAATATCGACCTGACAACATCGGGAGGCAGCATTACAGCAAAGGATTGCAGCGGGAAAATCAATCTGGCAACATCGGGCGGCAGCATCAGGATGAGCAGCCTCAGCGGCAGCATCAATGCGGCAACCAGCGGTGGAAGCATTACGGCAAGCGACGTCGAAGGAACGATCAAGACCGGCACTTCGGGCGGCAGCGTGAATCTGGACGGTATTTCCGGCAATTTGGATGCACACACCTCTGGTGGAAGCATGAATGTGGAAATGGCATCGGTAACCGAATACGTCAAACTCTCGAACAGCGGTAATCTTAAACTGATCCTGCCCTCCGGAAAAGGCTATAACCTGAAAGTGAAAGCCAACAGGATCGAGACATCCGGTTTGAAAGATTTTCGCGGCAATATAGAGACCAAGAACCTGGATGGAACTGTAGGCGACGGTGGTCCGGAAATCGATGTGAAGTGTTCGCAACGGGCAAGCCTGTCATTCGAATAATAACGAAACCGTCAATCGGTTTTGATTTCCAAAATCTGGTGGTGATGAAGTCCTAAACGATTAATTCCAATTAGGCGGCAACATCCGTCAATTCGCAATGATCTCTATTTTCTGTATTTACAGCATTCCGGAAGGGCGGCGTATATTTCGTCGTCGGCCCGGTCTAATTCGGTGTCATGGCCTGTTTTGACGATGACCTGCGAGATGGCTTCGATAGAGGTTTTCTTCGAATTAAAATGCAGGTGCAACTGTTGAACATCCCTGTCCCAGTTTGCGAGACTGACTCCGTCGATGTTTTGAGCGGCTTTTTCGATGCGCGTTTTGCACATTTCGCAGCCACCAAACGTTTTCAGCATGGCATGTTCCTCCTTTTGCGTTTCGGGGGTCTTTTTTTGACTTCCCGAGTTTCTACATCCGTTACTTGCAGTAATCAAGAGCGTTACTGTCAAAAATAGAATCATCTTTTGTTTCATTTTAAATGATATGATGGTTTATTATTTTCATTTCCTTCCGCGGAACGGGTTTCGCGTTTCGGATGATGCGAAGCAATTTGGTTCATGACAACGGCAATGGCCCCGTCGCCGGTGACGTTGCATGCCGTTCCGAAACTGTCGATGGCAATGTACAAAGCCGTGATCAGTCCTATGGCCGTCTGGTCGAAGCCCAGCATGGACTGCAGCACGCCAATGGCCGCCATGATGGCGCCGCCCGGAACGCCCGGCGCGGCAACCATCATGATGCTGAGCATCAGGATAAATCCTGAAAATAATCCGAGGTCGTACGGACGGTCTGTCAACATACAGATAGCTAAAGCCATGGCTGTTATTTTCATGGTGCTTCCGGCCAGGTGAATCGTGGCGCACAGCGGTACGCAAAAGTCGGCAATATCTTCGCTGATACCGTTTTTCTTCACCTGCACCAGGGTAACCGGTATGGTAGCCGCCGAGGAGGATGTTCCCAATGCGGTCATGTATGCCGGCAACATGCGGTACAGCAGCCGGAAGGGATTGCGTTTGGCGACGGCGCCTGCAATACCGTACTGGATCAGCAGCAACAGGACATGCAATACGAAGATCACTCCGATGATCCTGCTGAAAACCTGAATGATGGTATATGCGGCGCCGGAACAGGATATGTTTAAAAAGATGCCGAATATGTATACCGGCAAAAGCGGAATGATGATCGCCGAAATGACCTGTTCTACAATGCTTTTGAATTCCGTTAAGGCCAATTTCAGCGTTTCGCCTTTGCCGGCGGCGATGCCGATCCCCAAAACAAAGGCTACGACCAGCGCGGTCATCACATCGAAAACGGGTGGTATGTCGATGTTGAAAAAAGCGGATAACAGGGCGTTTTCGGGGTTATCGACATTTGCCACGGCGGCTTCCACGTCGATCAGGTGCGGAAAAACCGTACGACACGAGGTGTAGGTGAAGAAACCCGAAAAGACAGTCGATCCGTAAGCGATCAGCGTGGTAACTGCCAGCAGCCGGCCTGCATTTTTCCCCAGGTCGGCGATGCCAGGGGCTACCATTCCTAAAATAATCAGGGGGATGCAGAAGAACAGGAAGGCGGCGAAGATGCTGTTGAAGGTGGCGAAGATGCGTACCGCCGGTGCGGGCAGTACCGTTCCCAGGAGGATGCCCAGCACGATGGCGATGATGATTTGAGACAGTAATCCGGGTTTTCGCATTTTCATTGGAAAGGATCGATCATACGGTTTTTTAAAATCGGTCAACCCGAATCGGTCAACCGACCATGCAAGATGTTAAACAACAAGCTTGAATCCCCGTCCGTGTACATTTAATATTTCCACGTCGGGTTCGTCCTTGAGGTATTTCCTTAATTTGGTGATGTAGACATCCATGCTGCGTGCATTGAAATAATTGTCGTCTTCCCAGATTGTTTTCAGGGCGTAATTGCGGTCGAGTACCCGGTTGGCATTATCGCACAGAAGCTTCAGCAGTTCCGATTCTTTGGTGGTGAGCTTGTACGATGTGTCGCTGGATTGCAGGGTCTGTTTTTGCACGTCGAACGTGTATTTGCCGAGCACATGCACATGCGGAGCGAACTGTTTTGTGTCGGCTTTTACCCGTCGCAGGATGGCTTCGATGCGGAACAGCAGTTCGTCCATGTTGAACGGTTTGGTGATATAGTCGTCGGCGCCGATTTTGAAGCCTGCGAGCACGTCGTCTTTCATTGATCGGGCCGTCAGGAATATGATCGGAACGACCTTGTTGACGGTGCGTATTTCCTGCGCCAGCGTAAAGCCGTCCTTCATGGGCATCATCACGTCGAGGATGCACAGGTCGTAACGGCTCCTGCGGAACCCTGCGGAGGCTTTTTCGCCATCTTCAAACAAGTCGGTTTCGAATGATTTGGCTTTCAAGTAATTTTTGAGCAATTCGCCCAAATTTTCATCATCTTCAGCTAATAAAATTTTGGTCATTATTTAATGTTTATGATCAACAGATTTATCTTTCTTTGGTTGGTGGCGGCGCAGGAAGACTGTGAAGCGTGTCCCGTGTCCCGGTTCGCTTTCCACTTCGATCCTGCCGCTGTGTGCCCGCACTACGTTCTTCACGTAGGAAAGCCCCAGCCCGAATCCTTTTACATTGTGCACGTTGCCGGTAGATACGCGGTAGAACTGGTCGAAAATCCGCTTCTGGTCGGCCTTGCTGATGCCGATTCCCCGGTCCTGTATCGAAACCGATAACCCGTCGGGCGTATCGGCGGTTGATATGGTAATATCGGGCCGACCACCGCTGTACTTGACGGCATTGTCGATCAGGTTGAACAGTACGTTGGTAAAATGAACCTCGTCCGCCTCTGCGACGGAGTTGACGGCATCCAGGTTTTTGATGATCTGACCGTTTTTATTTTTCACCTGGATCAGCATATTGCGCACGACCATGTGTGCCAGCTCGTTTACATCCAGTTCCTTGAATTTGATCATCAGTTTGCCGTGATCAAATATGGCCATTTGCAGGATTTTTTCTACCTGCTGGCTCAGGCGCCTGCTTTCGTCGGCAATTACCGTCGAAAGATGGTCGTAATTCTTCGATTCGTTAGGGATCGTTTTGTCATTGAGCATTTGCGAAGCCAGTGAAATGGTGGAAATGGGCGTTTTGAGTTCATGCGTTACGTTATTGACGAAGTCGGTGCGTATGCTGGTGATCTTTTTCTGGCGTTGCATCTGGTAGATGGTCGCCGCAAAGGCAAAGATCACCACCAGGGTGAACACAATGGACGACATGCTCATGAAGCCGATGGAGCGGAAGAGGTAATTGCCCTGTTTGGGAAAATAGATGTTGAGATAATAGGGCTGCGACTCGAACCAGTCGAACGGGAAGAGCGACGCCCTGAATATTTCATTTTCCTTTTTGGGAGTAAAGGATTCCGACCGGTAAATCTGTTTTTGGCAATCTTTCCCAAATACCGCATATTCAAAAGGGATACAAAGGTCTGACTTTTTCATTTCGGAACGGATGATATAATCCAGCGCTTCGCTGTCGACTCGGTCTTCGAGGTTGAAGTCGGCCTGTTGCATTCTTGCAATGGTGGCTTCTATAAGCACCTTGCGGCGCGCCTTTCGTTCGCTGTCCGACATGAGCGGCGTCGACATTACGGACGTCGATGAGCCGCCGCTGATCTGCATGCTCGATCGGCTGCCGTCGAACTGTGCATTGATCTGCATGAAGTTTTGCTGTATGACGCCTTGCGGCTGCCAGTAATGACGTATGGCATTGTTCCAGAAAACGTTTTTATCTTCTTTCGATATTTTCAGATGGGGAAGCTCCAATTGTTTTCTCCCTGCAATAATGGTGTCCAGCAGTGATTTCTGTGCGCCCTGGAATTTCATGTTGCGCTGGAACGGGTACGGCGTGTCCATCTCACGGATGACCAGCACGACCTCGTACGACTGCACGTCTTCGGTAATGCGGTTGAGCGTGGTATTCACCAATTGAGAAAACTGCTGTTCCTTGATGGTATAGGCATGGTGAATCCAGTAGGCTTGTACGCCGATAAGCCCGGCCAGGGAAATCCCGGCAATCACAATCAATGTATAAAATGTGGACTTTTTCATTCAGAAAAAATTTTCACGACAAAAGTACAATATCCTTACCAAGCGACATGAACTTTAACAATCTTTAACGATATGTAAATCACCCTACATAAGATTCTTTCATCGGATGTGATGAAAAATTCCGCAATTTAGTCTACTTTAGCGGAATTAAAAAATTTTAGGGTATCCGTCAAAAATATTCTTTGCTCCATCAAAAATCGATCATCGAAGATGTATTCATTAACCATCCATGCCGGCAGCGTCGAATCCCAAGTTGCAGTGGGCGAATCGTACCGGCATCTTTCAAAGTACCTCCCTGCCGGACGACAGGTAATTGTGATAACCGACGCCAGCATCCTCAAGCATTACGGCGATTTTTTCAGCGCCTGGCCGATCATTGAAATCGGTATGGGCGAGAAAAATAAGACTCTGGACACGCTGGCTCATATCTGCAACCGTTTATTGGAATATAACGCCGACCGCAACAGCTTCATTCTTGCCGTTGGCGGGGGAATCGTGTGCGATGTGGCCGGGTTTGCCGCATCCGTTTATATGCGCGGCGTGCCGTTCGGTTTTATATCCACTACGCTGCTCTCGCAGGTGGATGCCAGCGTAGGCGGCAAGAACGGCGTCAATTTCGGCGGATACAAAAACATGATCGGCACGTTCCGCCAGCCGCAGTTTGTGCTGTGCGATACTGCCATGATAAAAACCCTGCCCGAGCGGGAGTTCATTTCAGGTTTCGCCGAGATCGTGAAAGCCGCTGCCATCTGCGATGCCGGACTGTTCGGCTATCTGGAACGGAATATAGATCAGGCCATCGCGCGCAACAGGGAAGTCATCCGGCATTTGGTGGTCAAGTCTATAAAAATCAAGGCCGCTATAGTAGAACAAGACGAACGGGAAAAGGGCGAACGGCGGATCCTGAACTTCGGGCACACGTTCGGCCATGCTGTGGAAGCGCTCACAGGCATTACCCACGGCGAGGCGGTAAGCGTCGGTATGATGATGGCTGCGCGGCGATCGGTGGCCGGATCCGGTTTCCCGGAAAGCCAGCTCGAACGGCTCGAGCATTTGCTGACGAAGCTCGGCCTCCCTGTAACCACCGAGGCACGCCCCGAAGACATTCTTCGCACTTTATTGAAAGACAAGAAACGCGAAAGCGATGCTATTTATATGGTGTTGCTCCACGAGATCGGAAAAGCGGTAATATGTAAAACACCGATTGAAGAACTGGAGAATGAAGGGTAAAAGGTAAGAAATTAAAATCAATCAATCAATCAATATTTAATTAATCATCAATGACTAAAAATAAACCGGTTTCAATCCCGACCACCGTGGAAGCGCAAATACGCACGCGCGCACGCAACCTGCCCATCCATAAATGTTATGTCAACAGGGATTGGGAAGAGTCGCAGTTGGCGGCCATCATGATCACCCGCAAGCATACCAACGGAAATATTACGATGGGCTATTTTCTTGTTGATCTGAAATTACCGGGCGTTAAGGATTGCATGTACAGATTCAACGAGTCTCCGCTGCGCATGGACGAGAGACTTGAAAAGAATCCCGATCTGCTTGAAGAATGCGACTATACCCTGGCGCATAACATCATCTATTCCGGCCTGGACTTTGCCGACGATTACGGTTTTGCCCCGCATAAGAATTTCAAAACGGCGCAATACATCCTTGAGGAGGATACCGACGATATTCCCGTGATAGAGGTTCCTTTAGGCGACGATGGCATCCCGGTGCTGGAGGTGCCCTACGGCGAAACCGGTCAGCGTGAAATCGCCATTTTAAACAAAACGGCCGGTGATGATTTCCGCCTGGTGTTCTTCGACAAGAACGGTAAACCCGTACCTCAGGAGCGTACGTATATGGAGATATTCAAAGAAATGATGGAAACCGGCATCGACGGTTATCTGGAGAAATACTCCGGTTCGAATTCCTTCAAGGAAACGCAGGTGGTCACCGACCTGATACATCTGGCCAAGGCCTATACCGACGAGGAAAAAGGCCGGATCGACGCCGAGTTCGAATGTATCGTCAAGGATCCCCGGCTAATCTTGACAACCGACGCTCCTGAAAATGATTACGAGGAAGAACTCGCGCCGGCGGTCAAATACTTCATTGCGGGAGATACCGATAAAGCCGTTGCCGAATCCCGCATGACGATCAACAGGCATCCCGATGATCCCATCCTTTGGGATGTGCTCCTGTATAACCTTTCGATAGGCAGTGATGCTGTTGACGAAGAAGTTGTAAATGCAGCATATTTGCAATTCCCCGACCATCCGACAATCAAGGCTTGGTATGCCGAATGGCTGGCGCAGGAAGGCCGGATGGATGAGGTATTTGCCCTGTTCGACCATCTGCCCGGCCTGGATGCCTTAACTGTCGACAATATGTTCATCAGCCTCAATGCGCTCACATCCTTCTGTTTTGCCTGTGCCATGGCATGGCTGAGCAAAGACGATGCTCTGCGCGCCGAGACTTACTACCAGGTGATTGTCCGCCTGGGACTCGATTACCGCTTGGGCTACAACATCCAACAAAGAATGACCGAACTGAAGAGAAAACAGCTCCAGGAGCTGTTTGATGCCGGCGCCTTCGGTAGCGATGAAGTACCTGAAAACTAAGGCTCTCCACCATTGAATACTCAACTGCGCGCCACATGGTTTTGTTCATGAAAAAGCGGATAAACTGTCATTCTCCCCACCGGTGAAACATGGCCAGTTCGTCGCCGTTGGGGTTTAATACGAGAAAACCGGTTATTTCCGTATCTCTTGCATTTCCCGGTTCGACGGCAATCCAGCCCGTTTTGAACAGGAAGATGCGACATGTCGTTGCGTTTAACAGTTGAAGCGCTTCCTCTTGCAGGATGGATAACGAATAGTCCGTGCCGGAAGCGTTTGCCGGTATTTCGAGCGACCCGCCGATAAGGATCAGGCTGTCGGCGAGTTGCCAGCCGTTTTGAGCGGCATAATCTATCAGTTGTTTGGCCGTGAACGTATTGGCTGTTTCACTTTTCCATACGATTTTACGAACTCCGCCCCAAGGTCCCTGGTCACTGCTTTTCTCCAGTATGAGTTCGGGATGGTAGTTCTTCCAAAAGGCGGCGGGCATCCTGCTACATGACGGCGAGACAACGGATAAAAGGATAAGCGCCGAAACCATAAAAATAAGCGTCAAGCCGACGGGTAACTTCTTCATTATTCGTTTCATTTTAGGAGATCGAAAACGGTCGTGAGGAGGATTGTTTGTTCTCCCATAGTTTTGCGGTGATTTTTTGAACCTGACGGTCTACTTCGGGATCATTCTCCGGCGGGCGAATCCAAAAAAAACAGGCAACCGTTAAGTTACCTGTTTTTTACCTGTCGATCATACTTGTCATTTGACGTAATCGGCTGCGGCTAAGAAATCGTAACTTTTTTTCACGTCTTCCTGCGGAGTGCCGTCGTAACGTTCCACTTCCACGTACCAGTCCTTAACGCCACTGGCATAAGCCTGATCGAAAATAGCTTTGAAATCCATGGTTCCGCTGGCGCCGATGGCTTTTTCGTCCTTGATATGGAGCACTTTGATCCGTTGCGGATATTTCTTCATATAATCCACCGGATTGTAACCGCCTACCTGAGTCCAATACACGTCATTTTCGAAGATCACGTGATCCGGACTTGTGTTTTCAAGCAATAAATCGTATACGGGAGTATCGTCGATCTTGTTTTTGAATTCGAAAGCGTGGTTGTGATAACCGAAAGTCATACTGACGCCGGCTGTAATCAAACCGATTTCGTTGAAATATTCGCCGTATCTCTTTACATTGTCCAATGTGGCTCCTTCTCCGTCAAGCGGCGACGAGGGCATGATCATGTATTTCATCCCGGCAGCGGCATGTGCTTCAACAGCCTTGTTCCACCAGTTCATATCATCACTGCGGTTGTCGCTCAGGTTACGTCCCAGGTGAGCGCTGGTAACTCTCATCCCCAGGTCGTCCACCATTTTTTTGAATTCGGCAGGATCGGTACCGTAGATTTTGCCATCGTTGTATCCTGCTGTTTCGAGATTGACGTATCCCATTTGGGCAACGATTTCGAGAACTTTTCGGATCGTGAGATCATTCACGTCGTCGCGCAATGAATAAAGCTGTAAGCCTACGTGCTTTTTAGGAGTTTTTGAAGCTGCGCCTTTGGAACCGCTTCCTCCGCAACTCGAAAGGATGCTACCGCCTATTACACCACTGGCTACCAACATGGAAGCCTTTTTGAGAAAATCGCGTCTGTTTGTCATTGTTACTTGTATTTTTCGTTGATATTTGATTATGTGAATTAAAACCGTCAAAATTAATCATGTTTTTCCGCAAAACAAAAAAAAGTGATGAAATATCTCAAAGAACAGCAGATAGAATGAAAATTAGAAATTGTTTATGTATCTTTACGGCAAAATTATCGCAATGACAACAGGATTATTCAAACGTTTGCCGTACGGCAATTCCCACTTCAAAGATATTATCCTTCAGGGATACGCCTATATTGACAAGACGCGATTCATCGCAGAACTGGAAAATGAGGATAATCGCAATCATTTTTTCATTCGTCCGCGCAAGTTCGGCAAGTCAACGTTCCTTACAACGCTGCGCAGTTATTATGACATCAATGCCAAAGCCGAATTCGAGCAAATATTCGGCAACCTGTACATCGGCAAACATCCCACGCCGGAGAGAAACAGCTATGCCATCATGGAGTTTGACTTTTCGGGACTGAATACTTCGAGCGAAGAGGAGTTCGCAAAAGATTTTTCCCAGGCAGTAAAGGATACTGTTTGTACTTTTTTAGAGGAGTATGAGCATATCATACCCAAAGTCGGTGATTTGCTGCAGCAGATAGAGAAAGAAAAACCGACGGTCAATGTCGTGACTGCAGCATTCAATTCCGTTATCAGGGAAAAACTTAAAATCTACGTCATCATCGACGAATACGACCATTTTGCTAACGACCTGATCGCCATGGGAACTCTTACGGGCAAAGATTTCTACAAGACTATGGTGGCGGCAAACGGCATGGTGCGCGATTTCTACGAACGAATCAAGACGGCAACAAAAAAATCCGTTTACCGGACATTCATTACCGGCATTTCGCCCGTGATGCTCGACGATCTTACCAGCGGCTACAATATTGCCAAAATACTTACGCTCAATCCCAAATACAACGAAATGTTGGGATTTACGCAGACAGAAGTTGAAACACTGATGAGGGAAACAGGCGTTGAACCCGCCCTGATTAATGTGGACATGGAAGCGTATTATAATGGCTATATGTTTCATAAAGACGGTAAAAGCAGTGTATATAATCCTTCGATGATACTGTATTTTTTCGAACAGATACTCGACAGTGGCAAACCGCCTGAAAACATTATTGATCCGAATCTTCATACGGATTACGGACGTCTGCAGCGTCTCGCAAAAAACGACAAAAACCGCGAAACGATCCTGCAAA
>JAISCQ010000115.1 GCA_031265445.1 Bacteroidales bacterium
GCAATCAAAATTATTTTCACGGAGGATATTTACTCCGTTTTCTAAAAAATGTAGGTGTATATGTATAATTATTGCTGTATTGGCCCTACAGATACAGGTAGCGGCGGCCGGCGATAAGGAAAAGGCGGTTCGTATGCAGCAGCAGATCACGGTTACCGGTATTGTAATCGACGAAAGCGGGGAATCGCTTCCCGGCGCTGCTGTTCGCGTACAGGGAAGCACCCGCGGGGTGACTACCGATTTGGACGGCTCGTATTCGATCAACGTACAGGCTACAGATGTATTGGAAATATCTTTCATCGGTTACGAAACAACAGTGATAGCTGTTGAAAACAGGCGCAAGATTGATGTGGTGCTTAAGGCGAAAACCAGCGAACTGGAAGAAGTTACGGTTGTAGCCTTTGCAAAGCAGAAAAAGGAAAGCGTCATTGCGTCGGTCGCTACCATCAATCCGGCGGAACTGAAAGTGCCTTCCAGTAATTTGACCACCGCTTTTGCCGGCCGAATCGCCGGGCTGTTATCCTATCAGCGTACCGGCGAACCGGGACAGGACAATGCCCAGTTTTTCATCCGCGGCGTCACTACTTTCGGCACCGGGAAAAAGGATCCGCTCATCCTGATTGATGGCGTGGAAATGACCACCGATGATCTTTCGCGGCTGACCACGGACGATATTTCGGCTTTTTCCATCATGAAAGACGCCAACGCAACGGCCCTTTACGGGTCGCGCGGAGCCAACGGCGTTATTCTGGTGAATACGAAGGAAGGGCGTGAAGGTACCACAAAGGTGCAACTTCGATTGGAAGGTTCATTTTCTCAACCAACGCGAAATATCGGACTGGTTGATCCGGTGAATTATATGAAATTGCACAACGAAGCGGTGATTACCCGTACACCCGGTCGGCAGCTGCCTTACAGCCAAAGGAAAATAGCGTATACCGAAAGAGCCCTCAGAGGCGAAAGCGGAATCGACCCGGTTCGCTATCCTGCAAACGACTGGCAGGATCTGCTTTTCGACAAAAAAACCTTCAACCAGCGTTATAATCTTAATGTAAGCGGGGGAGGAACGGTTGCCCGTTATTATATAGCCGCTTCGTATGCCAAGGATCAGGGGATCATCAAGAATGACCCGCAGAACAGTTACAGTAATAACATTGATATCCGCAAATATTCTCTGCGCTCAAACGTCAATGTCAACCTGACCAAGTCTACGGAAGTCATTGTCCGGTTAAGCGGCTCGTTTGACGATTATCAGGGACCTTACGACGGCGGAACCGACCTGTACAAAAAGGCGATTAACGCCAATCCGGTTTATTTTCAGCCTTATTACGAACCTGATGAAGCAAATAAGTTTGCCAAGCATGTGCTTTACGGAAATCACACTTCCGGCACTTATTTGAATCCCTATGCCGAAATGACAAAGGGTTACAAAAGTGAAGACCGTTCAACCATGTATGCACAGTTTGAGGTGAAACAGGATTTCGACTTTCTGCTCAAAGGGTTGGCGGTAAGGGGACTGTTCAACATCAACCGTTATTCGAGAGTGCCCATTCAACGGCAGATCGTTCCCTTCTTTTATTATTTGGCCGAGACGTCGGATCAAAGCATCTACATTCTCAACCCGATTAACGAAGACGGAAGGGATTTTCTAAATTTTCTGCCGTCTGCAAGAAGCCTGGAGAATACGATGTATTTTGAAGGCGCGCTGATGTACAACAATTCCTTTGCCGAGAAACATACGGTTTCGGGCTTGCTGGTATATACCGTGCGCGAAAAGAAAGACGGAGGCACCAGCCAGCTGGAACTGGCGCTGCCGTCGCGCAACCTTGGCCTTGCCGGACGCGTTACCTACAGTTATAACGACCGTTATTTTGTTGAGGGTAACTTTGGATACAACGGTTCGGAACGGTTCCATTCCAGCCAGCGCTGGGGCTTCTTCCCCTCTATCGGAGTCGGCTGGGTTGCATCTAACGAGGCGTTTATGGAACCCTACAAGAAATTTGTTTCCATGTTGAAATTAAAAGCGACTTACGGACTGGTGGGTAATGACGCTATAGGCCGCGACGAAGACCGGTTCTTCTATATGTCGAATGTGAACATGGACGACGGCGGCAGAGCTTACTCTTTCGGCGACCCGTCCATTGCGAGGGCAGGTATTTCGATAAGCCGTTATGCCGACCCGGATATCACATGGGAAGTCAGTAAAAAAAGCAATTTCGGACTGGAACTGAACCTCTTGAACAGCCTGGAGATACAGGTAGACTATTTCAGGGAACAGCGGCACAATATTTTGCAAATCCGTTCCGACCTGCCAACCACCATGGGATTGCAGGCCACTCCGAGAGCAAATATCGGCAAGGCCGTCAATAGCGGCGTTGAGTTTTCGGTAGATTATAATAAATCGTTTACCCCCGATCTCTGGACGGTCATTAGAGGTACTTTCACGTATACGGCGGGTAAGTACGACATATATGAAGAGCCTGACTTTGTGGACGCTCCATGGCGAAGCCGCATAGGACACAAATTATCGCAAAACTTCGGACTGGTTGCCGAACGTTTGTTCATTGATGATGTGGAGGTCGCCAACACGCCCCTGCAAACCTGGAGCGAATATGGCGGCGGCGATATTAAATATAAGGACATCAGCGGCGACGGGCGTATAGATGCGAACGACATTGTACCCATCGGTTTCCCCACCGATCCCGAAATCATATACGGTTTCGGCATATCGGCAGGTTACAGGGGTTTTGATTTCTCGTGCTTTTTCCAGGGATCGGCGCGGTCGTCTTTCTGGATTAATCCGACGGCAACGGCCCCGTTCGTCGACGATTACTCAAACGATACCGGAGTGGCCGGCTGGGTAACCAACCGCGCCATGCTGCAATATTATGCCGACAGTTACTGGTCGGAAGACAACCGGGACATCTTTGCGCTGTGGCCGCGACTGTCGGAGAACATCGTCCCGAATAATGCGCAGCAAAGCACCTGGTTCATGCGCAACGGATCGTTCCTGCGGCTTAAAACCGCCGAAATAGGCTACACCCTGCCCTCCAGCATTGTGCGGCGGATCAAAATGCAAAGCATGCGCGTATATGTTTCCGGCAACAACCTTGCCGTTATTTCGGCCTTCAAAATGTGGGACCCCGAAATGGCGGGCAACGGATTGGCTTATCCCCTGCAAAGAGTATATAATATCGGTCTAAATATAGAATTTTAAAAAATTAATGATATGAAAATTAGAATCATCATATTTTTCACATGCATGGTCCTGCTTCCCAACTGTCAGGACTATCTGGCCGTGGTGCCCGACGGCGTTGCCACGCTGGAAAATGCGTTTACGAACCGGACAAATGCCGAAAAGTTTTTCCACGGCTGTTACAATTATCTGCCCAATATGGAGAGCATCCTCAACTATCCGGGTTTTATGGGCGGCGATGACCGGTGGTGGTGCCCCACTCAGGGCGGAGGCTGGGACGATAACGGAAACGGACAGCGTATCGCCAGGGGATTGCAGAATATATCAAACCCGCTCCAGAATTTTTGGGATGGCGGAAACGGCGGGAAAAACATGTGGGTCGGGATACGCGACTGCAATATTTTCCTCGAAAATATCGACCAGGTTGCCAATATGCAGAATTGGGAAAAGGAACGATGGAAAGCCGAAGTGAAAATACTGAAGGCATATTTCCATTTTTACCTGATGACGCTTTACGGCCCGATCCCGATTATGGACAGCAACATCGACGTGAGCGCTCCGCCCGATGAAGTGAAGATATTCAGGGCTCCGGTGGACGATGTGGTCAACTACATCGTAAGGACGTTAAACGACGCTCTGGCAAGCGACGAACTTCCCTTAAAGATCGATGATATAACCACGGAATACGGACGCCTTACCAAGGCCGCAGCCACTGCTGTAAGGGCCAAAGCGCTGGTGTGGGCGGCAAGTCCGATTTTCAACGGAAGTTATATATACTATCGCGACTTCAAGGATAAAAGGGGCGTTCAGCTGATTGCGGACGATAACAGCGCAGCGGCCATCCGGGCAAGATGGGAAAGGGCGGCAACGGCCATCAAAAACGCCATCGATACCTGTCATCTGGCCGGACACGCCCTGTTCGAGTTTTATCCCGGTATCAGCGTCATGTCCGATACTACGGTCCGGAAATTTACGATCAGGGGCGCTGTCAGCGAAAGCGTCGCCAATTATAACAACGGGGTTATCTGGGCGCTGAATAACGGGAACGGACAGTTTCAAACGGTGCAGACGCCGGCTTTATATCCTACCGACGGGGGCGAAGTGGCCCGAATCAGCGCTACCATGAAAATGGCCGAAATGTTTTACACCCGTAACGGTATTCCTATTGACGAAGACCCTTACTGGGATTACGAAAACCGTTACGAAACCCAGGTAAACGACACGGCAGTCCTGGGAAGGTGGCACCGGTACTATATCTCGGAAGGCGAAACGACCGCGAAACTGAATTATTTCAGGGAACCCCGTTTCTATGGAAATCTGGGCTTTGACCGGGGGCTTTATGAGCTGGTCAATATACCGGAAGATGAAACCATCGTGATCAGGAACCGGGTCGGCGAAACGCACGGACGGAGATTGCAGGATCATTATATTGTAACCGGCTATTTCATCAAAAAGATGGTAAGCGTCAGGATTCCGGCGCCTAATACGGCGGTGTCGGGCGGAGCCACTACTCCCAATCCTCCCCGCTATTCCATACCCATCATCCGCCTGGCAGACCTGTACCTGCTGTATGCCGAAGCGTTGAACGAATTAAAAAGCCAGCCCGACGACGAAGTTTACGAATGGATCGACAGAATACGCACGCACGCCGGACTGGAAGGAGTGGTTGAATCGTGGAGATGGTCAAGCGCGCCCTATAGAGTGACCGATAGGGATGAAATGCGCGAAATCATCAAGCGCGAGCGCCTGATCGAACTCGCCTTCGAGGGGCAGCGTTCCTTCGACCTTCGTCGCTGGCTGGACGCCGAAACGTACTGCAACCAGCCGGTGCGCGGATGGGACTACACAGGCGCGCGGCCGGAAACGTATTACCTCACCACCGTGTATTTCAACAACCGCAAGTTCACCTACAAGGACTACCTGTGGCCGCTTAGCCAGAGTTCGCTGACCATTAACGGAAACCTTGTACAGAATCCGGGATGGTAACCGTCATAAAAATAATCTTTAATAATGAAAAGTAAATTAAACAGTACGGATATGAATCGATATATTTTAAATATAGTCGTATGGTTGATGTTTTCCGCAATCATCATGTCGTGTTCCGAAACTCCGATAGGGCAAACTCCCACCAACAGTACGCCTCCCTCGAAGCTGGAACATGTGAAGGTAACCCCGACGAACGGCGGGGCATACGTTACCTACTCCTTGCCCGATGAAGAAGACATTGCGTATGTAAAATGCAAGTTCGAATATAACGGCAAAAAACGCACCGTAAGGTCGTCTGTTTACCAAAACAGCCTCATTGTGGATGGAATAGGCTCCGTTGTCCCGGTAGACCTCACCCTTACGCTGGTCAACAACAGCGAGGTTGAATCGGATACGGTTCAAAGAACCTTCATTCCTTTAGAACCGCCCATGGATGCGATCTTAAAGTCCTTTACGGTTGAACCGGCTTTCGGCGGCGTAAAGGTTACATGGGAAAATCCGGCGAAAGCAATGTCGGGCATCTCGTTTTTGGCGGCCAACGACAATGGCGTGCTGGAACTTCAGGATATAGTGTATTCGTCGCTGCCCACCGGCGAAAAGTACATACGCGGATTTAACACCGACCCGCGCCGTTTTGCACTCAGTATTGTCGATAAATACGAAAACGAATCGGATACGGCTTTCTTTGACCGGACGCCCCTGTATGAAGTGAAGCTCGACAAGTCCCTCTTCGGTACCGTATATCTGGACGGAGAAGATACCGGCATCAGGGGTACCGGCAGAACGCTGGATAAAATATGGGATGACGTTTCGGATAATGATGACGCTATATGGCATTCCTCGGACGATTTCTCGGTCGAGCCGCAGCGCTTTAGCGTTAATCTCGGGCAAACGACGCAACTGACGCGGATTGTGGTATGGAACCGCATTGGCGATTACAATTATTCGCAGCACAACATGCGGAAGTTTGATATATGGGGTATTGACGAGCTGCAATGGGAACGTACTGACCCACGGTACGCCACCAACGAATGGAAAAACGACTGGCATTTGCTGGCGGAGTGCGAAATCATTAAGCCTTCGGGAAGCGCGATGGGAACAAACACTCCCGAAGACATTGCCGCAGCGATCTCCGGATTCGAATTTGAATTTGACCAGAGTGCGCCGAAAGTGAAATACATCCGGTTTGAAGTTCACGAAACCTGGGGGAAAACGCTCACGCTGCACGTCGCAGAAATATCCGTATTCGGTGACGACAGACCATAACTTCCCCATTGAATGAAACATAAAAATTTAAATAAAATGAAGACCATACATTGTAATATTATTTTCAAAACGGTCATCGCGGCGGCGTGCTTCGCAGTTGGCATGATCGCGTGCGATGACATGAACAGTCTGCACGAAAAATACCTCGACAGGGGTATGGAAGTCTATATCGGAGCCGTCGATTCGTTATCCGTACAGCCGGGGCTCAACAAAATCGGGTTCAGATGGAAAATCAACGCCGACCCGCGCATCAATAAAATCGTCATCAGCTGGGAAGAAAGCGAGAACAGCGTCATGGTTAAAAAAGACGCTGCGATTCCCGTAGTCCGCACTACCGAAGGCGAAATGTGGATGGAGCACATACAGTACGACATCCCCGAAGCCGAATATATCTTTAAATTTCAAATTTTTGATTCCGCGGACGCGAACAGTTCAAAAACCGTTGAAATTTCGGGAAACGTGCTGGGCGATGTATATGTGGAAAATCTGCGGAACCGGAATTTTAAGCAGATTGCCAAACTCGAAACGGGCGAAATGCAGATTGACTGGGAACTGGCCTCGTCCGGAACTTTGCTGTACACGGTTGTGGAATACGTCAATACGGGCGGGGAGACGGTAAGCGTTGAAGTACCCAACAACGAAGAAAGAACCCTGCTGGTGGGACTGGAAACCGGAGATGAAATAGAGCTGTACACCGTTCATTTTCCCGAAAACGGTCTGGAAACCTTCCGGTCGATTAGGAGGAATTACATCATGCCCAAGTTTGAGCGGCTCATTGATAAAGGCAGATTTGTAGCCGCTTTCAAACCCGGCGACAACACAAGCCCCCACCCGGGTACTGGCGTTGATGACTGGATGAAACCCATTACCGATTTCGGCACAGGACAACGTAGCCTGGCTAAAATTTGGGACGGGGGCGCCGTTAATAACTCCAATAACAGGACCATTTTGCATTCCGAAGATCAATCCGCAAATGCAACCGGTCGCTTCAAGTATCCGCATCATTTCACCTTCGACATGGGAACCGAAGCAGTTCTGTCAAGATTCAAAATATGGGCCAGAAGTGATAATACCGCATATACCGGTCACAGTCCGAGATTCTTCGAACTTTGGGCGACCGATGCGCCTAAAGAACTTGACGATTTTGAGGATCAGGCTGCATTTGAGAAGTATTACCGCACGACCTATGTCGTACAGAAGAATCCCGCCAACTATGCGGATAACAATAATGCCGACAACCAGACCAAGGCTGATGTACGGTGTGTGAATAATAATTATCTGGCTCCGGAACCCGAATCGGGTATTCATAACTGGCAGGAGGACTGGGTGAAGCTGGGCGATTTTGAGATAGTGAAACCTTCGGGATTAGCTTACAATAGCGGCAATAGCGGCAGTAATGATGCGGATAAGGCGCTCTGGGGATCAGGCAGTACAAATTCGCCGGAGGCGCTCGAAACTTGCGGGTTCAGTTTTCCGCTGCCCGAATCAACCCAAAAGTATCGTTATATACGTCTGGTGATCAAGTTCCCGAACTGGGACAATACCAACTGTGTCAACCTGGGCGAAGTCTCTTTCTACGGAGACGATATCTGATTCATTGGGTTTGACCGGTCACAACGCGGGCCGCGAGGGCTTTACCCGAAAGGCCCGCGTTTTTTAACCTGCCCTGTCGGTGGTCTTTGACCCTGGCAGCGGAGGAGTTTCCTTTACGATTCCAACCCTGTCGGGCTATGTTGTAGAGACGCGATGCATCGCGTCTTTGCCGACAGGTTGGTATTCGTAAGCTTATGTAAGACCTGACAGGGTCTTTAGACCTGTCAGGGTCAATAAAATTTTATTCATTATTTATTTTTTATTCATTTTTAATTTTTCTTTTATGCCGATTAAAATTAGAGCGATCGCCAAAGGACAACCCGGAGTAGCGGGAGGCGGCGACAAAAAGTATTATGCCAGTCCTGTGATGGATGGAGAAATGGACATTGAA
>JAISCQ010000273.1 GCA_031265445.1 Bacteroidales bacterium
TCTTCTTTGGCTTCAACTGCTGTTTTCCGTATCTTTTCCTGCTCTTTGAGCCTGTCCAGCGACGGCTGTATCGCCGCCGCAAATTTTTTGGTTCCGCTTACCCGGTCGCATAAACGGGCATGCCGCCGTCCCATGCGCAAATGCTGCGCTGTGGAATCGTACTTATGGATCATTCTTGCCATGGTGTTAACTTTAAATATTTGAATAATAGCCGATTGATTTATTTGACTTGCTTTTTTGTTGCTAAAGACAATGCAAAAATAGAATATGCGTATCCATCTGCCAAACAAAAAATGCCGAGCGTAGTCAATTTGGGTACTGGCCAAAGCGATGGGATTGCGAAGCATTGCCAATGTGAGCCATCACCATAACTTTGCATGGAAGGAAACCCTTTCGGACGGGCGCGAGGTGATGGTACACCGCAAGGGAGCAACGCCGGCGCATGCGGGAGAAGCAGGCATCATACCCGGCAGCATGACTGCTGCCGGGTATCTGGTGTGCGGAAAAGGTCAACCCGAGGCTTTGTACTCAGCATCGCACGGTGCAGGCAGGGCGATGTCATGGCAAAAGGCCAGGGACAGTTTCACACGTTCGGATCTGAACAGGATGCTTGCATCGGCAGGCGTGACGCTCATCGGCGGCTCCATTGAAGAAGCGTCTCCGGCTTACAGGAACATCGACCGTGTGATGGAAGCGCAGACGGCGCTGGTGGATGTGCACGGGCGCTTCATGCCGCGGATCGTACGAATGAATAAAGAATAGGAATCAAGACTTCGCAAGGCCTGCCCGTATGCAGGGAAAGCATTTTTACTTACAATTTACCCTCCCGAGCGTTCGGGGGATTTGTTTATATTCGATTTTTTTTTATTATCTTTGCACCCAATTAATCATCAGTATTTTTACAAAGTATAGCATGAAGGTATTATTTATTGCTCAGGAGATTACACCATACCTTCCTGAAACCGAAATGTCGACAATTTGCCGGAATCTGCCGCAAGGAATACAGGAACAGGGTAAGGAAATTCGTACATTTATGCCAAGGTTCGGATACATCAACGAGCGAAGAAACCAATTGCACGAAGTTATTCGTTTGTCGGGCATGAACCTGATCATCAGTGATACCGACCATCCGCTGATCATCAAAGTCGCTTCCATACAAACGGCGAGGATGCAGGTATATTTTATCGATAACGACGACTATTTCAGCCGCAGACATACACTCAGCAATGACCTGAATGAGTATTTCCCCGACAACGATGAGCGCACCATATTCTTCGGGCGCGGCGTACTCGAAACGGTTCGCAAGCTGCGCTGGCAGCCCAACATAGTGCATTGCCACGGTTGGTTTACAGGATTGGTGCCGCTGTATGTCAAAAAAGCCTTTCGCGAAGACCCCCTGTTTTCGAAAGCAAAGGTGGTATACTCCATATATAATGACGATTTCGAAGGCAAGTTCAACCCCGATTTTAAAACCAAAGCTTTGACCGATGGCGTTACCAGGAAAGATATGGCCGTATTGGAAAATCCCGATTATGTGACGCTGAGTAAGCTGGCGATCAACTTTTCGGACGGATTTATTACCGTGGGCGATCAAATCAATCCCAAAGTGGACAAATACCTGAAGACGACCCAAAAGCCGGTTATTCAGCACAACCCCGAAACGTACATCCAGGATTACAGTGCGTTTTATGAAAAATTGCTGTCATAGAAGAGATTGTAAGACCATAAATAAAGATTCATGAATTATATGATCGATATTATCATCCTGCTGTGCTTGGGGTGGGGAGCGTATAAAGGATTCAAAAAGGGGTTTATCATCCAGAGTTTTGTGATATTGGCATTGATACTTGCCATTTGGGGCGGGTTTGCTTTCGCCGGTAAGCTCGAACCTTTTATGCAGAAGCATTTCCAGATGAGTGAACTGGTTTGTTCCATCATCTCCTTCATTATTGTTTTCCTCTTGATCCTGACACTGGTGTATACTTCCGGATATCTGGTTTCGAAAGTGGCCGATTCCGTCGCTTTGGGAATGATCAATCGACTTGCGGGCGCCGCTTTCGGCATATTTGCCAATGCGCTTATCCTGAGCGTCCTTATCTTGTTATTCAACCGGGTGAACGGTCAAAAGCGCTTCATCGAATCGGAAACGCTGGAAAAAACGTATTTGTATCAACCTGTCGGGAAAGCCGCGCCGGCCATTTTCCCCGAAAAGTTTTTTAAAATATTTCAGTTTCGGAACCCGAATCCTTGAGAAAGCGCTGCATCATACCTGTTGTTTTGCTTGCCTGCATGGTCGGACTGGTTGTGTATGTCCGGAGTTTGAATATTCCTCCGCCTGTGGTCGCCGACATGTCGTGTACGCAATGGCAGCGGGTAAAAGTCAACGATAGCCTGTATACGGTCGGTAGCAACTGGCTGCACCGGAGTCGTGGCGGATTGTGGGAAATGTACCTCGAAGGCGGCGGTTTCGAACGCGGCGTGGCATTTGGCAAATTAACGCAGGAATTGTTGGAATACCAGGAAGATGCATTCGTGGAGATGATCGGACAATATGTGCCTTCGGCATCCTATCTCCGCCTTCTCAAATATTTTGTCGCATGGTTCAACCGCAAGCTGCCCGAATACGTCCCGCAGGAATACCTGGAGGAGATTTACGGCACATCGCTGTCGGCATCGCCCCGGTTCGACTTCATTGCCGATCCGTACTTGCGGCAACTCAACTACCATGCGGCACACGATATGGGGCACGCCTTACAGAATATGAATATGGTGGGCTGTACCTCGTTTGCATTGTGGAACGGGCGTACGGCAGACAGCTGTCTGGCGGTAGGACGCAATTTCGATTTCTACGCAGGCGAACGTTTTGCCGAAAACAGGATCGTGTGTTTCATCCGGCCCGATTCGGGCTACCGTTTTACCATGGTCAGCTGGGCAGATATGTGCGGTGTACTTTCCGGCATGAACGAAAAAGGACTGACCGTAACCATCAATGCAGCAAAGTCGGATATTCCTGCCGCTTCGGCGATGCCGGTATCGCTTCTGGCGCGCGAAATCCTGCAATACGCGGCTACCATTGACGAGGCTTATGCCATCGCCGACAGGCGCAGCGTCTTTGTTTCGGAGTCGTTCCTGATTGGCTCGTGTACGGATAACCGGGCAGCTACGATCGAAAAAACTCCTGAAAAACAGGGATTATACGCTCCCGTCGGCGACCAGATCATTTGTACCAACCATTTCCAAAGCGATCTCTTTGTCGGCGATGCAACGAATCTTGATAATATCCGCGAAAGCGACAGTCCATATCGACTTGCCCGCGCCGAAGAACTGTTGGCCGCCCGCGCGGTGTTCAACGAAACCGCTATCGCCGCCGTATTACGCGATACTCGTGGTTTAGGCGGGAAAACAATCGGCTATGGAAACGAAAAGGCAATCAATCAGCTGATCGCCCATCACACAGTGATTTTCAAGCCGGCGAAGCAGAAATTCTGGGTGTCGACGCATCCGTATCAATTGGGCGAACTGGTTGCATACAACGCCGACAGTATTTTCGCCATGCCGATGATTCGATTGATGCATACCGGGCGCCTTCCCGAAATCGCAGGCAACATCTCCGCCGACAGCTTGCTGTATTCGCCCGACTACGCACAATTTCTGCGTTACCGGCAGATGTGCGACTCGTTAAGAACCGACATGGACCGTAATGGAAAGGGAAAAAGACTGGTAGACGAGCGTTTTGCAAGCAGGTTCGTGCAAACTAATCCCGAAATGTTCCGGGTATACTGCTTGCTGGGCGATTGGCACCAATCGAGAAAAGAATATGCAACAGCCGTTCAATATTGGAAAATGGCCTTGACGAAGGAGATACCGCGACTGCCGGAAAGAGAATATCTCGAAAAGCAAATAGAAAAATACGACCGGTGACGGGAAATTGACTGACAGGTCTAAAGATCCTGTCAGGTCACTGCAATAACGACCTGTCAGGCTGCGAAGCTGCTGACAGGATCATTTGAAGTTTGACAAGACATTACGCAGGTTTGGGAGAAATCTACGTAAGTTTGGGAGAAATCTGCGCAGATTTTCAGGGTCGTAACCCGTTTCTATAAATCCAGGAACAGGATGGCGAAACCGCTCAGACAGATGGTTGCACCGGCAATAGCGTGCATGAACCGGTCGATTTTTGCGGTTGGCAGTATCTTAAAACCATAATATCCAATGGTTACCGCCGCACACATGGTTAATATGGTGATGGTGGAAAACAGCAGCGAGACCGCTACAATTCCGTTGGTGTCGTGATGGGCGGCCGGCACCATCACTAATGGGATCAATATCTCGCAGGGGCCCAGTACAAATATGATGAACAAGACCCAAGGCGTCAGCATTTTCGCGCTTTCCGGGTGTACGTGGACATGGTCGGTGTGGTGCGTATGTTCGTGCATATGCGCCCTGTCGCCGCCATGCGAATGGAAATGCGTATGAGGCTTGTTCCTGATGGCCTTGAAAATGCCCCAAGTCATGTAGGCAAAGCCGAAAACAAAAAATGCCCATCCGGCTAAACTTCCGCGAATGGCTTCAATCCCTTCGATGTGCGAAATACCGTAACCCAGTGCAATCCCCGCAAATCCGATGATGATGGAACTGGCCACATGCCCTATGCCGCAATACAGCGTGGTGAACAGGGTCTGTTTCAAACTCCATTTTCGGGCTTTGGACATGACGATAAACGGCACATAATGGTCGGGGCCGAGGATGGTGTGTATGAAGCCTGCGCTGGCAGCCGCGGCTAACAGGATGCTTATGGAAGTCATTGATTCATGTATTAACGTTCACCTGCTTTGATGACATATAATTGCCCGGTTTCGTACCGGATTACTTTTACCTGTTCGCCGGGGTTGATGTACCCGATTTCACAGATCGCATCGTACAGTTTTCCATCGATATCCACCTTTCCGGCAGGACGCAGCATGGAGCATGCTGTCCCGGTAACGCCGATCAGTCCCGACAAATTGTCGAAACTCACATATCCTTCCGAACTGCGCTGTTCCGCCATGAGCATGACTCTTTTCAGGCGCGGGTTATCAAGAAACGACTTGCCAAGCCATATCGAAAGCGCCAGCGCCAGCGCCGACGATCCGACAACGATACAGATGGATTTGAAAACGGCGATTAGCCCGGCGGTAAAATCCCATTCGAAAACGAGGTTGTCCACCATGGCCAGGCTGAGACCAAGCACCATCAGGATAATCCCCGAAACGCCCGCCACCCCGAATCCCGGCAAGGCAAATATTTCAATCCCGATCAGGATCAGTCCCGTTAAAAAGACCAGCAATTCCCAATGATTGGCAAGTCCTTCGAGGTAAAGCGGCGCGAAGTAGAGTAAAGCGGCGATAACGGCAGCCGCCAGCGGGAATCCGATGCCGGGCGTCTGTAATTCGAAATAAATGCCGCCAATGATGAACATAATCAACAAGCTTTGCAGGTACGGATTGATCAGGAACTGGATCACCTTTTCCAGAGGCGACAGGACATAGCGTTCCACCTGATAATCGCTCATGTGGTTGGCAACCAGGATGTCTTCGATCTTTTCGGCCTTGCCTTCGCAATAATGCAGTTTGATAGCCTCTTCTGTGGTTAGCGTCAGCACTTTTGTCGAATCGACCACGCCCTTCACCACAACCCTCGGGTCGACCATTGCTTCGGCGATTTGCGGATCGCGCCGCCAACGGTAAACCGTATCTTTCCCGGTAACAATCGTATCCTTGCCGTGCGCCTGGGCGGTGGATCGCATCTTCGACCTCATGACCGCCTGGTACTTGTCCGGCGCAGCTTCGCCCGTCTGGTGCACCACCGTAGCCGCACCGATACTGGCGCCCTCGCGCATGTAGATCTTATCGGCGGCAATGGCGATCAGCGCTCCGGCCGAAATAGCGTTATTATCAACAAATACGTATACGGGGATGGGACAATTGAGGATCCTGGTACGGATGGAATCGGCTGCATCCACCATGCCGCCATAGGTATTCATGTGGATGATGATGAGCTGCGCATTCATCGCTACCGCCCGATCGATGCTTTGCATGGTGGTACGCCATGTCGCAGGACCTATTTCTTTCTTGAGGTCGAATATATAAACGACCCTGTTACCGGTTGGAACAGGGTCATTAGCCTTGGACGGAAGACTCAGGATCGCCACGGTACATAACGTAACCAGGCGGACAATCGATCGGTAAAACAGGAAAGAATGTTTCATGAAATGAAGGATAAAACAATTGTATTACTCCATTATTTGGAAATGTATAGCGGATGTCGCTCATTATACTTCCGGATATACATAAAACGGAGCTGCTGTTGCTTTTTCGACCGCAGTCCCGAAAATTCGTCGTGAAGTTCAGGGTCGGACATTAATAACATCTCTACGTTTTTGGAATCGTACTCCATCACTTTGCCGGAATTGAAATCGAGCAGGAATTGCTTCAGTTCGGTTGTCCGGTAGCCGGGCGATCCGTAACCGTAAGGCGAATAGCCGTAGGGCGAGTAACCATACGGCGAATAGCTATAGGGATAGTATCCGTATCCGTAGGGACTGTTGTACCGGCTGGTGTAGGTGGTGACATTGGCCACAAAATGGCAGATATTGCCCATGATGGTGATCCGGTTGAATGTGCCGCCGATGTTGATGTACAGTATCCCGTTTTTACAATATCCCCACAACTGGTTGGTTTGGACTTCCTGGCTGTTGCCAAGGTCGTCGAAATAGGTAATTGTCTGCGCTTCGGTCACCTGATCGAAAAACGTCTTGCTTTTATAGTCGATCGAGGTTAAAATCCGTGATTTGGGTATCGGCTTGTTGCTCTTCACCTGCTCAAAGTTCAGATAAAACCCTTCCCTGAACCTGAATTCGGTCGTGTACTTGACGGCGTTGGCAGTCGAATCGGATTGGGCTGCAAGATCATAAGCAGACAACAATACGAACAGGCTGACCATCGTTAGGGTGTATTTTCTTTGCATAAAACGATCGGTTTTTACCTTACAAAGGTAATGATATTTGATGCATGTTCCTGAAAATATTTTGAATATTTTTATGTGATTTTTAATTTTTGCTTGAGTAGAGGCAAAAAGAACTTCTATTCCCGTTAATTTCCGTCTCCCATGGCGATCATGTATTCGTTCCAGAGAGCGTCTATATGATATTCTTTTTGGTCTCCGAAAACATGTTTGAATGCGCCGTCGAACGACCATGGGATCACTTCGAGGGTTGTTCGGTTGAATTTACGGATAAAATCAGGGTCTTTTGTTTGGCTTAACCAATAGAGAAAGAAGCCGGCAGTCCGGTATCCATCCATATATTTTCCACCTTTCGGACGATCTTTGGGGCGAAAACAGCCATTCGCAACACGTACCGCGTCGGCAACACCTTCGATGAAGGCCCAAAATTCTCCTCCGTCGGAATATGTTCCACATTCCTGGGGTTCGAGCTGATAAGCATGGGTTAATTCGTGATACAGCACTCCTCTGGTTTCGTAATCAAGTTTTGCCGTATCGCTGTTAACGAAATTTTTCTCGATCCATTGTGTACTGTATACGATGGAAATATGACTGCCCGAACCGCTTTTCGCCGAAATCCCGTCATAGTCTCTCAATGTATAACGAATGGTTTTTATTTGAGGAATACTGTCGTCCGGCGAAAAATACAGGGTTTTCAATACCTGTAAAGCGCTTTCCCTGATATAGGCGGCAGGATCGGGGATGATGGCGGCATATATTTTGGAACCTTCGGAACCAGCTGCCTGATCTTCAAAACGGATGTTTCCCGTAAAATAATGATCCCATTCCGTCCCGGATGATTGCGCGATAACGCTACAGCTAAAACAGACAGTCAAAAGTAAGGAACATAAAATATCCAGGCTCTTCATGGTAGATTTGTATTAATGGCGCAACATTACATGAAATAATTGATATTGTACATGGCCGTTATTTCGTTTGAAAATTTATTTCATAATCCGCTATTCCGATTCCATCTGCTGTTTTGAAATTCCATCCTTTCATAATGAGCTGATATTCTTTCTCTTTTTCCAAAGAGACCTCCATAATCACCGATTTTTTGTCGTCCGAATATGTAATGCCGCCCATTTTCGGAAACGCATCTTTTCCTTTGTTCCCGAGAAAAATGGAATATCCTTTTCCGGCAAGCGGTTTGTCGAAGTTGACGGTGATCGTTTTTATTCCGGCGCTTACATCCGTATCGCCGTTCGTAAATTCATTGATGGAAACCACATGGGGTATGTTTTCTTCATATTTTTCAACAAAATTCGCATATCCGTCGTAAGCCTTGATAAGTTCGGGCATATAACGCTCCAATGTCGGATAAACAGTCCTGTTGTCGCTGTATTTTTGCAATTCCCCAACAAGTTTTTCTATCCAGAGGAAGCCTTTTTCAACTTCCCCTCTAATGACATTCTGTATGATTCCCCTGTCAAAATGATGATCCAGCATGTATTTGATTTCGGCGGCTCTTACCAGCGCCTCGTATAATACGGTTTTCCAGTTCCCGTAATGTTGAGGATACATTTTTTCTTTGACTTGATCAAAAATTCGTTCACCGTTGTTTTTGAACGCTTCTTCATTTTTCTCTATCAGGGAATTTACAAATGAATGATTAAATTCATGAACCAGGGTAAATAAATAAGCGTCCTTACGAAATATGGCCATGCCGGAATCGTCGACCTCCCATATTCCCATGATGGCGTATACTTTTCTTTCTCCATCCGGAAGATTTACCGAAGGGCCGTAATTGTTTCCCCCGGCGGCCGGCGCATTGACAATAACAAATGTTTCGGTCGGTTCCCTGCCGTAAAAAGAGCCGTACCAGTTCACATCCAGGCTCTCATAAACGGGAAGGAAACGTTTGCCTATTTCGGCATACAGACTGTCGTTACTTTCGAAAAACTGCCTGCACCGAGCGTCAATATAGAATTGCTTCAAAAGTTTGACAAATTTGTCGGCATTTTTCTTGTCCCATCGAGGTTCGGGAATCCTGTCGGTAAATTTCACCAGGGGATTGAGATTTTCGTCGATATGAACAGCCATAAACATCACGGCGTCAAAGTTTACACCCCTTTCTTCCGCCATTTTTTTGGCAAATCGAATTAATTCGTGATTTCTGTAAGGCGTGAAATGACGGTCAATCCGGTCGGTATAGCGTTTAAAATGATCCCGGTTATACTCATCGTTGCCGGCAAGCCGGAAGACAATGCTTAACAGTTCTACTCTTTTATCTACTGCGGGTTTATCTAACCGGTAACTGTTTTGTGCAAAACAACCCGAAAAAACGATGACGATAAAAATAAGCCCGAATGATAATGATTTGAATTGAAGCACAATCGCTAATTTTTATACATATTAATCTATCCGTTCTATTTAACTTCAAAACTTGCGGCAATCGCTTCGTTTTCGGAATTACCTCCGGCATAGATGGAATAGGTTCCTGTGGGAACAAGCAGTTTCCCGGCTTTTTCGTCCCATTTTGCCAACTGTTGTACAGGAATGGAAACTTTTATCTGTTTGGTTTGTCCTTCGGGAATATATTTTCTTTCGAAATAACGCAGTTCCTTTAACGGAAATCCCTTACCATCCGGATACTTCAGGTACACCTGAGCCACTTCGTCGCCGCCAAGTTTTCCGGTATTTGCAATTTTCAGCGAACAGTCGACCGTTCCGGACTGTTTGTATTCCTTTTTCGGCTGAACGTCCCACTGATACGAGAAAGCCGTATAACTGAGTCCGTAACCGAACGGATATAAGGGTTTCCCCTTAAAATATCTGTATGTACGGTTGTTCATGTTATAATCTTCGATATCGGGCAAATCGGAATCGCTTGCATAGAAGGTAACGGGCAGGCGGCCGGATGGATTGTATTTTCCGAGGATCACGTCGGCAAGAGCATCGCCAATGGATTCTCCGCCATACCATGCGCTGACGATGGCGTCAATATTTTGGGATTCCCACGGGAAGGAGACTGCGCTGCCCGACATGAGTATGAATACCACCGGTTTGCCGATAGCTTTCAGCGCCTGCAACAAATCCGTCTGAATCTGCGGCAGCATGATCGAAGTACGGTCGCCCCTGTAGAATCCCGGAATCCGGACGTCCATTTCTTCTCCTTCTACCTGCGGCGAAATACCTCCTATAAAAACAATTACATCGGCGTCCTTTACCTTGCCGGCGGTTACTTCCACGTCCATTGTGATGCGGATATTCGCCGAAAGTTCAATACGCGCGCCTCCGCGATGCTGTTTGTGTTCCAGTTTCACGCGGTATTTTCTTCCCTTGACGGCGTCGAGTCTGTATTCGGCGGTTCTGTTGCCCTCGCCCCAGGATTCGGCGACCTTTTTCCCGTCAAGGAAAAGCCGGAAACCGTCGTCGTAAGCTATTTTGAGTTCAACCGGTCCGCTTACCGGCGATTCGAATACGCCTTCGAAACGCGATGAGAAATCCGTCGGATGGACGCCTTCGGCAATCGCTTTGGTTTCGGGGTTCGAAAAATGTATTTCCGGCGCATGTCCCTTATATGCAGGGTCTCCTTCCAGATCCCTGTTATTGTAAAATTCCATGGAAAAACCTCCGGGGAAGCAGTTTTCCAGTTTTCGGATTTCAATATTGTCCGTCAGGTTACAACCCGGTTCGCTGATGATTTCCACATGGGGCAGCGCTTTTTTGATTCCGCTCAGCGGAGTTACTGTTTCGGTCGGAAATCCGTTATAGTTACCCAGCTGGACTTCGGGATTATCGACATTGGGGCCTACGAGGGCGATTTTCCTGATGTTTTCCCCGTTCAAGGGCAATACACCGTTATTTTTGAGCAACACCAGCGACTGACGAGCCATTTTCAAAGCCAGATCCTTGTGTTCTTTTTTCGACAGGGCGTCTGATCCGATTTTGGAAAAGGGAACTTTTTCCGCAGGGTCGAACATTCCAAGACGGATACGGGTTTCGAAGAGTCTTTTGAGGGATATGTCAATCTGTTCAACGGTCGTTAGTCCCTGTTCCACGGCCTGTTTCAGTCCCATGTAGGCTTCCCGCCCGCAATCGACGTCCGTACCGTGGTAGATACCGTCGGCAGCGGCAGCGGCAGCATTCGGATGTGTTTTATGGGATGTGTAGAAATCGTTAATCGCTCCGCAGTCGGAAGTCACGTAGCCCCTGTATTTCCAGTCCTTACGCAAAATATCAATCATCAATTTGTCGCTGCCGCAACATGGCTGTCCTTCGTAGGCATTGTAGGCGCACATGAATCCTGCGACTTTCGTGTCGGCCAATTCCTTGAATGCCGGCAAGTAAGTATCCCACAAATCATACTCGGACACTGCGGCGTTGTAGGTATGGCGGCTTGATTCGGGTCCGCTGTGAACGGCAAAATGCTTGGCGCATCCGGCGGCTTTCAGATATGTTTTGTTGTCGCCCTGCAAACCCTGTACAAAATTTTTGGCAAGCGAAGCAGTCAAAAACGGGTCTTCTCCGTATGTTTCCTGTCCGCGTCCCCAGCGAGGATCACGGAAGATGTTGATATTCGGTGTCCAGTAGGTCAATCCGTGGTATATGCTGTAATCTCCCTTTGCCTGGGACAGGTTGTAGATGGCGCGGCCTTCTTCAGCCGTGAAGTTACCCATTTGCCTGATGGCGTTCGCGTCCCATCCTGCCGCCATCCCGATAGCCTGCGGAAATACTGTTACCTTGTATTCGGTACGTCCTATCCCGTGCAGACACTCGTTCCACCAGTCATACGGCGGAATACCGAGGCGTTCTATCGCCGGTGTGCGGTTCAGCATTTGAGCGATTTTTTCGTCCAGCGTGAGCCGCGAAACGATGTCTGCCGCACGTTTTTCGACAGACAGGTTCGGATTCCTGAACGGATATTCGTATGACGAACTGTCACATCCTGCAAACTGCAGACAAAAGACGGATATAAGGATCCATAAAAGGTTTTCTCTCCGTTTCATAACATTATTTTTGAGACGTTATTCAATTTTTATACAAAAGACACTTATTTTCTAACACACAAATGTAATCAAAAAATAAAAACCCCAAATAAAATTAACATATAACTAATGTGTATGTAGTTTTCGGATATTATCAAAAATTCCCGTAGCTTTGCCCCTTCTTTGATAAATATCAACTGTATGGAAGGTTTTTTTGCGTTTTTGGGCGTACTGTTAGTCACAGGCATCCTTGTTGTCCCGGTTATTCTCATGGTTATGGTCAGCGGCCTCAAGGGGCAAGTTGAAGCACTCAACCGGCGTATCATGCAACTGTCGCAGGATTTGAAAAACATGGCGGCAAAGCCTGTCGCAGAAGTAGAAGCAGAACCCGAGCCGAAACCTGCTGAGAATGTTGCTGCATCTTATGTTGCAGTTGACCACAAAGCCTATATGCCACAGGAATCTGTTACGGAAAGACGAGTGGACGATCCCAAACCGGAAGTTGAACAGCAGGAGCAGGAAATACCTGTTCCCGAACGGGCTGATGCGCCTGTAGCAGAATCTGTCGTAGAATACGAAGAGCCGGAACCCGCTGTTGAAGAAATCCCGGTTGCAGAACCCGAACCTGAGCCGGTAATGACGGGACAAACGCCGGAACCCGCCATTCCGCAGCCATCCGTACAGGAAAGACGTACCGAACCGGTATGCATGCAACACCCAAAGGCAAAACCGGCGAAAGGTTTTAACTTCGAACAGTTCATTGGTGAAAACCTGATCAACAAGATCGGTATCGGAGCGCTGGTAATCGGTATCGGTCTGTTTGTGAAATATGCCATTGATAACGATTGGATCAACGAGATCGGACGCGTAGTCATCGGGTTCGTGAGCGGCGGCGTATTGCTGGCGCTGGCATACCGTTTCCGTAAGACTTACCGGGCTTTCAGTTCGGTGCTTACGGGAGGCGCCCTGGCACTGTTCTATTTCACGGTGGCCATTGCTTTCCGCGAATATAACCTTTTCGGTCAAACCGGTTCCTTCCTGATGATGGTTGCTGTCACGGCTTTCTCAGTATGGCTGTCCATGTTGTATAACCGGCGCGAATTGGCCATTCTGTCGCTTATCGGCGGGATGCTGACCCCGTTTATGGTCGGCCGCGGCGATGGCAACTACCATGTGTTGTTTACCTACATTGCCATCCTCAATACCGGAATGCTGACCCTTTCGCTGCACAAGCAATGGAAGGAACTGCCGGTCATCAGTTTCATCGGCACACAACTGATCTTTTGGTTGTATTACTCCAGGGATGCCAGCCTGTTCCATAAGACGGCAAGCGATATTACGCGCGATTCGGCATTGCTGCTATACGCAAGCGTCTTTTACATCATCTTCCTGCTCATGCCGCTGGTACAGGTTTTCCGCGGCAGAGACCGGTCGAAAAACCATGCGTTGTACATCATCATGCTCGTTGCCAATTCCTTTTTCTACCTTTTGGCAGGCGTACTGTTGCTTCAACGCATGGAGGCCGACAGTTACAAGGGGCTGTTGACGGCATTGCTGGCTGTGATCAATGCTGTTATAGCCCTGATGCTGTACGGCAATAAGAAAGATCAGATTCTGTTTCACCTGTTTGCAGGGCTGACCATCAGCTATGTAACGCTTGCCGTCCCCATGCAGTTCAACGGCAGCAGTATCACCCTGTTCTGGGCTACCGAAGCGGTGTTGCTGCTGTGGCTTTTCCGTAAATCAAATGCCGTCATTTATTACTGCGGCTCGCTCATACTGTTGGCGTTTACTTCAGTCAGCATGCTGACCCTTCACGGCATTCAGGATATGTCATACGATTACGAAATCCGCATACATCGCGCTCTGGAAGGGAGCATTTTTGTCAACCGGTATTTCATCACCCGCCTGTATGTGTCGTTGGCTCTTGTTGTATCCGGCTTATTGCTGCGCCTCCATTGCAACGAACATTCCGAGCGCAAATGGGTGTCGGGCTGGCTGCCAACCGCTATCGGCGCGGTTGCCGCTGTAATGCTGTTCTACACCGGCAACCGCGAAATATATATGTATACCGGCATCGATGATACTTCCTTTTGGAAAATGGCTTACATATTGATTTTCATATGCGGACTGACTGTTATAATCGGGCGCCGTGCATCCGCCTGTTTATTCAGGTTCATTGCCGTGATTTCTCTGTGGTCGGCCGGCTGCCTGTATTACTGGCTGATGACATTCGACCTGTACTCCGACTTGGTATCGCTGTCGTATAACCATAAGCCATATGCTTTGCCTGTTGCGCTCTACTGGTCCGGTTTTGCAGCACTGTGCGGCTTATTCGCAACTTTTGCCCGTATTTTTTATAAGAAACATCAGCTCAAATCAGCAGCCGGAAAAACGATGATATGGTTTTTCAATGCAGCAGCCGTCATTACTCTCGGTATTGCCTCTGTTGAGGTAATAGACCAGATCAATTTGAATCATGGTATATCTGTCAACAACAAGGCAACCGTGACGATCTTGTGGAGTTTGTGCGCTTTTGTGCAGATGTGGCTGGGGATGCATCTCAAATACAAAACGCTTCGCATCATATCGCTGTCACTGTTAGGTTTGGCGTTATGCAAACTTTTTATGTACGACCTCAGCAATGTATCGCAGGGCGCTAAGATTATAGCTTTTGTGGTGCTGGGCGTGGTGTTGCTTGTGCTTTCATTCCTGTATCAAAAACTCAAAAAGATACTGTTTGAAGACGACGAAAAGAGTGAAGCCGGTCTTTTTCCGGAATAATTTTTGTCATGATCGGAGCGTCAGTAACCTTTGATATCCCGAAGCAGTAACTTTTGATACCCCGAAGTAGTAACTTTTGATGCCCCGAAGTAGTACCCTTTGATACCCTGAAGCAGTAACCTTTGATATCTTGAGGTTACTGTTTGCAACAGCCTTAGATTGAAATCCTCCGGGAAAGACATGATTTTATCTACCCGTACGATTCGTCATAGAACTATCCAATTGATTGAAAAGCGATTTGGCTGTTCATAACTCGTTCAAAATAAATTTTCGGAAACTATGTCAATGTTATAACTTTGCGACTAAAAAGGAACGGAATATGGATCTTAATTTTGAAGATTTCTATACAAATCTTGATGCCGATGCCAGGCATATTTACCAAATTTTAGCGCTAAGCCCCAGTTCCATTGAAATTGTCCCCTTTTCCAAAGTGGTTAATTTCAGGAAAAATATCCCCGATATTCGCATACGCGAAGTATTGGAAGACGGTAAGAGCAGGCATTTTATTGTGAGCGACTATTACAAAAACTACCTGTTGAGCGGCTATTATGTAGTATGGCTATATCCGCTGATTGAAGATTACAGAGAGGAAAAAAACATGCTGGCAGTCCATAGATATCATCGCTATTACGGGCATAGCAATGCGTACCTTGTTGCGTACCTCGAAGCCCTGTGGCACCATCCCGAACAATTGAACGGCTGTGGAAAAAATATACTGCTGTCTCCCAGTCAGGTCGACCACTTGCTGGCAATGTTTACCCAGCCCCGCTACGACCAGGTATTCGGACGCATATCCGCCGGAATTGCCGAATATCTCTGTCGTAAAAAAGCAAAGGATATTACTTATTACCTCAATCCAATCGACATCCTGCACCGGGTAGGAGCAAAACTGTCCGTCGAAAAAACCCCTGCCATGCTCGTCGAGTATGCACAGTTGGCACTGATTGAAGGCAATTGGGAGCAGGCATACGATCTGGTGAAAGATACGGACTGTCCGATTAGCCTTTACGCGGAAGCATCCGTGTATTTTGCCGGCGGCGATGAAGTTCAGGCGCTGGATTTATTCGAAAAAGGCCTGAAAAAGCAACGGCGGGAATATAAGCAATCCTATATACCGACGGTTCCCGAGGCAGCTCTGTTTTATCTTATAGCGCTGCTTATGGGCGAACCGAAAAGCTATCTTCCCGTGTTGGGGCGGATTATCGACCCAAAAACCAAGAATATCACCACTACAGACCTGATATTTTCAGATTTATGCCGCTACCTGATGTTAAACAATGCCGATGTGTACTCCGGACGGTTCAAAAGTTTCGGACCTAATGAAAGCATGATCGCAAAACTGTGGAAAATTATAGCGCTCGGGGTTACCGGCGAACATCCCCATGATCCGGTAAAATACATGCCGGAAGCGTTGCAATTGGTAAAAAGGGCTTTCACGAACGGTTATCTGTCGGCAGCCTACGAAGCCGCTTATGCGTTGAAGAATATGGAATCGGAAGAGGCTGCGGATATTTACACCCAATTGTGGAAAAAATTGAAATACAAGCCTGCCTTGTCACGAATCAAACGGGTGGAAGAATGGGAGAAGCAACTCAATACATATTTTTCGCTTGATGCGGTAAAAGCGCTTGTCAGGAAGGAAGCCGAGGAAGGTAAGACGCGTATTGCCTACCGGTTTTATCCCGAGCAAGGCTGTGCCCAGCCGGTGTTGCAAATCAGACAGGCAGGCGGCGGATGGACTACCGGACGTAATATTTCCATGATAAATTTCACCGCCTGCAGGACCGACGGGATGACCGAACAGGACCAGCGGATTGCAAACACAGCCAATCGTTTTTCTTACAATTTGGATAAGAGGGCCATTGCTGAGATGACGGGGCATCCGCATGTTTTCTTGGCCGACAGCGAAATACCGGTAGAACTGGTGAAGGCCCGGCCCGTGTTGAGCGTGGTGGATTCGGCCAAAGGCGGTTACATGCTCGAAAGCGATATAACCGATATGCGAAGCGAGGTATATATTGAAAAGGAAACCAACATACGCTACAAGGTTTACCAGATCAGCAAGCAGCAGCGCGAAATCATCGAAGCGGTAAAGAAAGGGCGGAAGATTCCCGAAGCGGGACGCGAGAAACTGATGAAGGTGCTGGAGCATTTCAGCGCTTACCTGACGGTGCAAACCGACCTCCAGATAGGGAGCAGCGACACGCAGGCGCGCCAGGTGGAGGCGGATTCGCGCATCCGCGTACAATTGCTGCCTTTAGGCGAAGGGCTGAAAGTCGAGATGTTTGTAAAGCCTTTCGGCGCACATCCTCCCTATTGCAAACCGGGAAAGGGTGGCAAACGGCTGTTGGCCAACCAGGAAGGCGAACGCTTGCAGGTGTCGCGCAACCTGGAATTGGAAGTACAGCATGCCGACCGCCTCCTTGCCGGTATCCAAACCATCAAAAACTTTGATATGAACGATGGTATAATGACTTTCGGAGATCCGCTGGATGCGCTTGAGCTGTTGGACATCCTGCGGCAGTACAATGATATTGCTGTGGTGGAATGGCCCGAAGGAGAACGCATGAAAGTACGGCATTCGGTCAGCTTTGAGAACCTCAGCATGCGGGTGAAGAGCGGAGTAAACTGGTTTGAACTTAACGGCGAGCTGAAAATAGACGAACAAACAGTGCTTACCATCGCGCAATTGCTGGAGCTGGTACGTCAAGGACATGGCCGTTTCGTGGAATTGACCGACGGCGAGTTTATTGCTTTGAGCGAACGGCTCAAACGGCGGTTGACCGAGCTAAGCGCGTTGTCGAATATCAACAGGAAAACAGCAACGATCAACCGCTTTGCAACGGCTTCGATAACCGATTCGTTCGACGATTTCGCGAACCTGAAAGCAGATAAGGCCTGGCGCGATTTCCGGAAAAAGCTGCGCGAAGCAAAAGAAATCGACTCAGCGGTTCCAACCGCATTACAAGCCGACATGCGCCCCTACCAGGAAGAAGGTTACCGGTGGATGATCCGCCTCGCTACGTGGGGCGCCGGAGCCTGCTTAGCCGACGACATGGGGCTGGGGAAAACGCTGCAATCCATTGCAGTACTGTTGCAACGGGCATCCATAGGCCCTGCGCTGGTGGTGTCGCCCGTATCGGTACAACCCAACTGGATCAGCGAAATCAACCGCTTTGCACCGTCGCTGACCGTCAAAACACTCCTCAACGGCAACCGCGCAGAAACCCTGTCTTCACTCGGCGCCGGCGACCTGCTGGTGATTTCGTACGGGCTGCTGCAATCCGAAGAGGAAGCCGTCACCGCCGTAGAATGGGCTACAGTGGCGCTCGACGAGGCACATGTCATCAAAAATTACAATACAAAGACATCCAAGGCAGCTATGTCGCTCCGGGCGGGATTTCGCATCATACTCACGGGAACCCCGCTCCAAAACCACCTGGGCGAACTGTGGAACCTCTTTCAGTTCATTAATCCGGGATTGTTGGGCACCCTGCAACATTTCTCAGACCATTTCATCAAATCCACTGACGACACAGCACGGCGCCGCCTCAAAAAACTCATCACGCCGTTTATCCTGCGACGTACCAAAACAGCCGTGCTGGACGAGTTGCCGCCCAAAACGGAGATCATCCGCAAAATAGAACTGAGTGTAGAAGAAGCAGCATTTTACGAAGCATTGCGGCGGCGCGCCATCGAAAACATCGAAAAAGACGACAGCGGACAGGGAACCCGCCACTTGAAAGCTTTGGCAGAGATCACACGCTTGCGCCAGGCTTGCTGTAGCCCCAGATTAGTGGAACCAAAAATTGACGTCGGCTCCACCAAGCTGGCTACATTCATGGAGATAGCCGCCGAATTAAAGGAAAACGGTCACCGCGCCCTGGTATTCAGCCAGTTTGTTACTCATCTGGCCATTGTCCGCGAAGAATTGGATCAGCAAGGATTCAGCTACCAGTATCTCGACGGTTCCACACCAACCACCAAACGCGAAGAGGCTGTGAAAAATTTTCAGGAAGGCAAAGGCGACCTCTTCCTCATCAGCCTCAAAGCCGGCGGACTGGGACTGAACCTCACTGCGGCCGATTTTGTCATTCACCTGGATCCGTGGTGGAATCCCGCTATCGAAGACCAGGCATCCGACCGTGCTCACCGTATCGGGCAAAGCCGTCCGGTTACCGTATATCGCCTGGTTGCCCGGCATACCATCGAAGAAAAGATCATCCAACTGCACAATACCAAACGCGACCTGGCCGATTCGCTCCTCGAAGGCAGCGACCAGTCGGCAAAACTGTCGATGGATGAACTGATGGCGTTGATTAAGTCCGAAAACTAAAAGAAAGCGTTGCTAATTAAGTTGAACGTGACAGGCAGTTCATAATCGGTCGGTATCGTCATCGAAAGAAACGATTCCGGTAATCGCATGCAAGCCTTATATAAAAGGTAAATGGTTTTTCTACCAATATGTATTTCCTGGCAGGACTTGTTGGGAACTGTCAGTGCACGCGCCTGAGATATGGAATTTTGTCGTACACTTGTTTTTAGAATAAGGTAAAATCTTGCCATTTTGTTTTTTACATGTTACTAAATATAGATTTTTTATTAGCAATGCCCCAAATTATATCATTGAGAAATATATATTTCGACAAAGGTCATTTTCCAATTCAAATAGATTTCGTAACGTTGCAACCTCTTTTATCATCATTTTTAACCAAACCAAAATACGCTATGGCGTTCAACAAAAAGATCGAAGAACTCAAAAAAAGAAGAGAGCAGATTGCACAGGGCGGTGGCGAAAAAGCTATCGAGAAGCAACTTGCTATGGGCAAAATGACAGCCCGCGACAGGGTGCGTTCCATCGTTGATGCGGATTCGTTCCAGGAATACGATATGTTCGTACAGCACGACGCCCGTGATTTCGACATGGACAAGATTACCCTGCATGGCGACGGCGTGATTACCGGTACCGGAGCCGTGAATGATCGTCCGGTCAGTATCTATGCACAGGATTTTACGGTGGCGGGCGGTTCGCTGGGGTCGATGCATGCGCGCAAGATCACCAAGATCATGGATCATGCACTGAAAATGCGTATGCCCATCATCGGCATTAATGACTCGGGCGGAGCGCGCATTCAGGAAGGAGTTAACTCGTTGGCCGGATATGGCGACATATTCTTCCGCAACACCATCAATTCGGGCGTTATTCCGCAGATTTCCGTCATCCTTGGCCCTTGTGCCGGCGGCGCCGTGTATTCGCCCGCATTAACGGACTTCGTTTTCGTCGTAGACAAGATATCGAAGATGTTCATCACAGGCCCCGAAGTCATCAAGACTGTGATCGGCGAAGAAATTTCGATGGAAGACCTCGGCGGCGCTCGCGTTCACAGCGAAATTACAGGTAACGCGCATTTCTTTGCCAACAGCGAAGCCGAATGTTTCCTGCAGATCAAAAAACTGCTCAGCTTCATCCCGTGGAACAATTCGGAAAAGGCCCCGCGCCAAAAACCGAAAGACCCGAAAGCCGAGTACAGGATCGACAGGATCGTACCGTCCGATCCCAAGCAGCCTTACGATGTACGCGATGTGATCCGTGCCGTGGTTGACGATTCCGACTTCTTTGAAGTACAGGAATTGTGGGCAGTCAACGCAGTGATCGGTTTTGGCCGCATCAACGGCGAAACGGTGGGATTTGTGGCCAATCAGCCGTTGTGCCTTGCCGGTGTGCTGGATGTGGATTCGTCCGACAAGATCGCCCGGTTTATCCGCTATTGCGATGCTTTCGATATCCCGCTGATCACTTTCGTCGACCTGCCCGGATATCTGCCCGGCATTGACCAGGAACATGCCGGCGTAATCCGCCACGGAGCGAAAATATTGTATGCATACAGCGAAGCCACCGTACCGAAGGTTTCGGTAATCCTCCGCAAGGCATACGGTGGCGGATACATTGCGATGAACTCGCGCCACCTTCGGGCCGACTACGTATTTGCATGGCCGGCCGCCGAAATTGCCGTGATGGGCCCCGAAGGAGCAGCCAACATCATCTTCCGCAAAGAAATCATGGCTGCCGAAGATCCCGACAGGATGCGGCAGCAAAAAGTAGACGAATACAGGGAAAAGTTTGCCAATCCGTATGTAGCCGCTTCCAAAGGCTATATCGACTCGGTAATCGAACCTGTCGAAACGCGCCAGTTGTTAATGCACGCTCTGCGCGTATCCGTGAATAAAAATCAGCATATCCCGAATAAAAAACACGGGATTCCTCCGTTTTAATGTAAAGCCCCTCTCCACAGAGGCGGATGAGGACTTAAAAGTGAATAAATATGACAGGAAAAAGCAACCAGGATCCATTCGAAACCTTTTTGGTGGACGAAACACCCTATAAAACAAAATTTACGGTCAGGTACAGGAACCGCAAACCATGGTCGCCGCCCGACAACCGGAAAGTGACCGCATTTCTTCCCGGAACCGTCACTCATGTGCTGGTGGAAAAAGGCGACCGGGTGAAAGAAGGTCAGACCGTGGTGAAATTCGAAGCCATGAAAATGATAAACAACGTACAGACTTTGGTTGCCGGAAAGGTGAAAGACGTACATGTAAAAGCAGGCGACAGGTTTTCTAAAGGATTTGTACTGGTGGAGCTTGAGTAATGGAATATTGACGGTTTTGACCCTGACAGGTCTGGCGCTGTTCCCGGTATCGGTGCAAAGCGCTGACCTGTCAGGCTGCATTGTAGAGACGCGATGCATCGCGTCTTTGCGGTCTTGACCCTGTCAGGTTCGTATACGTAAGCTTACGTAAACGACCTGACAGGGTCGCCCCGACCTGTCAGGGTCAAAAAAATAAAAAAAATCTCTTGTAACAAATCTTTTTTTGTTTTTGTTCAAAAACCATTTATATTTGTCCCCTGGTTTTTCATTCAAAAACATATCAAAAGTATGCTCATCCTATCGAAATCTTTCGAAAATTTCTTGCTGTCAATGTCCGGTGTAACGTTCGGTAAATCACCGAATGGCACGACTTTTGCAGAGAGAGAGAGAGAGAGAGAGAGAGAGAGAGAGAGAGAGAGAGAGAGAGAGAGAGAGACTTACATTATATATAACGCGCACGCGCGCGAGGGTTAGCAAAAATTTTTCAAATCTATCA
>JAISCQ010000306.1 GCA_031265445.1 Bacteroidales bacterium
CGCGCGCGTATATAATGTTTAGACTCTGCTCATCTCTCTCTCTCTCTCTCTCTCTCTCTCTCTCTCTCTCTCTCTCTCTCTGCAAATGGCGTGCCATTCGGTGATTCACCGAACGTTACACCGGACACTGCCTGTAAGAAATTTTCGAAAGATTTCGATATGATGAGCATACTTTTTGAATCAAATTTTTTATTAAAATCCAGGGGCAAATATAAGTGGTTTTTGAACAAAAACAAAAAAAGATTTGTTTTAGGGTGGTTTTTTTATTTTATTGACCCTGACAGGTCGGGGCGACCCTGTCAGGTCGTTTTACGTAAGCTTACGTATATCAACCTGACAGGCTGCGAAGCTACCGACAGGGTTGAAACACTGCTCCATTCTCCATTCATCTGTCCGTCCATCCCGGTTCATAATCCCTGTACGGGTTTTCGGTGACGGCGCTGCCGTCGTAGCCGTAGTTTTGCCACAGCTTTTCGGGATTGATGTTGCGCTGGGAACCCGGAATCGGGAAGCGGTAGTTTTTGGCGCTCACATTCTGTTTCGCCGGAACGCCCGACTCTTTCAGGGCTTTTACCAGAATCCTCCATCGCACCAGATCCAGACGGCGATTTTGCTCGTAGGTGAGTTCAAACGTGCGCTCCTGCTGTATCCGGGCTTTGAAGCCTTCGTAATCCAGGCCGGCGGGAATATCATAGTCTGTCGGGCGGGGCGTGTTGATGAAAGCGCGCCGGCGTACCGTGTTCACGTCAGTGTAAGCTGTTGCGTTGGGGGCACGGTCATATTCGTTGCCTGCTTCCGCGCGGAGAAGGAAAACTTCGGCATAACGCAACACGGTACGGTCGATATTCCGGTTGCTTGCCGAGCCGTTCGGGTCGAGCGGATCAATATACTTCAGGTAACGGGGAATGTTGAACTGATACCATTCGCCCGTCAGGTTATTGAACAGCGAATCGGCATAAGTGACGCCCTTGCGCTGGTCAAGCGGATCAAATTCGTCGCGGAATTTAATATCCGAAACCACCACATGGGGAAGCGTTTGCGTGAATCCCGTAGCGAAGGCGCAATGCATCAAATGGTTTCCGCCGCCGCCATCGGACGACTGCGAGAGGGAATGTTGCGTGGCAAAGACGCTTTCCTTTCCGTTCCGGTTTTCCACCGACCAGTTGCGGGCGTACTCTTCTTCCAGTTCGTAGTCGCCGCTTTCGATGACTTCGGTGGCGGCGTCGACGGATTTCCGGAACAGTTCTCTCCGTTGCGCCTCACTGTACGCGGGAGACGTTTGCCCCCAGACCAGATATATTTTGGACAGTAATGTTTTAGCCGCTCCCCAGGTAGCGCGTCCGCGGTCGGAACCGGAATATCCGTCGGCGTGAGGCAAACGGAGCGCGGCGTCTTTCAAATCCGTTTCTATCTGTTGATACACATCATCGATCGCTGCCCTCGTCAGCCCTTCGCCCTCGTCGTTTTGGCCCTTGTGCAGAACCAGCGGGACTTCGCCCCAGAATTGAACGGCGTACTGATAGTAATACGCGCGCAGAAACTTCGCCTCGCCGATGATGCGCGACGCCAGGGACGGCGTAATCCTGCTTTCGGGATTCTCCAGACGGTCTGTCAAAACATTGGCATTCGTTATACCCGCGTAAAAGGTTGTCCACATGTACGTGATATAACTGTTGAACGGTTCCCATTGCTGGCTGCTGAGGAATCCGGCGTCTCCGTTGGGATTTTCGCCGGTAACGGTCAGGTCGGACGGCAAGTCTATCGTGTAGCCGAAGCGGGTACTCAGTTCGGCTGCCTGATAGATTCCGTTTACGGCAGAGATGGCATCCGCGTCGGTTTGCGGAAAATTCGATCCGGCGAGCTGATCGACCGGATCAAGGTCTAATCCGTCGCTGCACGAAAACAGGCCGATAAATACGGAGAGTAAAAAGTAACTGATGACTTTTTGGATACTTACTTTATTCATTTTATTTCTGTTTTTAAAATTAATACTGCTGCTTAATAAGAGATATTGATTCCCAGCGAAAAAGTTTTTGCTGTCGGGTATACGCCCGAATCGGTACCGCTGGCGATTTCGGGGTCGTAGCCCTTGTATTTGGTGAATGTCAACAGGTTTTGAGCCGAAGCAAAGATGTTGAACTTAACGGCCGGCGCCGACGGCAGTTTAACCGGCAGGCGGTAATTCAGCGACAGGACTTTCAGTTTCAGGAACGAAGCGTTTTCGATGTAACGGCTGTCCAGATCGGAGACCGCTACGATGACGGCTTTCGGGACGGTGGCGGACGGATTGCTTTCCGTCCAGCGGTTGAGCAAAGCAGTCGAGCCGTTATAGCTCGGATCGGGCGTTTCCAGCGTCCGGCGCAGGGCATTGTAGATTTCGTTGCCATGGTTTCCCTGGAATGCGGCGAACAGGGTCAGGGCTTTATACCGCAGGCTTGTCGAAAAGCCATAGATGAAATCCGGTTGCGGCGATCCCAGTACGGTGCGGTCGTGGTCGAGGTCAATCCGGTGAAGTCCGTTCTCCGGGTCCAGATCCTTATATTTGATGTCGCCGGGCTGTACGGAGGTGTTGTTTTCCAGATTACGGCTCGGCACCGGCACTTTCGATATATCGTCGTTCGTTTGTACGATCCCGTCGAAAAGCAGGCCGTAAAAAGAGCCGTAAGCCTCGCCTTCTTTCAGGATCGTGTTGCCCGAAATGACATAACCCGATCCGATCGCCACATCCGTTACCCTGTTGATGTTTTTGGCTATATTGGCGGATACGTTCCATGAAAGGTTTTTCCTGTCGAGGATCGATCCTTTCACTTCCAGTTCGACGCCTTTGTTGACGATACTTCCCACATTCCTGAGCTGCGAGGTATAGCCGCTCGTGATTTCGACGGGGACGTTCAGCAGCAGGTCGGACGTCTTCTTATAGTAAGCGTCTGCGACGACATCAACGCGGGAGAACAACCGCACGTCAAGCCCCAGGTTGTACTGCGTGGTTGTTTCCCATTTCAGCTCCGGATTGGAGCGGTTGGACTGCACGTAGCCCACCACAATCTTGTTGTTGAACGAATATTTCACCGTGCCGTAAGTCTCCTCGTACCTGTAATCGCCGACTTCCTGATTGCCGACGGTTCCCAGGCTCGCCCGCAGCTTCAGATCACTAACCGTCTTATTGCCTTTCAGGAACGGTTCCTCGCTCACGTTCCACGATAAGCCCAGCGAAGGGAAATATCCCCATTTGTGTCCCGGCGCAAACCGCGACGAACCGTCCGCCCTTAAGGTAGCCGTCAGATTGTACCGTTCCTTCAGCGTATAATTTACACGTCCCAGCACGGAATTTAATACCGATTCCGAACCGGCGGTAGTTGGAGACAGGAGGCCTTCGCTGGCTTGCAGATTGTGGTACGACAGCGTCTCATTCGAGAAGTTGGTTGAAGCGACCGTAGCGCGTTCCACATAAGTCGTTTGCATACTGTAACCCGCCAGGATATTGAAGGAATGAATATGATTGATCAATTTACTGTAATTCAAAGTATATTCATACTGCCACGAATCGCTGCGCTTGTTTCCGACCGAGCCGTAGCCTTTGGCAAGAAAACCTGCGGCAGACGACGACGGCCCGAAAAAGTTCTGCGTAGAATTGTGCAGGTTCACTCCGGCGGCTACCCGGAGCCTCAACGCAGGCACAATATCGTAGTTGATATAAAAATTTCCGGTGACGGAATTGTTGATATTCTGCGATACGGTATTCAACAGGTCGGAGATCGCGTTTACGGTACGGTCGCCATAGCGTAAATCGCCTTTTTCGTGGACGTTGTTGTAGTTGAAGCTTCCGTCGGGATTGTAGATCGGGACTGCGTTCGGGATCAGGATCACGTAGCCCAGGGAGTTGGAAGCGCTTCCGGTTTCGATGCCTGCATAGTCGGCCAGTCCGTCCTGGACAAGTTTGCCGGCGTTGCCGATAAGCCCGACGGTGAGGTTTTTGAACAGGTCGCGTTCAAAATTAAAACGTCCGGTGTAACGGCGGAAATTCGTATTCAGAATGATGCCGTCCTGGTCGGTAAAGTTACCCGACAACAGGTAGCGCGTCTTTTCATCGCCGCCGCTGACGGTCAACTGGTGCGTCTGGGAGATGGCGGTGCGAAGAGCGGCGTCCTGCCAGTCAACGCCTTTGCCCAGAGCCTCCAGTTGCGACTGGCTCCAGCCGTAATACGGTCCCGGGTCCAGTTCACTGGAAGGGTATATTTCCAGGTTCAGTTTCGCCCAGTCCTTCGCAGTCAGCAAATCGAGCTGTTTCCCCGCCTTTTGCACGCCGATATTATACTGGTATTCGATATTGTTCCGTCCCTTTTTGCCGCTTTTGGTGGTGATGATAATGACGCCGTTCGAGCCTCGCGAGCCGTAGATGGCTGTGGCCGAAACGTCCTTCAATACCTCAATCGACTCAATATCATGCGGGTTGATGGAAGCCAAAGGATCCAGACGTCCCGCAACACGGTTCACGCCTGCCGATGTGACCGACGACGATGCGTCGTCATAGACGATAACGCCGTCTATGACATACAGCGGCTCGTTTCCGCCGATCACCGAATTGCCGCCGCGGATACGGATATTAAACGCTGCGCCCGGCTGCCCGGAAGTCTGCGTTACGTTCAATCCCGAAACGGCGCCTCCAATCAGGCTTTCGAATGAAGTGGACGCCTGCGAAAGCGTTTCCTTCGAGACGGAAGTAACGGCGCCCGTCAACTCCTTGCGTTTCTGCGTCCCGTAGCCCACCACAACGACTTCGTCCAGGAAATTGGCGCTTTCGCGAAGCAGGACAACAATCGGATCCGCGGAGTCGTACACATCGACTTCCTGCTTCTGGTAGCCCATATAGTTGACGGAAATCGTCGCCGGCATCGACGGAACGGTAAGGGAAAAATTCCCGTCCGCGTCGCTGACCGTTCCCACGCCTCTTGAACCGACCAGCAAAATACTGGCTCCAAGGGCAGGTTCCCGCGTTTTTTCATCCAGAACCCTTCCGTTGATTTTCACTCCGTTTCCCTGTGCAAAACCTGCAACCGGGGAAAAAACGGCTGTGAATAACAAAAAATAGATTATCTTTGTCGCGTATTTCATGATTTTTATTTTTTAAATTAAGATCGGCGTCCTCCTGTCCAATTTGCCAAGCGGTGCGGAGGGCGCTTTTTTATTGATGATTAATTATTTGCTACGAATAACTTTGTTTCCAGTGCGGAAATTTTCTTTTGCTGCCGGGCGATTGTTGGCGCATCCAATTGCAGGAACCCGAATGAGTGCATATAATCCTGTCCTTCCGAAAGCGCCCATTCCAGAAAGTGCAGCGTTGCCGGATTGACGTCTTCGGGCAGCACGAATGTCAATTCTTCGACCGGTATCAGGTCGATATGCTTATTTTCCAGCAGTGCGATGGTTTCATCCAGATTCTGCACATTCAGGATTTCGGCGTATTCCTTTTTGACATCCAGGGGAAGCAGTGCTATACCGTCGTTCAATTGCCGCGATTCGATATTGAAGATATAATTCAGATTATTGAAACTGATGCCTTTGACGTCTTTCTTCACAGCGCTGTTCAGGTAAATATCGTCGCCGGCAATCTTCCTGCCTTTCAGGCTGCTTGCTTCGTATCCGAAATGTCCGGCAAACGAACGGGATACCGAAGAAGGACTGTTGCCCGAATAAACGGTGACGTCGTACTTTTCCTTTCTGTCCGGCTCGTAGTCTTCGGCAAGGACGTCCTTTTCAAAAAACAGTTCCCTGATCCGCTTTTCATTCAGCTTTTTCTTTTTCAGTTCGTCCGGCAGCGCGTTGTCTTTTCCTGCAATCGGCAAAACGGCATACTTTCCGAACGATACGGTTGTCGCCTGTAAGGCGTTGTCGTCCCGAATCCCCGACAGCGCCACTTCAAGCGAAGGCTCGTGCGCGTCCTTGCCGGCAATAGACAGCGACACGCCGGGATGCGTCTTTGAATACTCGGCGATCCATTTTTTCAGCAAGGCATCCGTAAATCCGGCGCCTTTGATGTAAACGGTATTCTGCCGTGCAGAACGGCCGGTTGCGGTTGTTGTCCGCGCATTCACGGAACTGCTGATCGCAATCAGTACGATCAAACTTAATGTTTTTACTTTTCGATTCATGTTGATGATTGATTATTTTAATTTAATTTAATTATTGATGATACATTATATATTCCCGTCAAACAGAAAAGGCTGCCCGTTTTTACTCCGGACAGCCTTTTGCGCGTTTATATATCTTTACCTGTTTTTTATGCACGCGAATCATAAGCTGTCCGAATCCGGCAGTTACACATCATACACGCGCACATATCAAAACTATGTAAATTCATATTATATATCCTTTAAAAATTTGATGCAAAAATAAGGGGCTTCGGATGTCTCCGCAATACCATGTTTGTGGTATATTTTAGAATTATGCAGTATATCTGTGTTCCGGGAGTTCTTAGACCCTGACAGGTTTGCCGACCCTGTCAGGTCGTTTTACGTAAGCTTACGTATACAACCTGTCATGCTACGCAGCTCGACGCCGGAAGGCGCCCAATTTGGATAACCCCGTGCAAACCGCAGGAACAGCCCGGGGTAGAGGCCGCCTCTACCCGTCCGAACTTTTATGTAACTTAATTTAGCCGGCTTGTCGGCGATACCCACCCTGTTACTTGGATATGTGATTCCTTCCGTCTTCATCGGGTAAAGGAATATGTTTTCCTTCCAGATACGCTTTTTTCATTTCAGGCCACAGTTCGGGCGATTCGAAAATAAACTTGCGCCATCTGGAAAAATGGAGTTCGTCCCTTCTGATACAGGCATAAAACAGCAGCATGGTTAATATATCCATATCCTTTTCGTTTTTGATGGATTGCCACGCGGTTTCGCGCAGGGAAAACCGGTCGGTCGAAAACCGGATGATGCCGTTAACAGCTTCCTTTTGCGAACCCTTAAAAAAAGGTGCGCCGGTTTCCTGTTCATAAAGAAACTGATTTCTTCCCAGGCTTCCCGCCATTTGGAGCGCCCTTTCCTCAGGTTCATACAGCGTGAAACACTGATTTTCCACTTCTCTCAGGATGTATTCCTCCGAAGGGAGACCGCGCTTCCTGATCCACTGCGCTTTGCTTGTGAAGAACGATGCCCTGTCACCGCCGTCTGTTATCCGTTTGGAAACGGTTTCCGTCACACCTTCCATCTTCTTATAGTTTTCGGAAACCTCTTTTGTACCCTCCTCTATGATCTTCTGAAAATTCACTCCGTTCGCAGGTTCGGTACAGGCAAATATTTCCAGCAGTTTGTCGACAGGCAGGTAACTGGCTGTTTTGTCCGGCAATCCGCTTATACGTAAAAAGACACGGCTTAAACTTTCCATGTTGGTAGTCAGGCCTTTACCTGTTTTGTTCCATTCACGGACCGTTTCGCTTCCGGCGCCATACGGCTTAACGGTAATACCTTTATCAATCAGAAGTTCAAGCAGGTCGGTCAGCGAAAAGTCTTCACGGCCTCTCTCCTTTTGTGTTTTCTGTACCAGCGCAACCACGGTTTCGACGTCGCGGGTGGCTTCCAGATA
>JAISCQ010000003.1 GCA_031265445.1 Bacteroidales bacterium
CCCGCATCATTCAATACCATTTCGTCGTCCGTAATTTTTCCGAACAGACATTGTCTGTTTTGTACGCATATCGTTACAAAATACAATCCTGCCTGCGAATAATCGTATCCCTTCAGGCGGATGCTGCGGCGATGGTGGATGGCAGGGTTCATATTAAATATCTGCTTTTGTTCCTGCTCTGACGGCTTCGCAGGTCTTGCCATTTTTATGCTTGCAAAGGTAACATATATTGATTGCATCAACCGAATTTCATTTGAACTTTATGCAAAAGAAATCATCGAAAGCAACAGTATATCATTTTATTACAACCATATTTTTCGTAAAAACAAGTTCATTAGAAACGATGATTGATTGCATCAACCGAATTTCTTTGGAACCTTTTTACCTTTTGACCCCGTCAGAGCTTTTACTCAACAGTTAAGTGTATTTGGGCAAGGCGGTCGGCAAAGGATTTGTCCTGCTTTAGAATATGCATATTGTAATCGGTTTGCAGACCGATCAGCATGTCTGCCGGTATTCCTAAAGCGGCTTCAAACAGCAATGCTGTTGTGGGGGTCAATGGACGACGTTCGTTCAATATATGGTTTAACTCTTTGTAAGGCATACCCATTTGCGCGGCAAGTTTGCCCTGCGATATGCCGCGGTATTCAATCTCTTCCTTCAGGATTTCGCCCGGATGAACGGGACGGGCGCAAACATAATTACCCATAATTATTTATTGATCATGATTCGACAATTCTAAAACATTACATATCGTTATAACTGTTTCGGAAACAGCCTGCGTTGTCTTGAACTCAATGCGCTGACCCTGTCGGCGGTAGAAAGAACGGTTGTGATCAATCCCTGTTCGGCACCCTGTAAATCGGGCCGGTTGCAGGTTGCAGCAGGACGGTTATGATGCTCACGGCGGTGCATCCGCTAACAGTGTGGGTTACCACCACTTCCAGTTCACAGGTCGCAGCTTGCGCCCAGATGACAGACACCGTGCTCAGGTCGCTGTTTCCCTGTATGGTTCCATTCATTGCCGTCCATGCACAGGTGTAATCGCCGGGCGCCCCTGCCAGTCCGATGACCGAGTAGGGAGTAGCGACGTTTTCGCAGACGGTTGTATTCCCGGTGATCGTCGGCGTCGGCGGTTGCCATACGCTGATCTTTATGGAATCCTTCGTGGTGCATGTCGCGTCGGTGACGGTATATGTCAGCCAGTGATCGCCAACGCCCGCCGCCTGCGGATCGAACGAGAACCCGGCGAGGCCGTCGCCCGACAGCTGTCCGCCCTGAGGCGATACATCGATGATCACGGGTTGACCGTCGGCGCACATGTCCGCGCCTGCAGGAAGATTGTTGAAAAATACCTGCGGCGAATACCTCACTTCTATTTCGATGCTGTCGACGCTGATACAGCCGTCCCTGTCCACCGAATAGTATATCTGATGGGTTCCTGTTCCTGCCGTTGCCGGGTCAAAACTGCTTCCCAGCACCCCGGCGCCGCTGAATACTCCGTCTACAGGGAAAGCGGCCAGGGTAAGCGCCTGATCGAAGTTGCAGACCGAGAGCTGATAGGGCGTAATGAATGAGATGCCGGCGACCTGCCCCACCTGTACCGTTACCCGGTGGCGCGGGCTTTCGCAGAGCACGTCGGAGCCTGCGCTGACCCATACATCGTAGTCGGCCGTCAGCGCGGGCGTTTCGAAAACAGGCCCGTAACCGATCGCATTACCGTTAACGGCGGCGTCCCACCATATAAAATCCGGATCGTTGACGCCGGTTACGGTGGCGGTAAGCGTCGCTTTTTCGCCCGGACATACGCCTGCGGGCGCAACCGAAGGCTCCGGCGCACGCTGAGCCGATTCTTTGACGGTGACAGGCGCTGATGTTGCCTGGCAGCCGTTACGGGTCACGGCGACGGTCCAGACGCCCACGCCGGCGTCGACGCTTCCGGTGGTTGCGTTGGAGGGCGACCACCGGTAAGTATATCCGGCGCCGGCGCTGGCGGTTAATTTCACGGTTTCGCCGGCGCATACCGTGATGGTTCCTTCGATGTTCGTCTTTGCCTCAGGCTTGGAATTGACCGTGACGCGCACCGGTTTGGAAGCTACCGTACATCCGGCGTTATCGGTAATGGCGACATGATAGTCGCCCGATTCGGCAACTTCGAGTTCACGCCAGGTGTTGCCGAGCGCTACCTGATTCCTGTACCATTGATACTTGCCTGTAGGCGAGAGGCTGCTGGTGAGCATGACTTTTTCGCCTTCGCAGAAGCTTAGCGGGCCATCGGCCAAAACAGCGGGTACGGCCACGGTGGACGTACTGGTTACCAGTACCGACGGCGACTGTACCGGACACAGCACCGTTGCGCCCGACGCGGGATCAATGGCTTCCGAGTACGCCGTCACGCGATAATATCCCGGATTGTTGACGATGATGGACGGGGTGGTTTCGCCGGTAGTCCAGTAATAAGCCACGTAATTACTTCCCGGATCGACCACAGACTTCAGTTCCACCCATCCCTTGTCGCAAAGGCTCACAGGCCCGTAGGGCTGTATCTCGATGGAGGCCGGCGACAGGTTGAAGTATTCGGTATGCGAATTGCTGCAGCCCGTTGCGATTGCGGTATTGGTAACCGTGTACCAGCCCGGTTTGTCGATGACGATGGCGTTGAAGGTTTCGGGCAGGCGTATCCTGGCGTCCAGCTCGTTGACGCTGTAATCCCAGGTATACGTCCATTCTTCCGACTGGGTTGCCACCAGTGCGAGCGTGCGGTCGGGACAGACCTGGTTGGAGCCGACGCGGGTTATTTCGGGTTCGCGCGGATTGCGGTGCACCACGAACGATACCTGCGGCGCCGCATAGGTGCAGCCGTCGGCATAGGTCACTTCCACCCGGTAACGGCGCGTCCCGGTAAGGTCGGGATCGTTGAAGACGACGACCCGGTCGGTGGCTCCGTCGTTCCACAGGAAGCTCTGGCCATCGGCAGGCGCCGAAAGGGTCACCGTCCCGCCCTGGCAAATGGTATCCGCCGAGAGCGTAATGACGGGATTATGCCATGGTTTCAGCGAAACGGAAACAGCGTCGGAGGTCTGGATGCAGCCATATTCGTCGGTTACCCGTACCGAATAGGCGCCGTCCGCTTTTACCAGGATCTGCCGGTCGGTATCGCCGGTAGACCACTCGTAGGCCTCGCCCGGCGAAGCTTCGAGCATGATCGAATCATACGGGCACAATGAAACGGGGCCGGCAGGTGAAATCTCAGGCTTGACGGCAGGGTAGGCAAGTATTTCGAACGGGTCGGTTGTTTCGACACAGCCGCCTGCTCTCGAAACCGAGGCGTAATAACTTCCTGCCTGCGATACTTCGAGGGTAGCATCAACGCTGATCTGCACATTGTTTTCATCAAACCACGCGATCCCGCTATTGACCACTCCGGCGCTGTTGTTGACGATCCTCAGATGAACCGTTCCGCCCGGACACAGGTGCGGATCGTTTTCCACGAGGTCAACAGACACATCGTTATCCAGAAGGGCGATGACCACCGTATCCGACACGCCGGCGCAGGTGGTGGCATATTCCGCCCTCACCGCAAACTTGCCGACGGCGCCGGGGACAATGCTTTGCGTTGAGGAGCCGTTAGACCAGAGCCAGCTTGAAGCAGCCGACGACGACAGCGGAACCGTCCCGAGCTGGTTCGGACAAATCCAGACGGTATCGTTGACGATCGCAAAGGGAGCTGTGGTGGTAATCACCGGCTGTACGGGCGCCGGCGCATTTTCGATATATACCGCGGCGGAAGTAAAGATACAGCCGTCGGCGGTGGTGATTTCCAATGAATAGTTGCCTCCGGCGGTGATGCTGATGTCGGGGGTCGCGGCCACAGGCGAACCTTCGAGCAGCCACCGGTAAGTCCGGTTCATATCCGTTTCGGCGGGGAACAGCGTCAGGGGTTCGCTTCCGCAAATCACCCGGTTGCCGCTTCCGGTTTCTATGACGGGTACGATGGTTGGGAATACGGTCACTGCTACGGCGTCCGATACGGCCAGGCAGCCGTTCGTATCGGTGACCGTCACCTGATACCGCGCCGAATCGGAAACCGTAATACCGGTAACATCCGTATCGCCGGTGCTCCACTCGATATGCAGGCCGGCAAGCGGTTCGTTCGCCTGTACGGTAAGGGTGACGCTGGATCCGGGGCACAGGTCGAGGCTTCCGGCGGTAGCGACAATCTGTGGCGCCAGCGTGATGGCTTTTTCCACGACGGCGAAAACAGCAGAGTCGCGGCATCCGTCGGCACTGGTAACGCACAGCTTGTAATCGCCGCCCCGGTCGACTGCTATTTCTTTCTGCGAAGACACAAACACCCTTGCCGCGCCGAAATACCATTCATAACCTGCCGCATCGCCGGCGGCAAGCGTGATGCTTTCGCCTGCGCAAAGCCACGGACGCGAAGGAGTGATCTTCGCCTCAACGGACGATTCGATCACCGTAACCGTATCCGAGTAGAAGGTGCAGCCCAGCGTGTCGATGGCGGCATAATAATCGCCGGCTGTGGCAACCGGCAGGATTTGCGACGTTCCCTGCGCAGAACCGTTCCCTGCGCGGAACCATTGTATTCCGGAAGTATGCGGGGCAAGCGACAGGTCGATCGCGTTGCCGTTGCATACGGTAAGCGTGCGGTAGCCAACCTGCGGCTTGATGTGATGAACAACGACCTCTACCGAATCGGCGGTAGTTTCGCATCCGTTGAAATCCAGGATACGCACCGTATATTTTCCGGCCGCACCGACGTCGATGCTTTGGGTGTCGGCGCCGGTAGACCAGGCATAAGCCGCCGCCGGTATGGCGCTCAGCGTAGCAACGTCGCCCGCGCAGATTTCAACCGGGCCTGTATTGGTGATGATGCCCTGCGAAGGAAGCGCCGAACCGGTTCCGGCAAACAGGGTAACAGGATCGGAAACAGCCGTGCATCCGTTGGCGTCGGTAACGGTGACCGTGTAATCCCTCGAAACGGGGCCTGTTTCGGCAAACGGTATCCAGACGGTTTGGGTGGTAGCGCCGTTTGACCAGAGGTAAGCGTGCGATGCGGACGAACGCAGGGCGACCGAACCGCCGGAACATACGGTGGCGGATCCGTCGATGTAGACGGTCGGTTTCGGTATGCTGGTGGTAAACTCAACGTAGAAGATGGCGGACGTATCGACGCATGACGGGTTCGAGCCATAGCTGATCAGCCGGAACTGGTAGCTTGCGTCGGTCAGCTCGGCGACCGTTACGGACGGGTCGGTCGACCAGTCCGCCCAGGCGGCGCCCGTGAAGCGTTGCCATTGACGGGAGGCGGCGGGCGATGCGGTTAACACCACGGTTTTTCCGGCGCATACCGGCATGACGCTGGCGGTGGAGATCACCGATTTCTCCAGGTCGAGGCATGGCGGAGCGACACAGTCAACGCCGGGCGCCGCGCTTGCGCCTCCGCGGAAGTATCCGCCGGTGGGTTCGCCCAGTGAAGCGCCGGCGAAACAGGCCATGGCGACGGATCGCGACAGGTCGCCGAAGAACGGGCCGCCGCCTGCAAACGTGATGCTGAAGCAGGCCGTCCCCGTCAGCATGAGCGTGGAGGTATCGCCAAAGAACGGGCCGCCGCCGGCGAAGATGATCTCCTCGCAATCCACCGCCGCCGCGCGGGAAACGCCGCCGCCAAAGGTGGTGGACGGGCCTAACTGGTAGCTGCTCTGACAGCTGAGTATTTCAAGGTAACTGCGGCTGCCCTGATACATCGGCAGGTTTTTTTCGATGATGGCCGGCTTGTCGAGACAGTTCACGAACAGGTCGTTGCTCATGCCGCCCTTGAAAAGGCCCGCTGCGTCGCCCGGGGGCAGTAATACTTCCGGGAAGCCGCAACCCACCAGCGTTTCGCCCCGGCTAAGGCCGCCGGTAAAGGGGGTAGTCGTCATTTCGCACGGCGGCTGGATGCAGAACAGGAGAACGCTGTCCATGCAGTCGACAAAAGGCATATCAATCAGGCTGGGGCCGCCTTTAAAGAGGCCTCCTCCCCCACTCTGGTCGCCGGGTGCAATCAGATCGACGATCGCGGCGCAGGAAACGCCCAAATACCTGTAATGGGCGGTGTCGCCTTTAAAAATGCCTACCCGCCCGTCCGGGTCGCCGGGAGCGATCAGATCGACAGCCGCCATGCAGGAAACGCCCAAATACCTGTAGTGGGCGGTGTCGCCTTTGAAGACGGAGAGGTTATCGCCAAAGTCTTCGGACAGTACCGTGACGCATGACGTTGCTGACAAATCCCTGGAAACGCCGCCGCCGCAGTAGACGGATTCGCTCTGCGCGAACGCTACAGTCCATCCGCACGGGAGAACCAGCGCGCAGCAGAATAATATGTGACGGAGACGCTTGATGGTTGAAGGCTTATTTAATCTTATTGACTTTTATGAAGATATATTCGTTCATATCCGTTTTGCGCATGCGAAGGTCTTCGCACGGAAGAATCACACCTGCAAGACACATGCGAAAGCTTTCGCACGGAAGAATCACACCTGCGAGACACATGCGAAAGCTTTCGCACGGAAGAATCACACCTGCGAGACACATGCGAAAGCTTTCGCACGGAAGAATCACACCTGCGAGACAGATTCCCTCCAATTTCCAATTCCGTTAACCCGGTCTTGTCCACAGATAACAAATCCTGACCGCACAAGCTATCAAGCGACAGTGTTCCTATCGGCAAATTCTTCATGTGAATTGAACGTTGAAGGTTATTTTGAGGTTACAAAGGCAAACGATCGACAGGTTCCCTACAGCGCCGTTCTTACGCCGCGTCCGCCAAAAGATTGATGGCGTGTTATATTTACAAGATTGATAAAATACCTGTCGGATATCCTGGCGCGGTCCGGTATATCGAGATAGCTGCCGCCCCTGAACCCCAGCCCTGCGCCTGTAACGGCAGGCCAACCGCCGCCGATCGGAAGGTCGGGATTGGCATTTGGACCAATCTCGCCGTTGCCATGTCCGGCAATCACAGATCCCTGGAATAAACGTCCGAGATCATTACCGACCGAGATACACCTTTCCCAGAGATTACCCGACATCTCCATGACGCCGTAAAAACTTCCGCCTGCTTTTTCGCGGCTGCTCACCGGGGTGGCAAATCCGCCTGCCCGCATAGGGCCATCAAGGCCGGCAGTGGCGCTTCCAATGGCCGTGACTGCGGCACTAGTAGCTACCGCGCAGTTACCGGTGGCGTTCGAAGGCCCTTCGTTGGACATACCCTTGTTCGCAAAGCCGGCTGCATTATTGATGTTGGTCGAGCCCCAGGCATATTGCGGCCTGAGCGAAGCCGTCCCGGGGATGGCTTCCGTTCCGCGGCATACCTTTTCGAACTCGAGTTCCGTCATCGGGCGGAGTCCGGCCCATATCAGCCATGCCGTAATATCCTTGGTGCCTAAATAATTGCAGGGCAGGTAGGCCGCTGTCGGGTTGGACAGTTCGTACTCGGCCGGAGTATTAGCCGTTCCGGTATTGGCTTTCTTCACAATGGCATAACGCCCAGCAGTGCCGGAGTTGAAATAAGTGCCGGCATTTTTCACCGATACTAAGTTTTTATTCAGGAACTGTACATATTCGCCCTGGGTGACCTCATATTTCATACAGTAAAAGGCAGAAAACCCCCTGGGAAAATTGGTATTTATGACTGAGGCGAAACTGGTCCATGGGGTAGGGTTGTTGGCGCCTGACACCCTGTTGCCGGCGTTGGCATCGTCAGGTACAGGTGCAGAAACGGATGAAATACAATTGTTAACTAAACCAGTACGGGCAGTTGTATAAGCACTGCTATTTGATCCATAAATACTCCAGTAATTGGAGAAATAACCCGCGTGCGTGGGATTAGCTGTGGCTATTTGTATTACGGCTTCACCTCCCAAGGCGGCGCTGTTACTGGAACGGTTCCTGGTGAAACGGCCGATAGAAGTATAATCACCCAGATAATAAGGGCCCTGCGGAATATATACCATTTCGGTAGCCAGCACGCATACTTCTACCTGCTCGCCGCCGGTCAGCCCGTTTTTGGTAAAATCCCAGTTCAGTTCAATATCCGTAAAGGAAACGGCGCCGTTGCCTGCTGCCTTGCGGAAGATAAAAGCGCCCACGCTCACGGTGGTATTTGCACCGCCCACTACGGCAGTGCTGTTGCCTAAGCTAAGGGAGGCGTTAGTGGGCAGTTTGTGGCTGGCCGCCGTTGTGGAAATATAGGCGTGGTTCCAGTTATCGCCCGGCAAAGTGCGGTATTTGATAAATACCCACGCAGCATCCCAGTTTTTAGGGCCATCGTCCAAACGCCATGAATGATCCCAGGTAAGCGAGAATTTTACCTGCGCGCTCTTTTTATCGCTGTTGGTGGTTACTTCGGTGTTCAACACCTGTATGCCGCTCGGGAATACCTTTACACTGAATACGGCCAGCAGCAGGGCCGTACATAATAAATACTTTTTGAACATGATTTTTCTATTTTAAGGAAGATAACAAGGTTTTATTAGATTTGTTTAGATATGATCCGTGGCTGGCGTCGTGAAATCCGCGACTGCCGCCACTAAAGCCGTGGCTTCCATGACAAAAGCCGCGGCTGCAAAATTCAATTGCGGTCATCCGAATGTGCTGTATCATGTGCAGTAATATACAAATATGCCAAAAGCGCCCGGGGCGATTCTTTCGACATTCGTAACGCTTCCGAAACGGAAACGCTGTAACTTACTGATATTTAAATAAGTGTGGGGGGGGGGGGGGGGGGGGGGTAAAACGCAAATTTTTCCGGAGCGTCTTCCGGAAACGGCGGTCAATATGTCTTGACAGTAATGCATGTGTCTTTTATTATAATAACAAATACGATAAGGCGTTTATAGATACATGATACGCAAAAGGTGCTGAAAAGGTTTCAATATGGGGAATAAAAAATTGTCTGCCACCGCTGTCAGGGTCTTTTCGATGTTTCGACGCTGTCAGCAGCTACTGCAGCCTGACAGGTTTCGTCAGTTGACCCTGACAGGTCTATCGACCCTGTCAGGTCGGTGCGATACGCTGACCTGTTTTCATATAAATAACGTCTTTTTTATACAAAACAGGCATCCTGAATATATTTTTTTTTGAATAAGAACCGAATGTTGTTTAATTTTGCACTTCTTTCAAAATCATCAAAAATATAAAAATGAAAAATTGGATCATTATCATGTTGAGCATTACAGCGCTTGCATCATGTAAAGTAAATCAGGTAACGATCGAGGTGAAAAACCCTTCGGATGTTGCCCACGAAAAAACGATTGTTGAGATGACCTGGGCAGATGTTGTTGCTCAACTGCCTGCGGTCGATCCGTCGAAGATTGTCGTAGTAAATGCCAAAAGTGGTGCAGAGTTGCCATGCCAGATTGTTTATCTTGGAGAACAAACGCCGCAAATGCTCATTTTTCAGGTAACACTGGCGCCCGGGGAATCAGTGGAACTGCTGATCAGGGAGGGAACGCCCAAACAGGTTGACGCCCAAACTTTCGGACGGTTTGTTCCCGAACGCAAGGACGATTTTGCCTGGGAAAACGACCGGGTTGCATTCCGCATGTACGGACCGGCGTTGGCCAACGAAAACCCGAGTAATGGCGTGGACATCTGGTTAAAAAAGACCGAAAAACCGATTGTCGACCAGTTCTATAACGACGATCTTAACAACCGTAAATCGTACCATGTTGATCACGGCGAAGGCCTTGACTGCTATAAAGTAGGGCATGCACTGGGCGCCGGGGGTATCGCTCCTTTTGTTAACGATACCTTGTGGACAGGCAATCATTACATGACGCAGAAAGTATTGGATAACGGCCCATTGCGTACTACATTCAGGTTAACTTATAACAATCTGCCTGTTGGTAAGAACACCTATTCCGAAGAAATTGTCATATCCCTGGATGCCGGATCGCAGCTGAATAAATCGGTAGTTTCGTTCGATGGTGACTTTACGGATATAAAAGTGGCAGCCGGCATTTTCCTGCACCAGGATCCGGGCAGTATAAAGACCGATATCGCGGCCGGATACAATGCTTTTGGCGAAACAGCTACCTCGGATGCAGGCGTACCGGCCGGGCGCAATTATATTGCAACGGTAATTCCCGATGGGAAAATGACGGGAAGCCTGAAACAACAGGATCATTTGCTGGCAGTAGCTCCCTATAAAAAAGGCGACATGTTTACTTATTACTTTGGTGGAGGCTGGAGTCAATGGGGATTTCCATCCGACGAGGCATGGTTCGATTATGTAGCCACCTTTGCCGCCCGGTTGAAAAATCCGCTGACGCTGACGGTTAAATAATCGTATCATCATTAAAAAAAAATTTGTAATTATTCAAATCCTATTTAATTTTGCGCACCAATTGGAGAGGTGCCGGAGCGGTCGAACGGGGCAGTCTCGAAAACTGTTGTACTCTTTATGGGTACCGAGGGTTCGAATCCCTCCTTCTCCGCAATAAATATTGAAAATCAATGTATTGCGAATCCGGTACACGGAATCGCACACGAAAAACGCTCAAAACGGGGTTTTGGGCGTTTTTTATTCAACCAATGTACTAATTACGAATAATTACGAATTGCGAAACAACGTTCGACCTTAGTCAATTAAAGATTAATAGATTATGAATATGTTGATAAAAGACAGCGAATATAAACAGTGGCTGGGCGAATTGAAACAGCGAATTCGCCAAAGCCAGATTAAGGCAGCGATAAGGGTAAACAGCGAATTGTTGCGCCTGTATTGGGATTTGGGACACGATATTGTTGCAAAATTAGGGACAACATATCCTCAACAACATGCATGGTAATAGAGACGTGGCACGCCACGTCTCTACAGGGAAGAACGTGCGAAAAGCCAAATCAAAATTATAAAAATATGTCTGACGAAAAATATCAAAATAAATATCGTATTCCTTCGGCTCGCGCCACATGGCACGATTATAACGGCGGCGCATATTTTATAACCGTCTGCACC
>JAISCQ010000074.1 GCA_031265445.1 Bacteroidales bacterium
GCTTACGATAAATACTGGGACGCCGTACGCGTCGAAAACACGCTTATATCCGTAAGCGAAGCGAAAGGCGAAGCGAAAGGCGAAGCGAAAGGCAGAATAGAGCGTGAAAAACTTGCGGCAGAACTCGAAAAGGAACGCGAAGAACGCGAAAAGGAACGTAAGGAACGCGAAGAGCGCGAAAGGGAACTCGAAAAGGAACGGGCCGCTCTTCTTGCCGAAATTGCACGATTAAAGCAAAATGGGAAATAAGCTTATGAAGCCTTGTAAAAAACCGCAACATGGTATCTGCGCCGGACGCAGAGAATTCGGAAAATTGAGTATGATCGATATGTCGAATTGAATAATAAACCCGGATATATTTGTAAAACGATAAAGGAAAAAGGGAAAGCAATATGGAACGTTACTGTATAAATAAGTATCTGTTTTTTTTATTGGGGATATTGTTGATGCTTAATGCCTGTTCCCCAAAGATTTCAACGAGTGTCAACAGGAGTTATGCGGTTTTGGACTACCGTGAGGATGTGATGGTATTTGGAGTTGAGGAAGTCGAACCTGATGACGCCGAACGACTTGGGACTGTGAAAGTTGGCGACACGGGCTTTTCAACAGATTGCGGACTGGACGTTGTGATTGACAAAGCCAAGATGGAAGCTCGGAAAATCGGCGGAAATGCTATAAAAATAACCAAACATATTCCGCCAAGTACGTGGGGCAGTTCATGCCATCGAATTACAGCCAACATTTTGAAAGTCGACAGGATAGAAAACCATCTGTTTTCAACGGCTTTTGCCGACAGTTCGTTAATTGGCGCCGATTATGCCTTGTTGCATATTTATCGGCAAGGCGGACTGGGCGCTTTGCTGAGTTTCGATTTGTATTTGGGAGATTCGGTTATTTGCCGGGTAAAAAATAAATGGAAAGAAACCGTGAAAATCGACAAGGACGGGTTAAATATGTTATGGGCGCGTACGGAAAGCAAGGTGGAGCTGCCGATTGATATCCGGTTCGGCAATGAATATTATATCCGTTGCAGCATTACGATGGGCGCTTTTGTCGGACGCCCCAAGTTAGAAATGGTCGATAGCAAGACGGGAAAATTGGAATTTCAATTGATTTCCGAAAAAGAAAAATAATCATTATGCCAAGTATCCGTATAAAACAGTTTTTTCTATTGTGTTTCGTATCTCTAAGCGTTCCGCTTCATGCACAGGATTTGATTGTAACCGGCAAAGGCGATTCGCTGAATTGCAAAATAACGAAGATTGGAGCTGAAAACATCTATTTTACGTTCAAATACAAGGGCGAGATAAGGAATACCTTACTGTCTGTCTCCGACGTGGCTTCTTATCAGGCAGGTTATTACCGGACGGCGGACCTTCCAGCCGGTAAAATTCCAAAGAATAGAACTTACCCCTGTTTCAGGTTTGCAGTAAGTGGCGGCTGGAGCTACCGGACAGGGCGTCTTTCCAAAAATATTCCTTCCGATTTAAGAAACTATTCACAGAGATTGAAATCGGGATTTAGTTATGAGGCCGGTCTGTCGTACTATTTTAGCGAGTACCTGGGCGCCGGAGTCAAATACAGTGAATTTCTGTCAAGTAATTCAATAGACAATGTTACGGTGACATATCTGGACGGCTCAACCGGACATGGGAGCATCAACGACCGCATCCGGATCAATTTTATCGGACCGGTTTTCAGCACAAGACTTTTCAATTCGACAAAAAAGAATTGTTTATTGCTGGATTTTGGTATTGGTTATTTGGGATACCGGAACAAAATGGTTTCAACATCGGGAAAATATACATTGAAGGGCGGCACGGCCGGAATCTATTGGAATATCGGTTACGACATCGGTATCTCCCGGAATCTGGCCCTGGTTTTTCAGTTGTCGTTGACAAGCGGTGCGTTATCCGAATACAAAATATCGAACGGAACACGTACGGAAGTTGTTACGCTCGAAAAGGATTCATACGAGAATTTATCGCGGATAGATTTGTCCGTTGGACTGCGGTTCGGCAAAATGAAATTAAGGGATGGGATGCGAAATAAATAGCATGTAAATGTATGGAACAGTGCCAAATGGCATGACATATCGGTAGGCCCTGATGTTCCGAGCGGCATTACAAATGACCGCTCAACGGCGATCCTATATGTTTGATATTTTTTGAACCTTTGAAATACACCCGGTGAAATTCGTCCGATGTAATCAATCATCGTTACCTTTGTCCGGTAAAAATAGAACAATGGAAAGTTTAGTGAACAGAATAGACGATATAAAAGATTCTATCCTCAAATTTGTACCCGCAAGGTACATATATCTGTTCGGATCTTATGCGTATGGAACACCAACCGAGGAAAGCGATATTGATATTTATACCGTTATTCCGGACGGTATCAAAAACCTGACCGAATTATATGCAAAAATTGTTGTCGATTTGAGCTACAAAAAAATATATTTAATTGACTTATTTTTAAATAATGAAGGTATATTTAACAAGCGGAAAATAGAAAATCTGTTTGAGATGACAATTTATCAAAAAGGAAAGATATTATATGAACATTAACGATGTTAAGGAATGGATGATGATAGCCGATGCTGATTTTGACGCGGCAAAAATATTGAATGAATCGGCGCGCAAACACAGAGAAGTTATTTGTTATCTCTGCGCACAGGCAACTGAAAAATATTTAAAATGTTGTTTGACATATCATGATATTATTCCACAAAAAACGCATAATTTAGTTTTGCTGAATGATCGATGTATTGAAACAGACAACAGTTTTGAAGAAATAAGAATGGAATGTGGTTTTATAAATAGATATGTTAATGAAATACATTATCCATACAGGATTGAAGTGTACGAAGAAGATGTAATATGTAATCAACTCCGTTGAAAAAATCAGGGGTTTGGATACATTGAAGAAAATCAGGGAAGAAATGTAATACGATGCGTTACCTTTGTCCGGTCATTAAAGAAATGAAATTCGGTTGATGTAATAAATATGTGTTATCTTTGGCGTTTATTTTTAAGTTGCGAGAATGTCTATTAGAAATCGATTGCTTTTGCTGGTGCTGGCTGTAACGGCGTGTTCATGCGGTACGCACAAACACCGGTACCTGCATGCTCCCAAAGACGGGCAACAGGAAGCTGTTTACCAGAAATTGCTCGAGGAATATCATTTACAGCCCAATGATATTCTTTACATCCATGTATTGACCACCATCGAAGAATATGCCGGTTTGTTCAGCTCCTCGAGTCAGCAGCAGATGACCACCGTATCAAATTCCTACCTGTATTTTACGGGTTACCCGGTTGATATCACGGGCAATATCGAAATACCGCTGGTTGGTAAAGTCCGGGTTGCAGGGTTGACCACGGTTGAGGCCGAAAAGTTGATCCACGAAAAAATATCGAAGATCGTGTACGATAGCCATGTTGTAGCGCGACTGGCCGGTTTCAGAGTCAACGTTGTGGGCGAAGTGAAATCGCCGGGCGAATATATCGTATACCGCGAACATGCAACGGTGCTGGAGGCATTGTCGCTGGCGGGCGATATGAATTATTACGGCAACAGGCAGGAGATCATGATTGTGCGCAACACCAAAGACGGAACCGTCACGCACACCATCGACCTTACCGACCGGAAAGCGCTGTCGTCGCCTGCTTTCTACCTGCAACCCAACGATCTGGTGTATGTGCAGCCTCTGCCACGTACTATTTTCAGGGTGAACATATCGGATATCGTTACCTACCTGTCGGCCATCTCATCGTCGCTTGCATTGGTCGTAGCTATTATTTCACTGACTAAATAATAATTTATGACCGAATATCAGGAATATCAAACGAACCGGGAGGAAGGGTTCGATATTAAGAAATTATTGAATAAGGTGCTCAGCCGGTGGTACTGGTTTGTACTGTCGGTATCGGTGGCGTATTCCGTTGCGTGGTTTATGAACCGGTATGCGGTGCCCATGTATAGCGCCAGTGCGTCACTGATCATCAACGAAGAAAAGAAATCGACCGCCGAACTGCTGGTAAATGTGCTGGACAGGTACAGTCCCCGGAAAAATATCGAAAACGAAATCGCTGTCATCAAGTCGTATTCAATGGCTGCCAAAGCGTTGAAAGAACTTGACTTCGCGACCGGCTACTATATCACAGGGCGTGTTCGCGAGTCGATACTGTACCCCAATTCGCCGTTCAAGGTAATCCCCGACAGCATACTGACCTATGGAACGCGCGTAGAGGTGACTTTCCTGCCGAACGATCAATGCCAGATTACGATAGGCGAAAAGGCATGCAGCCCTTTTCGCATAGGAGAGAAACACAAAAGCTCCATCGGCGAATTTACCATCGTGCGGAGCAAGGGAGTGAGCCAAAATGACCTGCTCGATAAAAAATTCTTTTTTATCATCAGGAATTTTAATTCGCTGGTGAACCAGTATCGCGGCAAAGTAACCGTTACGCCCAACGACAAGCGGGGGAGCGTGCTTGGCCTGTCATCGTCGGGCGAGAGCGCGCAAAAGGAAGCGGATTACCTGAACACCCTGATGGATGTGTACATCCAGAACGGATTGGACGAAAAGAACCAGACGTCCACCAACGCGATCCAGTTTATCGATCAGCAATTGGGTTACGTGACCGATTCGCTGAAACGAACCGAGGATGTGCTGCAAAGCTTCCGGATGAGCAATAAACTGCTTAATCTCAGCCAGGAAGGAAGCGCTGTTTTCGACCGTTTGACCGGTTTGCAATCCGAACGGTTCGCGTTAACCACTCAGTTAAATTATTATGACTACCTGAAAGAGTACATGGGCAATGATCGTAATTTCGGGCAGGTGGTGGCGCCTTCCATCATCGGTATTGCCGATCCTTTGCTCAATTCGCTGGTGAACAAGTTAGTGGAATTGGGCACACAAAAAACAAGACTGGTACACGGCGGCGATCCTGAAAATAATCCGCTGGTAAAAATTGCAGATGTACAGATCAATTCGGTGCTGGGTTCGTTGCGTGAGAATGTCAAACAACTGATCACCACCGCCAACCTGTCGATGAAGGATGTGAACGACCGGATTTCGCAAGTGGAGCGTGAACTTGTAAAGCTTCCGGCGACCGAACGACAGCTGCTGAACATACAGCGCGAATACAACGTGAACAATGAAACCTACAATTTTTTGCTGAAAAAGCGTGCGGACGCCGCCATATCGAAAGCATCGAATGTAGCCGACAACAAGGTGCTCGATTATGCCATGTCTCAAAATGCGATACAGATATCGCCCAAGAGGAGCCGCAACATCATGATTGCGGTTGCATTGGGGATCCTTATACCGTTGGCGCTCATATTCATTATTGATTTCTTTAACCAGATCATCAACGATTTACAGGAAATCAAGACGGTGACCGATGTGCCGGTGGTAGGCATGATCGGCCACAACGACAAGGATTCGGAAGTACCTGTGGCCGAAAACCCGGCGTCGCCGCTCTCCGAGTCGTTCAGGGCGCTGCGCACCAACCTGCATTACATCCTGCGCGATAAATCCAACAAGGTGATCAATGTAACATCAACGGTTAGCGGCGAAGGCAAAACGTTTATTTCCATCAACCTGGCCACTATCATTGCACATTCGGGCAAGAAAGCGCTGCTGATGGGGCTTGATTTACGCAAGCCGAAAATCAATCAAATATTCAACATCGATAACCACGACGGAATCAGCACCTATCTGATCGGCGATTCGAAATACGAAGATATTATCCATTCGACCAATATCAGCAATCTGTATATTGCTCCGTCGGGGCCTGTGCCGCCCAACCCGGCCGAATTGATCGATACGCCGGAAATGAAGCAGCTGGTGGAAAAGGTAAGCGATGAATTTGATTTTATCGTGATCGATACGCCGCCTGTAGCTGTGGTGGTGGATAGCTTGCTGCTGGCGCAGTTTTCCGATGTCAATATCTTTGTGGTAAGGCAGAACTATTCGTCGAAGGACTCGCTCCTGTTAGCCAACGACCTTCATCAGCGACCGGAGATCAAAGGGCTGGGGCTGGTTGTGAATGACATTCATCGCGGTTCATCATACGGCCTGGGGAAATACCGTTATAGCTATAACTATGGTTACGGATACAACTATAGCGGCTATGGCAATTACTACAGCGGCTATATGGAAGAAGACAAGCCGTCGCAGGGATTCTGGAAGCGCCTGTTCTCGAAAAAATGAACAGAAGCCTCACCCCCCAACCCCCTCTCCCAAGTGGAGAGGGGGAGCGTGCTGCACACCGCAGATACGGGAGCATCCTGTCAAGGCTTCTGCATTTTTGCTTGAAACGAACTGCCCGCCACCGGTACCGCTCCCTCCGCATGGGGGGAGGGGGTTTTTTATTCCTGCTGGTCCCCTCTTTTGCACAGCTTACGCCGGTTACCGATATCGAATCCTTCCGGCAACGCCTGGCTGCTGAAAACAGGTTTACCACCATCGAATGTGATTTCACGCAATACAAGCATTTAACGATCATGGACGAACCGCTCGTGTCATCGGGGAAATTCTATTACGAGCAGGATGATAAGGTTCGCCTGGATTACGTCAAGCCATCGCCATACCTGATTGTTTTGAACGGACAGAAAGTAAAAATCGCATCGGACGGGAACGATCATGTTTATGACATGTCGTCGTACCGGATGGTAACGGTGATGAAATCCATGCTTTCGTCGTGCCTGCTTGGCAACTTCAGCGGCGCCGGCCGCGATTACCGCATGTCGGTTTCGGAGGACCGGGCGGTGTATGTGGTGGAGATAGAACCCCGAAACAAAAAAATCAAACAATACGTTCAAAAGATAGAAGTAACCTTCGATAAGAAAGACCTTTCGGTAAGCCAGCTGATCGTTCGAGAACCATCGGGCGACTATACCCGGCACGTGTTCGCCGGTAAAAAGTTCAATGCGCCGTTATCCGGACGGCTGTTCGGCTTGCAGCACAACTGACGAATTACCCTGTCAGCGGTGTACAGCCCCTGCCGGAACCGTTCCACCCCGTTGGGCTCCCGACTTCCGGAATACGATACGTATGGATGTAAATCGTCATCCGATTTTATTTTACGGATAAATTTGATACATTTGCGGTGAATTTGAAATAACGGCGAACCTTTTTCCTGTTTTCCATTCAATGCAAATCAAGATCAAATATCTGTTACTTCTTATCCTGCTTCTTGCCGGTTCATTACAGGCAAGGAGTGACGATGAAATAAAACGGGGTCTCTATTTCCGTTCATTTGAGGTAGACAAAGACCAGCGTACGTGCCTGAACCTGTCACCCGATCGGCCTTTGGTTTTTAGCAAAGGTTTTTCGATGGAGTTCGATCTCCAGCTGAGGCGCGAATACCAGTCCTTTGGATATGTATTCCGCATCGTTGGCAACGATACGCTGAATATGGATTTCCTGGCGAACATACCCTCCGGCGACGCTAATTTTTCACTGGTCGTCAAAAACAAGGCGGCGCTACAGTTTAAAAATCCGGAAATAGGAGAAAATGTGGAGAATAGATGGATCAAAGCATCATTTGTATTTGATCCGGCAGCCCATACGGTTTCGGTTTCGCTGGACGGTGCGAGAAAAGAGGCAACCTGTTCACTGGACGGGTTGAAGCATTTTAAGATATATTTCGGCGGTAATACGCATGACGTTTTTTCGACGACAGATGTCGTTCCCATGCTGGTCAAGGACATCCGCCTTTTCGACGAGAAAAGGAAACCGGTGCGGCATTGGGAATTGGCGAAACATGCATCCGATTGTGTTTATGACGAGTGTATTTCGGATAAGGCAACCGTACAAAACCCGGTTTGGAAAATCGACCGTCATGCAAAATGGACTAAAAGGGAAACACTGGTGTGCGCGGGCCAGAATCACCAGATTGCGTTCGACCGGAAGGGTGACCGGATTTATTTTGCCGAAGATACGGCCCTGTTCGTTTATGACTTCAAGGAAAATATGACGGATACGATTCAGGTGCTTGCGCGCGTGCCTTTTAGCGACGACCGCTCGAACCAGGTCGTCTATGACCCCAACCGCCGTGTATTGATCTCTTACTACTTTGAAGACAGGAAACTGGCTATTTTCGATTTCTCCACCCGCAAATGGAACAGTGACGACCAGCCGATAGCCATCACGGAAAAATACTCGCATCACAGCCGGGTATTCATTGAAAACGACAATCTGCTGGTTACATTTGGCGGTTATGGGCATCACCGGTACAACAGCATATTCCACAAATGCCGTGTCGTCGAAAATATCTGGGAAGAAGCCGATCTCTCACAGTCGATCCCCCCGCGCTACCTGGGCGGCATGGGATATATGGGTAACGGGAAACTGCTGTATTTTGGCGGTTTTGGGAATGAATCGGGTATACAGGAAGAATCTCCCCGCAATTATTACGATCTGTATACCATTGATATCGACAGCGAAACTGTAAAAAAGACATGGGAACTGCCCCATCCCAAAGAGCATTTCACGAACTCCAATTCATTGGCAGTCGACAAGGACAATGGGAAATTCTATGCGCTGGCATATCCCAACAAACGTTACGCTTCGGTCATCAAGCTCCACGAATACAGCCTCGACAAGCCCGAATACCATGCAGTTGGCGACTCCATCCCCTATTTCTTCAACGACGTGGAATCCTACTGCGACCTGTTCCAAAGCTCGGACGGTTCCGAATTATACGCCGTAACGTCTTGCGCAAGGGGCAACAGTTCGAACATCAACATATACGCCATTGCTTTTCCGCCGTTAAGTCCCGAAGAGGTTGTTCAGCAGCCGCCGTTACGCTCGAACACGCGGCTTTGGCTATTGTTGCTGGCATTGCCCGCCGGTTTGGTTCCGGCTTTGGCCGTTTACCGGAAAAGGAGGAGCAGGCTTCCGGATTCCGATGATCGCCCAACAGTACCAATCCCCGGTAAGGAAGAGGAGCCTGCTGTATATAAAAGCCTTTTTACCGAAAAGAAACCTTCATCCATTTATCTGCTGGGGCATTTCCAGGTGATTGACAGTGACGGCAATGATATCGCTAAAAACTTAACCCCGACCACCACCCGCCTGTTCCTCCTGCTACTGATGTCAACCGTGCGGAATGGCCGGGGGATCACATCAGCCGAGCTGCAGAAAATATTGTGGTTCGACAAGGACGATGACAGTGCGCGCAACAACCGGGGCGTATACATCAACAAACTGAGGTCGATCCTGAAATCATTCACGGAAATCAGGGTGATCAACCACGAAGGCTATTGGACCATTCAGTTCGGGAAAAATGTTTTTTGCGATTATGAACGCGTGCAGGCATTGATGAAGATGATACAATCCGACGAACGGCTCCAGATCAAATTATTGACCGAACTGGCGGATATTGCATTGAAAGGAACCCTTTTGCCTCACCTGCAACCGGAGGACTGGCTGGACTCCTATCAGTCGGATTACGCCAACCGGTTAATAGAGTGCCTGATGGAGCACAGCAAACGCGACGAAGTGAAGACCGACCTGTTACTGCTGTTGAAAATAGCCGATGTGATCCTCCTGCATGACAACATCGACGAAGACGCCATCAGGCTCAAATGTTACATATTGTTCCGGTCGGGCCGGAAAAACCAGGCAGTACAAGCGTTCAACAAATTCACTGCCGATTACGAAGATTTGCTTGCCGCCAAACACAACCTGGTATTTGATGACTTGGTGAAGTCGATATAACGCGGCCCATGCACGCTTTATCCGATTTTTCGACCCGGAACGTTCATATTATTCAACCCATCCTGTCGACGGGATTTATTTCTTCTGCCCCATAATGGCTCCGACGGACAGCAACACGCCTAAAGCCACTCCCAGGAGTGCGGCAAACAGCACGCGCCATTGCGGCGGCAACATGAAGGTGATGGTGTGTGCGGGAAACCAGAACAACGGGATGGTCTTTTTAAAGATAAACCCGTAAAGGACGCCCCAGTTGAGATGGGTAAATATTTCCCTGAAATGAATCGGCGTGAACAGTCCGCGCAGCGTGCCGCCATTGTTCATGATATGCGTATCGGTCACTTTGTGCAGCGTCATGAAGATGGGGGCAAAAATCAGGTTCAGCGTTACGCTGATACAGAAAGCCGTCAACAGCCGGATTCCGAAAGCTTGCGAGTCGACAGGTACGCCCAGGTTGGCCAGAAAAACCGGCGTACCTGTCGAAAAGATGGTCATAGCCATACTGATACCCATGCCCAGGAAGCCCCAAACAATGGCACGCGGAAGAATGCCGAACCCCTTGTGGTGATACACGCCCTTTTGGATGCGCAACCCGATGGATTCACCCAGTGTAGCCAGGATGCCAAATTTGAGGAAAGCCATCAGCATGGCGTGCCAGTCCTTATATGCACTGTAGGTGAGAAACCAGTTTTTGAGCGGTTCGATCAAAAAGAACAGCCCGAAAAACGCCAGGCAGCATACGATCAAAAGTAAGTCTTGCTTTTTCATACTACGAAAATAATATCTCTCCGGAATATTCGCGGAGTCTTGTGAAAAAATGCGAAGATAATGATTAAAACAATGTAGGATAATCGTCGTCGAATTTTTTTAATATGGATGTGATAATTGCTTCGCGCATGAATTTCGACCGGTTGTTAATCCTGTACTTGCGACAATAGGATTCAATAGCTTTCATTTCCCTGTTATTGAACAGGATAGATTTTTTGTTTTTGCGCAACAAATCGACATTATTCTTTTGCTCCATGGATATCAACATCAAAAAATAGACACGGCTAAAGTACAATGCTTATTTGGCATGTGACCTGTTTTCCCCTGCAAAGTTATGAATAACTTATGAACATATTTTGTCGCTTATTGATATTGAAGAATATATGTGTTAAAAAATGACCCCGTCACCTGTCGACCCGCGCACCTCCTCCCTGGACGAGTTTTTCCACGTCTTCGAGCGTTGCCATCGAGGTGTCGCCGGGAGTAGTCATAGCCAGGGCGCCGTGAGCGGCCCCATATTCAACGGCTTTTTGCGGATCGTTGAAGGTCATGAAACCGTATGCCAAGCCGGATGCAAAACTGTCGCCGCCGCCCACGCGGTCGAATATTTCGAGGTTTTCGCGGTGCACGGCTTCGTAGAAGTCGCCTCCTGCATAGCAAATGGCGCCCCACGAGTTGACGGTGGCCGAGTGAACAGTACGCAACGTGTTGGCAATCACCTTGAAGTTCGGATATTGCTTCACAACTGTTTCTATCATTTTACGGTAACCCGAAATATCGAGTCGGGCAAGCTTCCCATCAGCGCCTTCGATTTCGAAGCCGAGGCAGGCAGTGAAATCTTCTTCATTACCGATCATCACATCCACATACCTGGCTATTTCACGATTCACTTCCTGCGCCCTGGCCTTGCCGCCGATCGCTTTCCACAGCGACGGCCGGTAGTTGAGGTCGTAAGCCACGACAGCGCCGTATTTTTTAGCCATCCGGATCGCTTCCATCACCACGTCGGGCGTGGTTTCGGACAGGGCGGCAAAGATACCGCCCGTATGGAACCAGCGCACGCCGCATTTCCCAAAGATGTATTCCCAGTCGATGTCGCCTTTTTTCAACTGTGCGGCAGCCGTATTGCCTCTGTCCGATACGCCTTTGGCGCCGCGGATGCCGAAACCGCGCTCGGTAAAGTTGATCCCGTTGCGTACGGTGCGGCCTACGCCGTCGTAATCCACCCACCTGACGAACCGCGTGTCGACGCCACCCTGCATGATGAAATCTTCCACCAGCCGTCCCGCCTCGTTATCAGCAAAAGCGGTAACTACAGCAGTGTTCATCCCGAAACATTTTGCCAGCCCGCGCGCCACGTTGTATTCGCCGCCGCCTTCCCATACATCGAACCGGCGGGCCGTACGGATACGTCCGTTACCGGGGTCGAGACGCAGCATGACTTCCCCCAGCGAAACTTCGTCGTACATACATTCCGACTGAGGCTTCATTTGTAAAATACCCATCCCTATTTTTGATTTAAAATATTATAAAATTCATACTTTCGGAGTGTGTTTTTTATCTCGTAATACGCATTGTTGTACGGACTTCCATAGTGTTGCTTCAGGTCGGCAATCGACATGTCAAAGGCTATTGCAAACATGTTTCCTTATTGATTGACAGGTTTAAAAAACTTTTCTTCACCAAAAAATATTCTTCCTAACTTGTCTTTAATAGCGATTACAATACCCTTAAATGGATTTTTTTCAATGTCGATAACTTCGCCTTCGATCCATTCGTCCAACCCTGTTAAATTAGGGTCTGCCTTCGCTTTGTCACCTGTTTTCATATAAATAATGCCTTTTTTAATTTTTAAAACAATTACGTTCGAGCCGTACAGAGCCTCGCTACAGATACTATATCGTGCTCAGTAATAAAATATACAAAAGTATGGAAAAGATTTCAATGTACCGTACAAAATTTTGAAGGCATAGACCACCGCTGTCAGGCTGCACAGCTGCCGACAGGGTTGAACCCGCTACTTCTAGCACCGCTGACAGGGTCTATCGACCACTGTCAGGGTCAAAAGAAGGATTTTTGTAGAGACGTGGCATGCCACGTCTCTACCTATCCACAGTTTCCATCCTGCATCCGACATCCTTTCCGGAGAAGGCCAGGCCGAGCAGGACGATCTTTTTGCCGCTGCCTGTGTATTTTTCGTAATACTTTTTATCGTGAATCTGTTTCATAGCATGGCGAAGCAGGGTAGCCACCTTCGTTTTCGAATGGTATTTCAGTTCGGAGACCACGACGGTATCGGGCTGTTCCAGTACGGCGTCGATGCGTCCGCTGCCGGTTATGATCTCTCCGTGCGTCTTGAACCCCAGCACGTTCATCCACGACAGGAAGAGCGAGTGATAATACTTCTCGTTGCCAATCTGGATGATGTACGGGATATTTGCGAGCATGATGCGCACGCTTTGAGCGAAGCCGTCGGCGTCAAGCATTTTCAACTGCCTGCCCATAGTTTCCTTCAATATGGCAAGTCCCGAAAGCGGGTATTCGCAGTATGCGCTCAACAGGTATTCATTCAATGACAGAAAAACTTCTCTGTTGGGCACGCCAAGCGTATATTTCGGCTCTTCTTCCGTTGTCTGCATACTTTTGACGGTCAGATAACCGGTTTGAAACAGCAGTGGAATATTTTCGATATGGGCAGGGTCGAAGCTGTCGAATGTCCTGGGTGAAGCCTCGAAAGGTTCGAGCACCAAATCTGTCTGTTCGCGCTTTTTGAGCTGTTCAATCAAAAACGTGGGCGTTCCGCTGGCAAACCAGTAATTGGAAATGGTTTGGGTATCAAACATCGACAGGGTAGAACACGGGTTATAAACCGAAGTCCTGCCGTCCCAGGTATAACCGTCATACCACCGGCGGATATAATCCAGCAGGTTTTCGCGGGTATCGCGGTTTTTTGAGACCATCGCGTCGATGTATTCCGAAAAATAATGTTCCAGTTCTTCCTGCGTATAGCCGTATATTGCCGCATAATTTTCGTCCATGGTAATTCCGTTTCCACAAAGTCTCCCGCCAACAGGGAGCTACATGTAGATGGGATACTTATTTTCAATCACTACTTACTTGTTGATAAAATGTTTCGGATTTTCGTTTCGTAAACTTGATTGACTGTTGTATCTTTGTGTCCCTATTTCAAAAAGGCAAGTTTTTATAATTAGATAAACATCAATAAAATGGCAAAAGCAACAGGCCGACAGGCCAAAGGGCCGCAACCTATCACAGACAATACCCGTGTGATAGGCGTGGAAGCGGGAAAGTTGCCACCGCAGGCTGTCGATATCGAAGAGGCTGTGTTGGGAGCGATCATGCTCGAGAAGGATGCTATTTATGATGTGATTGAGATATTGAAGTCCGATTGTTTCTATAAAGAATCGCATGCCAAGATATACCAGGCGATTGTCGACCTGTCCGTACGCGAGGAACCGATAGACCTGCTTACGGTGACGCAGGAGCTTCGCCGGAAGGGTATCCTGGAGGAAACAGGCGGACCATTTTACATCACGCAGCTGACTACCAGGGTCATGTCGTCGGTACATGCCGAATACCATGCCCGGCTGATCTATCAGAAGTACATCCAGCGCGAGTTGATCCGCGTGTCGACCCATATCCAGGAACGCGCTTTCGACGAAAGCGTGGACGTGGAGGATCTGCTTAACAGTTCCGAGCAGGCCATGTTCGAGATCACGCAGGGTAGCATCAGGAAAGATATTCAACCGATCAACCTGCTGTTGAAAGACGCTCTCGAAAGCATTCATGCAGCGAGCAAGCGCGAGGACAGTCTGAGCGGCGTTCCGTCGGGCTATACCAAACTTGACCGCATCACGGCGGGATGGCAACCCACCGACCTTATTATCGTGGCGGCGCGTCCTTCGATGGGGAAAACGGCTTTCGTACTTTCCATGGCGCGCAACATGGCTGTGGAGCACAGCTGCGGCGTTGCACTGTTTTCGCTCGAAATGTCGGCACAACAGCTGGTCAAGCGTATGATTGTTTCCGAAACGGAACTTGACTCGGATAAGATACGTACCGGCAAGCTTGAACCTTACGAATGGGAACAGTTAGACGCCAAAATCGGAAGGCTGGTCGAGGCGCCCGTCTTTATCGACGATACGCCCGCGCTGTCGGTATTCGAATTTCGTACCAAATGCAGGCGGTTAGTGCAGCAGCACAGCATCCGCGTTGCCGTCATCGACTATTTGCAACTGATGACCTGGACAGGCGATACCAGGGGAAACCGCGAACAGGAAGTGTCAAATATTTCGCGTTCGCTGAAGGCCATAGCTAAGGAATTGAATATACCGGTGATTGCCCTCTCGCAGCTCAACCGTGGTGTTGAAGGCCGTACCGGAATTCAAAACAAGCGTCCGCAATTGGCCGACCTCCGCGAATCGGGGGCTATTGAGCAGGATGCCGACATTGTAGCATTCATCCACCGTCCCGAATATTACGGTTTTACCGAAGATGAGGAGGGCAACTCATTGGAGGGTATTGCCGAAATCATCATTGCCAAGCACCGTAACGGCGCATTAGATAATGTACGGTTGACATTCAAGAAGCATTTCGCCAAGTTCGTGGAACCCGAAACCCTGAGCCTGTCGTTTGACTTGCCGCAGATCCTCCCCTCAAAAATGAATGACGACGCGATGGCCGCTGCTGATGTCGAATTTGCTCATGCGTCGTTCCCCACGAGAGGAATGAATGACGCGCCGGTACCGTTTTAAATTATTCTTCTTCTCTCTTTACTTCTCATGACTGATTTTCTGAAAGACTTGAATGATGTACAGCGCGAAGCTGTGGTCAACTATGACGGCCCGTCGTTAATTATTGCAGGCGCCGGATCGGGTAAAACCCGTGTGTTGACCTATCGCATCGCTTACCTGCTTACACAGGGCATTGCCCCGGGCAGCATACTGTCGTTGACTTTCACCAACAAGGCAGCCAGGGAAATGAAGGCGCGTATTGCCCAATTGGTGAGCGAAAGTGAAGCACGCCGCTTGTGGATGGGAACCTTTCACTCGGTATTCGCGCGTATTCTGCGGTCGGAGGCCGAAGCTACCGGATATCCGTCCAACTTCTCGATCTACGACACGCAGGACTCCAAGAATGTGGTGAAACAGATCATCAAAGAGATGAAGCTCGACGAACAGGTCTACAAGATCGGCGATGTGTACAACCGGATATCATCGGCCAAGAACAACCTGGTGACGGCTAACATGTACGCTTCCAACCCGGCAATGAACATGGAGGATGCGGCTGTGAAGCGTCCCAGGATACACGAAATATACAGACAGTACGCGCAACGCTGTTTCAAGGCCGGCGCCATGGATTTCGACGATATCCTGCTGAATACCAACATCCTTTTCCGCGATCATCCCGAGATATTGGACAAGTACCAGCGTTTTTTCCGTTACATACTGGTGGACGAATACCAGGACACGAACTCGGCGCAGTACATGATTGTGAAGAAATTAGCGGCACAGCGCACTAATATTTGCGTGGTGGGCGACGATGCGCAGAGCATCTACGCATTTCGCGGGGCGCGCATCGAAAATATATTGAATTTCCGTAAGGATTACCCCAATTATAAGATGTTCAAGCTGGAGCAGAATTACCGTTCTACGCAGAATATCGTAAATGCAGCCAATACCCTGATCGAAAAGAACCGGAACCGCATACAAAAGGTCGTTTTCTCCAAAAACGACGAAGGCGATCGCATCCGCGTATTCCATGCGGGCACCGACCAGGAGGAGGGCTATGTAGTAGCGGCTTCCATCCTCGAAATGAAGTACTGCCACCGGTTTGCCAACAGGGATTTTGCCATCCTGTACCGTACCAACGCCCAGTCGCGTATTTTCGAAGAAGCGTTGCGCAAACGGAATATTCCTTACCGGATTTACGGCGGGTTATCGTTTTATGAGCGCAGGGAAATCAAGGATGTGCTGGCATACGGTCGCCTGCTGGTGAATCCGAAAGATGATGAGGCTTTCCGTCGCGTGATCAATTTCCCGGCAAGGGGCATCGGCGATACTACCGTCGGGCGGCTCGAGATGGCTGCCCATGCGGCAGGTCTTTCTCTCTGGGATGTTGCCGTCCGGGCCGAACAGCTGGCTCCCGATATTGCTTCGGCAGCGCGCGGAAAACTGCATAAGTTTATCGGTTTCATGGACGAGTACGCCAAAAAACAGGCACGCCTTGATGCTTACGAGCTATTGCACCGGTTGATCATCGCCACCGGTATCATTGCCTCGCTGCAGGCTGAGAAAACGCCCGAAAACATCAGCCGCCTGCAAAACATCGACGAGTTGCTGAACGGTATTCACGAATTTGTGGACGAAAATAATGTCGACCATGGCCTCGTTACTTTAGACCAGTACCTGGCCAATGTGTCGTTACTCACCAATGCCGACAATGACAAGGCTGAAGACGCCGACAAGGTAGCGGTGATGACCGTTCATTCGTCCAAGGGACTTGAGTTTGACGTGGTGTATATCGTGGGAATGGAGGAAAGCCTGTTCCCGTCACAGATGTCTGTTTTGTCCATGCAGGATATTGAGGAAGAGAGGAGGTTATTTTACGTAGCGCTCACGCGGGCGCGGAAATACGTATTCCTGTCGTATGCCGGCATGCGTTTCCGTTGGGGTTCCATGGCGGTTTCGTCGCCCAGTCGCTTCATCAGGGAGATCGATCCCCGTTTCCTGGAGTTTGCAGGCGAAACTGCAAGGATGATCAATCATCCCCTTACGCCAAAGCAAACCGCATTCAACTCGGGGCAATCCGCCCGTTTGCCAAATCTGAACCCGCTCAATACCGCCTTGAACCCTCCGGCAGCTGCATCAGTACCGCCTGCCGACGGGATGCTTGCCGATGACCCCGAAAAGATCAGGACCGGCATGACCGTGGAACATTCCCGGCTCGGTCACGGTAAAGTGCTGGCGATCGACGGTAGCGGCGCCAACGCCAAAGTAACGGTTCATTTCGGCGGCGGCGGGCAAAAGCAATTATTGTTGAAATTCGCCAAATTGAGGATTGTCGGGTAGAACACATACCGCTCATGTAATAAAGAACTGTTTTCCAATGAACCTGTTTTTACGGAAAATATAGTTGTAATAAAATGATAGCCTGTTGCTTTTGATGATTTCTTTTGCATAAGGCTCAAATGAAATCCGGCTGATGCAATCAACCATCGTTACTTTTGTTCCGTAAAAAATTTCAGGAAGATGATACATAAACGGACAAAAGACATGCGGGCGGGGTTCCTTAAATTTGGGAATTATTCGCATGGCATCGAATATCAGACAGTAGTAATTCATATTCGATTTCCTGTTTTCCCTGTCGTCATGGTCGCGGTTTAGTTGAGAAAAGTCCTGAAAAACACAATATGCTGCCATTTTGTCGCTTCGAGCGAG
>JAISCQ010000064.1 GCA_031265445.1 Bacteroidales bacterium
GACGAATGGAAGGAAATTTTTGAAACGGTACCGGTTTCGGGTAATCCTGTTATTGTACCCGACGCCGAAACGCTGCGTGATTTGCAATTCTGTTTTGAACTGCTGGACAGAAAAATACAATCGGCAAACCGCTTATCGGCTCAACATACCGTTTACGCACTGGCAACTGCCCTGGCGGGCATTATCGCGGAACTGTACCGGCAGCATCAGGTCGAAACCTTCAATAAACGGCTAATGTCGATTACGCTTCAATTCAAAACACTGGTTGCCGCTCATTTGAAAACGGTAAAAAGTCCAACACAATACGCATCCATGCTGCACATTTCGCCGACCTACCTGAACGAAGCGGTAAAAACCATCACCGGCTTTACTGCCGGCTACTGGATACAGTATGCCGTAATGCTCGAAGCCAAACGCCTGCTGTTTTATACCGACAGGAGTATCAAGGAAATAGCTTTCGAACTTGGATATGGCGACCATACCTATTTTACACGCCTGTTTACCAAACTGTCGGGAATGTCGCCAAGCCTGTTTCGTGCAGATTACCGCAAATAGTCCAACACTTACCCGATTTTCTCTATTGCCCGAATTTCAGGCAGGGCGTAATTTTGCGCCGTAAATTTTATATGGAATGAATGCAGTATATATTGGTCTGGGAGTTATGTTCTTTTTGTGGATTTCCTTCAACTTGCACCGCAAGCGAAAAAACAGGAACAAAACCATCTGTGTTGTGGACAGTAATTGCACCGGATGCCGGCGTTGCATCAAAAGATGCCAGCACCACGTGCTGGAAATGGTAGAAGATGAAGCCGGGAAACGCGTCACAGTGAAATATCCCGACAAATGTACCGCTTGTGGAGACTGTCTGGCTAAATGTAAATTCAATGCCTTGAAATTAATTGAACAGGGATCAACTGACGAAACCCATGCTTAGAGACACTCTATCCCCATGCTTAGAGACACTCTATCCCTATGCTTAGAGACACTCTATCCCTATGCTTAGAGACACCTTATCCGTATGCGGATAGACACCTTATCCCTATGCGGATAGACTGCGTTCATCAGACAACAGTCAATATTTTGTTATAACGTCCGCGCTTCACGACTTTCGACGGTTTTCCCGCAGTGGAGAAGCTGGAGCGCAAAAAATTATAGCGCCTCAAAAAAGAATGATCCGTAATCGTTCATTTTGGTTACTTTTGCATTTTGCATTTTGCATGAAATATGTTCTAATGAACTTGTTTTTACGAAAAATATGGTTGTAATAAGATGATATACTGTTGCTTTCGATGATTTTTTTGCAGAAAGTTCAAATGAAATTCGGTTGATGCAATAAATATACGTTATTTTTGAAAAAATCGGATCCCTGTTTTTAAATATCACACAGGATAGTAACTTTGCATTTTCAAGAAATAAAAAGAATATAATACAACCGTTAAAAGTCACGAATATGATCATTCGAAACATCAAAACATCCATCGGCATCCTTGCCGGATTCTTATTGTTATGCCAATTCCAGTCCTGCCTGGATTCCGGCAATCGTTTTTCCTTTTTGGAACAGGGCTTTGCAAGTCCGCCCGATTCCGTTCGGCCCGGCGTATACTGGTATTTCATGGACGGCAACCTGTCGAAAGAAGCCATGACAAAAGATTTGGAAGCGATGAAACAGGCAGGGATCGGGAACGTAGTGTATTTGGAAGTGAATGTGGGGGTTCCGCGCGGTCCGGTCGACTTTTTAAGCAGCGAATGGCAGGACATGTTCGGACACGCTGTAGCGGAATGTGAACGCCTGGGGATCAATATCACGCTGGGCGTGGGGCCGGGCTGGACAGGCAGCGGCGGGCCGTGGGTCGAAGCCCGGCAATCGATGCAGCATCTGGTAGCCGCATCGGTGGAAGTATCGGGTACGGGCCGGCAAACGATCACCTTACCCAAACCTGCGCCTAAACGTCCCTTTTTTGGAGAAGGCAGTTTCACGCCCGATGTAAAAAAACAATGGGACGATTTTTATGAAGATATTGCGGTACTTGCTTTTCCGGCGGGCGCATCAACCGTCGGCGCCGATCTCGAACCCGGACGTGACTATTTACAGATAACAGGGATTGAAGAAAAAGCTCTTTATTACCGGAAACCATACAGTTCTTCAGCTCAAGTGAAGCAATACCTTACCTTTTCGGAAACGCAGCCCGGAGATCAGCCTGTTGACAGGGATCAAGTGATCGACCTGACCGCCAGCCTTCAGCCTGACGGCACTTTAACGTGGGATGTGCCCGCAGGCAAATGGACGGTAATGCGTTTCGGAAGCCGCAATAATGGCGCGGCAACCCGTCCGGCGCCATTGCCCGGCGTAGGGCTGGAGGTGGACAAGTTCGACACTACTGCGCTGAATGCCCATTTGGAACAATTTACCGGAAAACTCTTCCGGCACATTGGATTCAAAAAGGCGCGGCGCCCGCAAGGCGGCCTGAAAATGCTGCACATGGACAGCTGGGAAATGGGTGCGCAAAACTGGACAAACCGCTTCCGCGAAGAATTTATCCGCCGCAGGGGATACGATCCGCAACCATTCTATCCTGTATATGCCGGAGTAATGGTGCAGAGCCGCGAAGCAAGCGAACGCTTCCTTTGGGATTTGCGGCAGACGTCGCAGGAACTGGTCAAGGAAAACCACGCCGGACACATCAAGCGTTATGCCGGGCATTACGGCTTGGGGCTGTCCATCGAACCGTATGACATGACTCCCACGGCAGACCTCGAATTAGCCGCGGTAGCCGACGTTCCGATGTGCGAATTTTGGAGCACGCTCTACGGCTGGAACACGGCATTCGCTGTCATAGAGGGATCATCGGTAGCACACCTGCTCGGACAACCTGTGGTGCCTGCCGAATCGTTCACGGCATTCGGCGACGGATGGCGTCAATATCCCGGATCAATGAAAAACCAGACGGACTGGGCGTTTGCTGCGGGTGTCAACCGCCTGGTATACCATACGTTTCAACATCAATACCTCGACGATCGCCTGCGCCCCGGCATGACGATGGGCCCTTACGGAGTGCACTGGGACAGGAACCAAACCTGGTGGCCAATGGCAGATGCCTATCACCGCTATGTTTCGCGCTGCCAGTTCCTGTTGCAGCAAGGCCGTACGGTAGCCGACATTCTTTACCTGACGCCCGAAGGCGCGCCGCATGTATTTCGTGCTCCGGCCTCGGCGCTGGAAGGCGAAATGATTGATGGCGACGATGGTAATTTCCGCAATGAGACGCCGCTTCCCGACCGCAAAGGCTATAGTTTCGACGGCTGTCCGCCAAGCCTTCTGTACGAAGCCGCGGTAAAGGACGGATTGGTCGTATTCCCCGGCGGCGCATCGTACCGGTTGCTCGTATTGCCGTATTTCGAAACCATGACGCCCGAATTACTCAAAAAGATTCGTGATTTGGTGAATGACGGAGCAACAGTAGCGGGGCTTCCGCCGAAAAAATCGCCCAGCCTGAGCAATTACCCGGCATGCGACCGGGAAGTGCAACAATTGGTTCAGGAACTCTGGGGCGGGGACGAAATTCCCGAAGACCTTGCAACACGTACTTTTGGGAAAGGAAAGATAATCTGGAGCAAGGAGCTGCGCGATCAGGCGGACAACCTGTATCCGCAATACGCTTTCACAGCCCGTATCCTGGCATCGATGGACATCCCCGTGGATTTTGAATCGACCGGACCCATACGCTATGCGCACCGCACGACGGATGGCTGCGATATTTACTTTGTTTCCAACCGTACAGACCAGCCTGTGGCAGCCGAATGTAAATTCCGCGACGCAGGAGGCCGCCCCGAACTGTGGAACCCGATAACGGGAGAAATGCGCCTTTTGCCCGAATATGCCGTCAAGGGCGAACATACCGTCGTTCCTTTGCAATTCGACATTCATCAGGGATATTTCATCGTTTTCCGTACGGAAATATCCCTCCCGGAAGCCCTTGACAAAAAGAACTTTCCGGAAAGGAAACCGTTAGCGGAATTGACGGCGCCCTGGACGGTTTCATTCGACCCTGCGTGGGGCGGCCCGGAAGAGATCCGTTTTGATCATCTTTCCGATTGGAGCCAAAACGATCAGCCCGGTATTAAATATTATTCGGGAACGGCCGTTTACCGGCAAACCTTTGATGTCCCCGCAACGGGCAGCCAGCAACTGTATCTCGACCTGGGCAGGGTGAAGAACATGGCGCGCGTGCGGCTTAACGGCCTCGATCTTGGGGTTGTCTGGACGTACCCCTGGTCGGTGAACATTACCGGCGCCGCAAAATCCAAAGACAACCAGTTGGAAATAGAAGTAACGAACCTGTGGCCCAACCGCCTGATCGGCGACGAACAGATGCCCGACGACGGCATCCGCGACGAACAGTGGCCCGAATGGTTGAAGGAAGGCAAACCGCGCACCAGCGGACGATATACGTTCACCACGTCCACGTACCGGCATTTTACCAAGGATTCGCCCTTGCTGGAATCGGGATTACTCGGACCGGTAACGATTTCTGGGGAATGAGAAAGCCCATTTTGAATTTTGAATGATCGGTTTATATAATTTAAATTGATCTTCTGTTCTATGGATATATATCCGGAACCCCGTAAAATGCAAGCACAATGGTCCTGGGGGTTTTCTGTTATTTCATATTTCAGAAATTTCCGGACGGAAATTTTTCTGTCGCCGGAGATCTCAGGATGGAAAATTCTGCGGAATTTTTGTTGCCGAAGGTCTCAGGACGAAAAATTCCATGGAATTTCTGTTGCCGGAGGTCTCAGGACGAAAAATTCTGCGGAATTTCTGTTGCCGGAGGTTCCAGGGCGAAAAATTCCATGGAATTCCGAATATCGATATCTACAGGATGGAAAAATCAATCAAGTTTCACCCGTATACAAAATTCAAAATTCAAAATTCAAAATAATTATATTATATAGGCATGAAAAATTTAATTTTAATCATCGTATGTGCAGCTATGGCGGCCTGTTCGCAGGGAAACAGGTCCTCAGGTAATCATGAAAAATCGTGTGCGAAAAACTGTTGTCAAAAAGAATTCTTGACGTTCAACAATGCGGATTTCTATGCAGCAGACGGGAAATTCAACGAAGACGCGGCGAAGGACGCCATCCTCCGATTGATGAACTATTATCAGTACCCTGTCACTGCGAACACGCGCGCGCAGTTGTGGGTGAGCGACTACGGAACGGGACGGTTCACGGAACTGGGACTGGCGGCGATCATGTATGCCAACGATACGGAGGACAGGTATATGCTACAGGATTTGTTCCTCCTGCCCAACCAGATGTTGCCGGAACACTGGCATGAAAAGCCGGAAAGCGATCTGCCGGCAAAGATGGAAGGATGGCTGGTGCGCAACGGTTTGAGTTACATTGTGGGCGAGGGCGAAGACAATTTGGCGTCATTTCCGGAAATCACGCTTCCGCCCTGCCACGAAGGCGTAACGGTCAGGAACGTGATCAAAACGCTTCCGGGCGAGTTTGTTCCCCTCTCGCGGGTCTATTCCCATCATTGGCAGTTTGCCGGACCGCAGGGGGCGATCATCACGGAAGTTGCCAATGTCCATGCAAACGAAGCGGTTCGTCATCAGGTACCGTCCATCAACGACTGTTTCCTGGAAAAATAAGCCGATGCGACTGAAAGTTTTTGCCTGTTTACTCCTGTTTGCTGCATGCGCTTTGTCCTTTTTTTCGTCGGAGAACTATCTTTCTCCCGGAGCGATGGCTGCGGACGAAAAGTCGGAGACGCTTTACACAGCCCTCGCAACAGACAGGGCTATTGCTGTTACCGATTTGACGTCGGGCATTACGACAGGAAGAATCGCTTTGGAGCAAACCCCGAACCATCTCCTGCTTTCTCCCGACGGGACGACTCTTTTTGCCGCATGCGGAGAAGCTGAGGGAAAAGTGTACATCATTGCTTTGCCGAAAGGGAAGGTAAAAGCGTCTGTTCCGACAGGTCATACTCCGTCGGGGATGGCGATGTCTCCCGACGGGAAACGGCTGTATGTTGCCAATCGTTTTTCCAACACGATTTCCGTGATTGACCTGTCGAAAAACAGGGTGACGGCAAATCTTCCGGTATTGCGCGAGCCTCGCTCCGTATATGTCAGTCCGGACGGGCGCACGGTGGCGGCGGCTAATTTCCTGCCGGTGCAGGCTGCTTCCGCAGAGACGGTGGCCGCACAGATTACGCTGATAGATGCGCCGGACAACGCTGTGCGTTCTCATGTGGCGCTTCCGAACGGGGCGCAGTCCGTGACGGGAATGACCGGCTCGCCGGACGGGAAATACCTGTATACCGTCCATCTGTTGTCGCGCTATGGTATGCCGATTACTCAGCTGGACAGAGGCTGGGTAAATACAAATGCACTGAGCATTATCGACTTGAAGAATGACTCCGTCTATGCTACTGTGCTGCTGGACGACGTCGACCACGGCGCCGCCAATCCGGCAGGCATCTGTACTGCTCCCGATGGCGGCATGCTGCTGATTGCCCTTTCGGGAACGCATGAATTGATGTTCCTTGACCTGAACGGTTTGCACGAAAAGCTTGCCGGATTCTTTTCCGGGAAACTGACAGACCCGTACATCTCCGGCAAGGAAGACCTGAGCGCCTCGCTGACGTTCGCTGCGCCGTATAAAAAACGTATGGCGCTGAAAGGGCGTTCGCCCCGCGAGCTGCTGTATGCCGGCGGAAAGGTCTATGTTAGCAGTTACTTCTCACCGTTTGTGGAAGCGATTTCGGTCGGAGACGCTCATCCGGAACCGCTTGTCCTGATGCTTGGCGACGAACCGGAACCGGATGCCATTCGGCGCGGTGCGTTTGCCTTTTGCGACGCATCCATCTGTTACCAGCATTGGCAAAGCTGTGCCTCCTGCCATCCGGAGGGGAGAGCCGACGGATTGAACTGGGACCAGCAAAACGACGGGCTGGGGAATCCGAAGAATACAAAAAGTCTGCTCTATTCGCATGTCACGCCGCCGTGCATGATTACCGGCATCCGCGAGTCAGCGGAACTTGCCGTGCGGAACGGGATGCTCCACATGCTGCAAACCCGGCAACCGGAAACGTTAGCCGCCGATATGGATGCTTACCTCAAGCATCTCTCGCCCGTGGAAAGCCCTTATCTGCGGGAATACAGGCAAAAAGACCCGCAACAGAAAGGCCGTAAACTGTTTGAGCAAGCCGGTTGCCTCCAGTGTCACGACGGTCAATATCTGACCGATCGGATGCGGTATGATGTGGCGACGGGCGACGGTAACGACGAAGGACGCGCTTTCGACACGCCGTCGCTTCGTGAACTGTGGCGCACGGCGCCTTATCTGTATGACGGACGAGCGGAAACGCTTCAGGACGTGTTCATGAAATACAATTCCGGCGACCGACACGGGATGACGCGGCATTTAAGCAGGAAAGAGCTGGATGCTCTGATTTTATACATAAAAACATTATAGATCATGAAAAGAAATATTGTGAAGATCTGGACGGGTTTATCCGGATTGCTGCTGGCTTTTTTATGCTTGATGGGAACTGTTTCCCACACGACGAAGCAAACGGCGGAAATCTACGTGCCGGATAAGGAAGAAAAAGCCGTCTGGAACAGGCTGCTTGAACAAGGCGTTGAGAAAATCGTATTTGTCAAACGCTTTACCTACAACAGCAACCATTATTACACGGAATACCTGAACAGCGACTGGATGCCGGGCGGCAATCTCTGTGTCCTCTCACTCAGTACCGGCGAACTGGAGGAGCTGGCGCCTTCGCTGACCGGAGGCGTCTTCGGCGCTTTTGATGTTTCATTCGACGCCCGGCGGATCGTGTTTTCCTACAAAGCGTCAAAAGATATGGGATATCGCCTGTATGAGGTTGGCGTCGACGGCCACGGCTTGAGGCAGCTTACTTTTTCGCCCGAAGACGAAGATGCAACGGTTGAGAAATACCGGATTAGCGGTTACAGCCACGGGACGGAAGACCTTGACCCCTGCTACCTTCCCGACGGAGGGATTGCTTTTATTTCTACCCGTTGCCGGTATGGAATCCTGTGCGACGCGCCCGACATTTTCACGACTACCGTATTGTATCGAATCGACGGCGACGGAACGAACATGCAAAAGCTGACGAACAGTTCGGTTTCGGAACATACGCCCTGCGCCCTGCCCGACGGACGAATCCTGTACACCCGCTGGGAATATGTCGATAAAGGCGCCGTCTCCGTGAAATGCCTGTGGGCAATGAATCCCGACGGTTCCAATTCTATGGAAATCTACGGCAACGACATTGCTTTTCCGACTACGATGATCATGGCGCGTCCCATACCCGGCACGCTCAACGAATATGTTTTCACCGGCACGCCCCACTCTCCGCAAAACGGCGTCGGTACCATCGTGCGCGTCCATACGAACGGCGACATACGCACCAGCGCCCCCATGACGTACATCACGCCACAGTCGGACATCCGCGAAGAAGGAGGATTTGCTTTCCGTGATCCGACCGACAGCAGTAAGTGGGTGAGGGACGGACAGGGACGAGGGCCGCTGTTTCGGGAAAGCTACCCCCTTTCGCGTTCCGAATATTTGGTCTCGCACAAGCCGTCCGGTCCGGAATGGACGAATGCGACGGCTTACCAACTCTATTATCTGGAGGAAGGGGGGACGGTGACGCCGGTATACTCGGCGAAAAACATTTCCTGCTTCCGCCCGATACCACTGACGGCGCGCAAAACGCCACCCGTTATCCCCGCCAGGGCGGACCGGACGCTGGCCGGCGAAGGCCTGGCGGAGTGTATCGTGACCGACGTATATAAAGGTCTGGCGAACGTGGAACACGGTTCGGTGAAATATCTGCGCGTACTCGAACAGGTGCCGCGTCCCTGGGGCGCCAGGAGGTTTTATCAGCCGCAATACATGCAGGATGAATACGACCAGCAACATGCCGTCATCACCAAGGATACCCATTTGGGACTGAAAGTACAGCACGGTGTGGTAACGGTTGAGCCGGACGGCTCGGCGCGATTCCTCGTGCCTGCGGAAAGGAATATCATCCTGCAGGCGCTGGATTCGGCTTACCGCGCCATCCAGACTGAACGGACGTATGTAAACTACATGCCGGGGGAAGTCAGAAGTTGTGTCGGCTGTCATGAGACGGTATCGCAAGCGCCGGCCATAACCGGCCGTGCAACGCCGCTGGCCATGAAGCGCAAGGCGGAAAAGCCATATCCGCAAGCCGGCGAAGCCGCGGCGCAAAAAATGCTGAGCTACGCCCGCCACGTGCAGCCCGTTTGGGACAAGCACTGCATCCGCTGCCACAACAGCGCGGATTCACCCGGCCGCCTGAATCTGTCGGGCAGGGAGACCCGCCTGTTCAACGAATCATACGAGAGTATGGTGCCCGAACGCCGGACAAAACAGTTCGACCGGAAGGTATTAGGTCCGGTGATTGGCGAAAACCATCCCAAAACCGGCAATATCCATTACCTGCCTGCCAAATCGCTTGGCTCGCACGCATCCGTCCTGGTAGCCATGCTATCGCCGGACGTACAACTGTCTGATCCGGAAGCAAAAGATCGTTCGGAACGCCTGGCCGAGGTACACACAAAAATCCGTCTTTCGCCGGAAGAACTGTTGCAGGTAACCAACTGGATCGATACCAACTGCCAGTACTACGGCAGCTATTATGGCCGGCGGGATACGATTTTCCGCGGACATCCCGACTACCGTACGGAATACGACATGGCAACAGCGATTAGCCCCACGTCGCCGACAGCCTGTGAATAACAACAAAGACAGGATTTTCCGCGGAAGTTTCAAGATGCGTTGAAAGTACGTCCAACCTGTTTGGTTCTTTTTTCATATTTTTGTCATGTCATGCAGCTTACCAGCAATTGCAGGATGAGATCCGCGAAAAAGAAGGAACCCGATAGCGGCATGATGCTATTTGGCGTATTTTTTGTAGATTTGACATTTTATTCGGATTTATTCACTTATAGATTATCAAATTGATCGACTTCCCGACGGAAGCGGAAAACAATGAAGAACGTTATCATCATTCCCACTTATAACGAGAAAGAGAACATCGAACGGATGATCCGCAGGGTGTTTGCATTGCCGCGCGATTTTCACATACTGATCGTTGACGACAATTCACCCGATGGAACGGCTTCTATTGTAAAACACCTGCAGGATACATATCCCAGCAGGCTGTTCATGCTGGAACGCGGCGGCAAACAGGGACTTGGCACTGCCTATATCGCAGGGTTCGAGTGGGCGCTGGAGCAGGGTTACGACTATATTTTTGAGATGGACGCCGACTTTTCGCACAATCCCGACGACCTGATCCGCCTGCACGACGCATGCGTGAACGACGGGGCCGATTTGGCCATCGGATCGCGCTACATCACCGGCGTAAACGTGATTAACTGGCCAATGTCGCGTGTATTAATGTCCTATTGCGCTTCCAAATACGTACGTTGGGTCACCCGCATGAAGGTACGCGACACTACCGCCGGATTCAAATGCTACAGGCGCAAGGTTCTGGAAACGATACCCTTCGAGAGGATACACTCCAAAGGCTATGCCTTTCAGATCGAAATGAAATTCACCGCCTGGAAATTCGGCTTTAAACTCGTGGAAGCGCCTATCGTCTTTTGCGACCGGCGCGCCGGTACGTCAAAAATGAGCGGCGGTATCTTCAATGAGGCTTTTTGGGGCGTGGTGGTAATGAAATGGAAAAGTTTTTTCAGGAAATACCGGATCACCGATTAAGGTATCACCCTCCCGAAAATTTCAAGGTATAAAATCAAAAGGTATTTTCAATTGACAGGACTGCAGTTGGAACGACCGCCGGTGATACGGCGTAATGCCATGTTCGGCAATGGCATTGCGGTGCGCCTGCGAAGGGTAGCCTTTGTTCTTTTCCCATAAATACGGTGGATATTCCGAAGCAAGTTCCGTCATATAATCGTCGCGGCAGGTTTTGGCTAATACCGAAGCGGCAGCAATGGAGTAATACAGAGCGTCGCCCTTGACGATGCTTCGGTGCGGGATGTCGGGATAAGGAATGAAATAATTACCGTCAATGATCAAAAACTCCGGCCGTACGGATAACTGCTCCACCGCCTTGTGCATGGCGCGCACCGAGGCTTTCAGAATGTTGATCCTGTCGATTTCGCGGTTATCGCACGATGCAACCGCCCAGGCAATGGCTTTTTCTTTGATCTCGTCGCGCAGGAGATAGCGTTGCCTGCTGCTTAACTGTTTTGAATCGGTAAGCGTATCGTGCGTAAAATCCTTCGGAAGGATTACTGCTGCTGCAAACACAGGGCCGGCCAAGCATCCGCGCCCGGCTTCGTCGCATCCGGCTTCGATAAGGGAATCCTGGAAAAAAGATTTCATGGCGACTGGTTAGTTGCAGGGAAAGTAATCACGTACAGGCACGGTATGGATGAATCGGGATTCAATCGGCACGATGCCGGCCTTTGGGTTCAACGGTTTTATCTCTCTCGGTTTCAACGGTTCGATTCTTTGAGCGCAATAGCCGTCAGGTATTGTAATCCATCCGTCGTCGGCGATCTGAATTTTTACTTCGGGAAAATCGACGCGCGTGAGACTTTGGATTACCGAAATTACACGGCGTGCGGAATCATAACGAGGAGTCCGGTCGTCGGCAGGCTGACAGGTGGGCGTAATGTGCGCCTTGATGAAACAGCCGCCGGGAGTAGTGAAGATACGGAAAACAGGCGCCAGGCCATTGACGCCTTCCACGTTTACACGGCTCACAGTGCTGAAGTTGCCCATGCTGTAAGCAATAAACCGGTTGTTATACAGTTCCACGGCGCGAGTAACATGTGGGCCGTGTCCCAGCAGGACGTCTCCACCGGCATCGATCATCCTGTGCGCAAATTCGTATACGTTGCCGCGGTTTTCGCCGATAAAGCGCTCCGTTTGCCGCGTTACATGCTGGTAGGCTTTACCTTCGGCGCCTGCATGGAATGAGACAATGACAATATCGCAACTGTCGTTGAGTTGCCTGACAATTTCCTGTGCCGCAGGTATGTCTTTCACATCCACAGTACCGGTATTGGGGGCAAAAGCGCAAAAACCGTACTTCACGCCGTTTTTTTCGAAAACCGCCGTGGGGCAACTCAACAGTCCGGCGTAGCGAATACCTGCGTCCGACAGGGTCTTTACGGTAGATGCGCGTCCCTGTTCGCCAAAGTCGCCCATGTGATTGTTGGCAAGGCTCAGGATATCGAATCCCGCATCGACCAGGCAACGGACAAATTGGGTCGGCATCCCGAAAGTATAGCACCATTCGGGATTGTTACAACTTTTGGCGCCTGCTTTCGAATCGGTCATGGCGCCTTCGAGGTTGCCAAAAAGGATGTCGGCATTCGCGAAATACGGAAGCGCCATGCCGAACGACCGGCTACAATCGTTGTCGGGCGGCAGGTATTCGCCGTCAGGGAAAATAGTGCCCATCATGATGTCGCCCACGGCCACGATCTGTATGGTATCCTTAGGCGTACCGGCTGCCGCTGGACGCAGGGTCGTCAGCAGGCAAGACGCAGATATGAATGAAGCGGTTAAAAATCGATTCACAGTTTAATGTTTTTGCAAAGGTAAAAAGTTTCAAAGATATGTGATCCATGAAAAAATCCATACTTTTGTACTCTAAATCATTTATCCCATAAAGATCGGGAATCTTAGCGACCTTTGCGGGATCCATTCATCAAATATAAGAATGAAATCCGAAAATCAACCTGTCTGGTATAAAGGGACAAACGTCAATGAGGCGGTGGAGCGGTTCACGGTAGGGCTCGACCGGGAAATGGACATGTATCTGGCACAGTTCGATGTGATGGGAACCATGGCGCATATCCGTATGCTGGAACATATCGGACTGTTAACCGGAGAGGAACTTCACGCGCTTGAAGAAGAATTACGCGTGATATACCAGCGCATATCCGACAACGATTTCTGTATCGAAGATGGCGCTGAGGATGTACATTCGCAGGCGGAGCTGATGCTTACCCGCAAACTGGGCGATGCGGGCAAGAAAGTGCACAGCGGACGTTCGCGCAACGACCAGGTACTGGTGGATATTAAACTGTTTGTCCGCCATGAGATCGAGGAAATTGTTCAGGGCGTCGGCCACCTGTTCGATGTATTGATGGCGCAAAGCGAACGGTACAAAAATGTGCTGATGCCCGGTTATACTCATTTGCAAGTGGCTATGCCATCGTCTTTTGGGTTGTGGTTTGGCGCTTATGCCGAAAGCCTCACCGACGACCTCCGGTTAATGCAGGCAGCCTGGCAGATAGCCAATCAGAACCCGCTCGGTTCGGCGGCAGGCTACGGATCGTCGTTTCCGCTCAACCGGACGATGACGGCACAGTTATTAGGATTCGATGATTTGAATTACAATGTGGTGTATGCACAGATGGGACGCGGTAAAACCGAAAAAACCGTTGCGTTTGCTATGGCTTCCATTGCCGCTACGCTGGCGCGTTTCAGCATGGATGCCTGCCTGTATATGAGTCAGAATTTCGGGTTCATCAGTCTGCCCGACGAATTGACTACCGGCTCGAGCATCATGCCGCACAAAAAGAACCCTGATGTTTTCGAGCTGATCCGTGCCAAATGCAACAGAATACAGGCTTTGCCTACAGATATTACGCTGCTGGTTAATAACCTGCCGTCGGGTTATTTCCGCGATATGCAGATTTTGAAGGAAATACTTTTCCCTGCTTTCGCGGAGATGAAAAACTGTATCGGGATGCTGGCTTATATGGCAGAACAGATCACCGTTAACCGCGATATCCTCGACGACGATCGTTACCGTTACCTGTTCAGCGTGGAAGCGCTCAACGAATTGGTGCTTGGCGGCGCTCCCTTCCGCGACGCATACAGACAGGTAGGCATGGAGATCGGCGAGGGCCGGTTTCATCCTGTAAAAAGGACGGAGCATACTCATGAAGGCAGCATCGGCAACCTGTGTAACGATCAGATACAGGAAAAAATGAAGGCAATCCTCCGCGGTTTCACCTTCGATAAGGTGAACCGGGCGTTGGCGGAACTGATGCAGCAACCGGGAGAGTCCACGTTACGCAACACCTGCCAACCTCAGTGAGCGACTCCTTTATTCGCCCTGTCAGGGTCAAAACCTCTCTGACAGGGCTGCTTTTATTCATCTTACCGTGATTCGCATTATTTTTTTGCTTCCATCTTTCTCCCGATGGTCTCAATCGTCATATAGACGGCAATAGCTATTATCGCTGCCGCAATACCCCAGTATAAGTTAGCATCGACGCCGGTTACCTGTTCGAAATCAGGCGGAAAATAGTTCTTTTCTGTCAACGTAAGGCTATGATCGTTAAACTTCTCCATGCTCCACGGCCATACTTCCCCGTTGGCAGTGTTCACCTGTACTTTCCAAGGCCAGACCTTATTGAGGGAGCCGCACATGAACCCTGCCAGCAAGGCCACAGTAACATCACGGTATTTGCGGAGCAGCCACGACAGAAAATGCGAGAATGAAAGCAACCCAATGACAGCGCCGCTTGCAAATACGGCAAGTACGGCTACCTTAAAGCCGTTGAGCGCGCTCAGGATATATTCGTACTTCCCCATCAGCAGGAGAATGAAACTGCCCGATATTCCCGGAAGGATCATGGCGCAGATGGCCACCGCTCCACACACAAAGATGAACCAGAGGTCGTCCGGTGTCTGTACCGCCGCCGAAATAGTGATCAGGTATGCAATCACGACGCCTGCGCCAAAGCCAATGAATACCGGCATCGTGGTTTTACGGATGGTTTTCAGCACCGAAATGGTGGAAACCACGATCAATCCAAAGAAAAACGACCAGGTAACCACCGGATGCGTATGGAGCATGTACAGCACAACCCTGGCTAACGAAACCAGGCTGGTACCGATACCCAACACCACAGCCACCAGGAAGTTTCCGTTAATGGCTTTCCAGAATGACTTGATCCTCCCGGAAAAAATCAGTTTAAAGTTTTGGGGTGTGAACGACCGGAGCGAATCGATCAGCTCCTCGTAAATGCCGGTGATCAATGCGATGGTTCCTCCCGAAACCCCGGGGACAATATCGGCGGCCCCCATTCCTAAACCTTTAACGTATAAAAGAAGGCAGTTCCTGAATGTTCTTTCTTTTTGCTTCATCATCTTCATTCTTTCCTTCGGGTTTTCGACTTTCTATTTGCAGGCTTTGCGTCATCTGCATAACGAACGGCGAAGCCCTCAGTGACGTTAAACCCGAAACTGTTATATTTGTTTGAAATGTTGCAATTCTTCGGGCAGGAACGCAAAGAACGTATCGCCGCGGAGGCCCAGCCGTAACGATTCCAGTGCAACTACCTCGCTGGTAGCCACATTTCCCAGGTTGACGTTTGAACCAAACTGTTTGATAAACCATACCTGCTGGTTTTTGTTGGGCGCTTCCCACAGGATCATATCGTGACCGATCTCCTTATCCAGCCTGGCAATCAATTCTTTGTCGGCCGAACCGTCGGAATGGTAGATACCGACGGTACCGCTTTCGCGCGCCTCGGCAATTACTTTCCAGGCGCCTGCCTCCAGTTCGCTTTTCATGTGGTTCACCCATGAATCCGGCGTAATTACTACACCCTGCATTTTCGAACCGACTTCCGACAGAACGGTTGCCTGTTGTGACAGAATACGTATATATTCCAGCTTCCTGTCGTGGGGAATGGTCATAGAGCCGTCCGAAACCTCCACGGCGTCCATCCCGTTCCTGTCGAGGAAACGGCGAAATTCGTCGAAACAGCCGCGGACGATGAACGCTTCAAACAGGGTGCCCCCGAAGTGGACGCGGATACCGGCCTGCTGGTAAAGCCGGATCTTGGCTTCGATGTTTCTGGCAAATACGCCTGTTCCGAAAGCCAGCTTGACCAGGTCGGTATATTCGCCGGCCGATTCGATAAAACATTCGGCCTCACGGATACTCAGCCCCTTGTCCATCATCATGGTAAGGCCTGTCTCACGCGGTTTTTCCGGACGTTCGGGTAGAAATGGTAATTGGATATTCATGATCATTTACGGTATTTGTTCATCAGCGCCATGACCTCATGTTCCATGTCGCCCGCTTCGAATACATCGAAGAAACAGTCGCTTTCCTCCGGGTTGGTCTTTAGGATCTCTTCCAGGACGATCAATCCCTGCAACTGTTCGTTGTTGAGCAGGAAATAAGCAGCCAGGCGGTAATGCAGCAAAGCCGCATCGGGATTGAAATGGAGCGCCTCGATAATGATCCTCTGGGCTTCGACAAATGCGTCCTGTTTGGCATATATCTGGGCAAAACAATCCCACATGTATATATCGCCCGTGATGAGCTGTACCAGTTTTTTAAACAGCGCCACCGCTTTTTCGTAATGCTGCATGTTCGCGTAGGTCGATGCCAGCGAAAAAAGGTATTCGGTATTGTCTTTGTCCAGGGCAAGCGCCCTGAGAATATCGGTTACAGCTTCTTCGTAATTGCCGGCCTGCGATTTCACCATCCCGAGGCCAAACCATGCATCGGCAAACCGGTCGTCGAGCGAGAGCGATTTCAGGTAGTGGATCCTGGCAAGATCAGATTCTTCGAGCCGTTCGTAACATTCGCCGATATAGCAGTATGCGGCCGCATTATCAGGTTCTATTTCAAGAAACTCGAAGTATGTATCGATGGCTTCGCGGTAGCGCTCGAGCAGCGAAAGCGTGTTGGCCTTGTTGAAATGCGCCGACGAATAGCTCTGGTTGATGGCTATGGCGAAATCGTAAGCTTCCAGCGCTTTCCCGGAGTCATCCTTTTTATTGTATACGATTCCCAGGTTATACCAAACGTGTTCCGAAAAAGGATCTTCATCCAGGTATTTCCGGTAACAGGCGATACTCTGATCCAGTTCGTCCAGCCGTTCGTAACAGTAAGCAAGATCGTAGAACACGTAATAATTTTCGGGTTCCATTGCGCGTACTTTCATAAAGTACTTCAAGGCAACTTTGTGCTGGTTGATTCGCTCGAACGACATCCCGATGTTATAAAGCACTTCGGTCCTGTTCTCATCGGCCATCGAGATGGCTTTTTCGAACTGACGCTGGGCTTCGCGGGGTTTTCCCATCATGTTGAGCGCGGCGCCCCGAAGGAGGTATACGCCATATTCGTCCGAATCCAGCTGCCCCAGCCTGTTCAGAAGATTCAAAGCCTTAACCGGCTGGCTTCTGTCGATCAGGATCTCGGCCATGCGCAACTGAATGGATGAAGCCCGCGGATAGATGCGGGACGCATAATCAGCCGCCGTCGCAGCCTTTGTAAAATTTTCGGAATCCAAATAATAGTCGATAATGTCTTCAAACTCACAAACATCGAAAAAACAACAGGTGTGGTTTTTCAACATATCCTCGTATCGGTTGACCGAGTTAAGCATCTCATCATCATACCAAAAACTATCTCTTCTGTAATTCATACGTCCTCCATAAAAGAAACGGCGTAAAGGTAATGCTTTTTTGCTGTCTGCGATACATTTTTTTGACGAAAGGAAGAGTTGAAGATGTAAAAATACCGTCAAAAAAAGACATCCCCATGAACGGCGAGAACCTGCGGACGCTTGTTAAAATTTGCTTTTCTCCATAAGATTGCCCTATCTTTGCGGTTCACACTGTCGTACCATCATGTATCCTCTCATTCTTCATATCGAGACTTCAACGGAACTGTGCTCTGTTGCTCTGTCGCGCGGAAATCAGTGCCTTGCTGTCCGGGAAAACTCCGAGGGCCGGAATCATGCCGTCCTGTTAACCCCATTCATTGATGATCTGTTAAACGCCAACCGTATTTCCGTTGACCGGCTTGACGCTGTTGCGGTCAGTTCGGGACCGGGTTCCTATACCGGTTTGCGCATAGGGCTGTCCACTGCCAAGGGATTGTGTTATGGCGGCAATATCCCGCTCATCAGCGTCTCCACGCTACAAGCCATGAGCATGGGGTTCACGCGGCAACATGGCGTCCCTGCGTCCGCGCTCATGTGTCCGATGATCGACGCCCGCCGGATGGAAGTGTATACAGCCCTGTATGATAAGGATGGCCGGCAAGTGGAAAATATTTCGGCCGAAATCATTACAGAGCAGTCATTTGTGCAGCGGCTCAACCAGCGCCCAATATATTTTTTCGGCAACGGCGCCGCCAAATGCCGCGCCACCATGACGCATCCGAATGCTGTTTTCCCGGAAGGCTTCGCTCATTCGGCCGCTTATATGATACAACTCGCCTTGCAGGCATACAACGAAAAACGGTTTGAAGATACAGCCTATTTCGAACCGTTCTATTTGAAGGACTTCATCGCAGGACCAAAAAAAGGCGTGAAGAATGAATGAATTTGGCCATGACACCCTGACGACAGGGTCAAAACCGCAAATACGCCTACCACCGCTGTCAGGGTCAGAGACCGCTGACAGGGTGTGTTGCGCGCTACCCTGACAGTGGTCGACAGACCCTGTCAGCGGTGGTAGGGGCTTCTTGACCCTGTCAGCAGCTGCACAGCCTGACAGGTCAGCGTATCGCGCCGATACCGGGAGCAGCGCCCGACCTGACAGGGTCGACAGACCTGTCAGGGTCAAAACCGCAATTGAGCTAAGGATAAAACACAACACGAAAACCGAGGCTGCCGTAGCGGCCGTCGGGGAGCTCGATGTTGTTACGGTAAGCGGAGCGGCAGTCCTGGGCGTAGTGGCCCCAGTAGCCGCCGCGTATCACGCGGTACGAATCTGTTGCTGCACCAACAGGGTCTGTAACCGGAGAACTTGCATAACTGCTGTGACAGTCCAAACACCACTCAAATACATTGCCGTGCATATCATATAGCCCATAAGCATTGGCATAACCCGAATAAGCGCCTACTGCCGCGGTATGATCCAAATAAGTGCCGGATGCATCTTCATACGTTCCGCCCCTGTCGAGATCATAAGGATAATGTCCATAAATGTTTGCCATCGCGCCTGTCAATCGTTTGCCGTCTCCGATACCGAAAGGCATGTTTTCAACGCCGCCACGCGCCGCGCGTTCCCACTGAGCCTCCGTCGGCAAATCGCCGCCCGCCCACTCGGCGTAAGCTTTCGCGCCATACCAGCTTACATAATTCACAGGATGATTTGCATAACCTCCTACCGGCTCCCACCGGCTGCCGGGATGGTGCAAACCCCCGCCATAACCGCTGCTTATCAATACTTGCCCGCCTTGAATATCTGCTTTTGCGCCTGAACCGTCAACTTCGACAGCGTTTAGAAATTCGGCATACTGAGCACTAGTAATCGGATATTTGCTCATATGATAATCTTTGGTAAGCGTTACTATATGCTGTGTTTCAATAGACAACCTGTCCGGCTCGGCAGGCGTTGCATTCGGGTCTGTTCCGGGTGTACCGACGCCCACAGCAGAACCGTCCGAACTGCCCATGAGGAAGGTTCCTTTGGGTATGAACACCGTTTCAACTCTATAGTCAACCGTTACGGCGCAGACGTCCGTCTTGCCGTTGACGGTGGAGACCGTGATGGTAGCCGTACCTTTGGCTACCGCCGTTACCACGCCGCCTGTAACGGTGGCTACCTCCGGCGCGCTGCTCGTCCACGTTACGGTCTTGTCGGCCGCATCGTCGGGATTTACCGCTGCCGTTAAGGTTTCTTCGCCGCCAACCACGAGGGTGAGCGTTTTCCTGTCGAGCGTGACGCCTGTAGCCGGTACAGGTTGAGGGTCGTCTTTGCCACACGAAGCAAAGACAACGGCAAAAGCTGCCGTGATCAGCAGATTCGCCATGAAATTTAACTTTCGTTTCATTGGATGATTGTTTTAAAAGATTGGTGATTACTATTATTACTAATTTATTCTTTATTCTTTATTGACCCTGACAGGTCGGCGTGTCGCACCAATGGTGGGAGCAGCGCCCGACCTGACAGGGTCAAAACCGAAAATACGTATACCACCGCTGTCAGGGTGCGTTGCCCCGTTGAGCGGCATTTGTAATGCCGCTCGGAACACGAGGCAATTTGTAATTGCCTGCGGGATCGCTTCACTAAGTTGTCCCCGTTGAGGTTATCAGGGAGAATCATATTTCGATTCGGGAATCGATTTCCGGATTGCAAATCCGGATCAACGGCGGTGGAGTTTTTATAAACCCTGACAGGCCTGACAGGATTACCTGCCGATTCCACAGGTACGACCAATGAACTCCACAGGTACGACCAATGAACCTCGCAGATACGAGCAACAAACTCCACAGGTACGACCAATGAACCTCACAGGTACTAGCAACGAACCTCACAGGTACTAGCAACGAACCCCGCAGGTCGTACCTGCCGGAAACATAACGCAAACGACTCATTCGGTACGTTCAAGACGTTCTCTTTTCAGTTCCGATCTGAACTGTTCGCTGAATACAAAATGAGGCATGATGTCGGCAACGCTGCCGGCGGTAACTTCCTCCGGCGCAGGCTTTCCCTCGCTCCGGACGGTGACTTTCGTGTAGCCCAGCATGTCCAGATGAACATTGAAGCCCATCTTCGAAAAGGACAGAAGGGTTTGAAACGATTTGTTGAGCGCCATTCGCACCTCGTCGCGGTTCAGGGTGGTATCCCTGCACACGGCATCCAGAAACTCCTCAAACGACACCTTGCCCCGTATCACCGCCTCCGCGTAATACTTCGGAGCAGCGCCCCTGTTTTGCGGATTGACCCGCTGAATAACTCTGTACAATAAACTCATGATCAAATAAATATTAAGTTAAAATTAAATAACAGGCATAAAAAAATCGCACATGCCTCAATGGACATGTGCGATTGATATATTTTTCCCCAATAAAACTTACACTCGCGCGCGTATATAATGTTTAGACTCTGCTCATCTCTCTCTTCTCTCTCTCTGCAAATGGCGTGCCACTCGGTGATTTACAGAACGTTACACCGGACATTGCCTATAACAAATTTTCGA
>JAISCQ010000139.1 GCA_031265445.1 Bacteroidales bacterium
ATCCTGCCGCCTGCCACCGCCAGTTAGACCAGCTTCCGTTGTTGGGAATATCCTGCGTACCTGTGAAATCCTCTCCGTCTGCTTCCAGATGGAATTTCCCGGTGTTTGAATTTGACGACTTCACGCCGGCGGCAAAAGTTTTAACGGCGAGGGAGCGATACTGGCAACTTCACCGCTGACAAGGTCTATCGACCTGAAAACAACTGGCTCGTTCCGGAATGCGATCCGCTAATATTTTAAAAAAATATTTCTCAACTTCTTGTTTTTAATAAAAAAAGCCCTACCTTTGCAGACCCAAATTTTGAAGTAGTTTGAAATAGAAGGATATAGGATATACATTAATATATAAGGTTTATCTATTCGGATATCGATTTTTTTAAAAATTAATTAGAAACAAATCAAAAACAGTAAAAATGACTGATCCAATAGCAGATTTGTTGACCCGCATTCGTAATGGGATCATGGCTCGGCATCGTGTTGTCGATTGTCCCGCATCGAATATCAAGAAAAACATCGTGAAGATTCTTTTTGAGAAGGGTTACATTCTCAATTACAAGTTCGAAGATGCAGGAGAAGGCCGTCCGCAAGGGAATATCAAGATTGCCTTGAAGTACAATCCTGAAACGAAACAACCCGCCATCAAGTCCATACAGCGCGTAAGCCGGCCGGGGTTGCGTAAATATGTGAATCACAGTGATCTTCCGCGCGTTCTTAACGGGCTGGGCGTTGCCGTTATTTCTACCTCACAGGGTGTGATGACCGACAAGGAAGCCCGTGCGAAGAATATCGGCGGCGAAGTAATTTGTTACGTTTATTAAAAGGAGGATTGAAGAATGTCCAGGATAGGAAAATTACCCATTGCCATACCCGATCAAGTAACGGTTACCGTTCAACCCGATAATACCGTTGTGGTAAAAGGCCCTCGAGGCGAGTTAAGCCAGAAAGTAGATGCTGATATAACCGTAAAACAGGAAGGCGGCCAGTTATTGGTTACCCGTCCTACCGACCAGAAACGCCACCGCTCAATGCATGGTTTGTACCGCGCATTGATCGCCAACATGGTGACAGGCGTTTCGGAAGGTTTCACCATCAGGCAGGAATTGGTGGGTGTAGGCTACCGCGCCGAAGCCAAAGGCCAGGTGCTTGAAATGAGCCTCGGCTATTCGCATCATATCATGATTTCGTTGCCGACAGAAGTTAAGGTGACTACCGTAACTGAGAAACGCGCAAACCCGATCATCACGCTGCAAAGCGCCGACAAGCAATTGTTAGGGCAGGTAGCAGCCAAGATCCGCTCACTGCGTGCTCCCGAACCCTACAAAGGAAAGGGTATCAAGTTCGTAGGCGAAACATTGAGACGAAAAGCCGGTAAGTCGGCAAGTGCAAAATAGCGTTCAAAATGTAGGACGTTCAAACGCAAATTCAAAAGGAATAAAAAAATGGCATTAACAAAAATAGAAAGGCGCGACCGCATCAAGAAAAGAATCCGCAAAGTGATTTCGGGGACGGCTGAAAAGCCCCGTATGTCGGTTTTTCGCAGCAATAACCAAATATATGTTCAATTGATCGACGATTTGAGCGGGACGACGCTTTTGAGCGCTTCGTCGCGTTGCAAGGAAGTCGCCGGGCAGAAGGTGAATAAAATAGAACAAGCCAAGCTGGTTGGCAAGCTGGCTGCCGAACGCTCCTTAGCTAAGGGCATTGACTCGGTGGTTTTCGACCGCAACGGCTACCTGTATCATGGAAGAGTTAAATCATTGGCCGACGCAGCACGGGAAGGCGGACTTAAATTTTAAGAAATATCATGTCAACAAGTATTCGTAAAGTAAAAACGGCCGATTTAGAGTTGAAGGACCGGTTGGTTAGCATCCAACGTGTTACCAAGGTGACCAAAGGGGGCCGTACATTCAGTTTTTCAGCCATCGTGGTTGTAGGCGACGAAAACGGTATCGTAGGCTATGGTTTGGGCAAATCCAACGAAGTAACTTCGGCCATCTCCAAAGGTGTCGAAGACGCCAAGAAGAACCTGATCAAAGTACCCATCCTGAACGGGACGTTGCCCCACGAGCAGATTGCTCATTACGGCGGCGCTACCGTATTCATGAAACCCGCATCGCACGGTACGGGTGTGAAAGCGGGAGGCGCCATGCGCGCAGTATTCGAAAGCGTTGGTGTACGCGACGTATTGGCAAAATCGAAAGGCTCGTCGAATCCGCACAACCTGGTAAAGGCCACTTTCGAGGCTTTAATGGAACTGCGCGACGCACGCACCATCGCCCGTCAGCGTGGCATCAGCCTGAACAATGTGTTTAACGGTTAATTCATCATAACAATGGCAAAGATAAATGTAACATTGAAGAGCAGCATCATCGGCTCAAGCAAGCGCCAGGTAGCTACTGTCAAGGCTTTGGGACTGGGTAAGGTGAATTCGACCGTGGTCCATGAAGACACGCCTCAAATCAGGGGAATGATCGCCAAGGTAAACCATTTGGTAAGTGTTGAATAATTAGATTATAAACGTATATTAGCATAAGAATCAATGGATTTAAGTAATCTGAAACCGGCCGCGGGGTCGGTGAAAACTCAGGGAAAACGGCTTGGCCGTGGTCAGGGAAGCGGAAAAGGCGGTACTTCGACCAAAGGTCACAAAGGGCAGAAAGCAATTTCGGGCTATTCGAAAAAGATCGGCTTTGAAGGAGGCCAGATGCCTTTACAGCGCCGCCTTCCCAAATTCGGTTTCAAGAACAAATTCCGTAAAGAATATAAGGCAGTCAATCTGGACACATTGGAAGCTTTCGCTGAAAAGACCGGTATTGTAGCTATAGACGTTGAAACATTGGTAAATGCGGGCCTGGCTCCTAAAAACAGTTTAGTGAAGGTATTGGGTAACGGTACTTTGACAAAGAAGCTGGATGTGAAGGCACACGCATTTTCTAACTCGGCAAAAACCGCTATTGAAGCATTACAGGGGACGACAGCCGTAATACAATAAAAGATGAAGGCTTTTATTCAGACGTTAAAAAATATTTGGAAAATTGAGGACCTGCGGTCAAGGATCCTGTTTACCTTGGGTATCCTGTTGGTATACAGGCTTTGTTCGTTTGTGACTCTTCCGGGCATCGATCCGCACCAGTTGAACGCATTGAAATCGCAGACGGCCGGTGGTGTGATGGGATTGCTCGATATGTTTTCTGGAGGTGCCTTTTCCAATGCTTCTATTGTTGCTTTGGGGATCATGCCCTACATCTCGGCATCCATTGTGGTGCAGTTGCTGGGTATCGCGATCCCGTTCTTCCAGAAAATGCAGAAGGAAGGTGAAAGCGGCCGCCGCAAAATCAACCAGATCACCCGTTATCTTACCGTGTTGATACTTATTTTGCAGGCCCCTACCTACTTGGCCAACCTGCACGCCCAATTGCCCGAATCGGCATTCCTGATGCGCGGCACATGGTTTACGGTGCTTTCTACCATTATCCTGATCAGTGGAACGATGTTCATCATGTGGTTGGGCGAGAGAATCACCGACAAGGGTATCGGTAACGGCATCTCGCTGATCATCATGGTGGGTATCATTGCCCGCCTGCCGATGTCGCTGATACAGGAAGTCGCCATGCGCCTGGAAAACCAGGGTGGCGGTTTGGTAGCTTTCCTCGTGGAAATAATCATCTGGCTGGTAGTTATCGCCATCTCTATCCTGTTGGTACAGGGAACCCGTAAAATTCCCGTACAATACGCCAAACGTATCGTAGGGAACAAGCAATACGGTGGCGTGCGCCAGTATATACCTTTGAAAGTCAATGCGGCAGGCGTTATGCCTATCATCTTCGCTCAGGCATTGATGTTTGTTCCTGTAACCATCGCCGGCTTCACAGCCACAAGCGAATCAATGAGCGGTTTCCTTACCGCCTTCACCAACGTTACGGGTTTCTGGTATAACTTTGTATTTGCCTTATTAATCGTTGTTTTTACTTATTTTTACACCGCAGTCACCATCAACCCGACGCAAATGGCTGAAGATATGAAGCGTAACGGGGGATTTATCCCGGGTGTGAAACCAGGTAAGAAAACAGTCGAGTATTTGGACTCCATTATGTCGAAAATCACCCTGCCTGGCTCGCTGTTCCTGGCATTCGTGGCTATTTTGCCTGCGTTTGCCAAGCTGTTGGGCATCAGCTACCAGTTCTCGCAGTTCTTTGGCGGGACTACTCTGCTGATTATGGTAGGCGTGGTATTGGATACCTTGCAGCAGATCGAAAGTCACCTGCTGATGAGGCATTACGATGGTTTAATGAAGAGCGGACGTATCAAAGGCCGCTCCGGTAACTAAAAGTTCTTTGATGGTAAAAACAGACCACGAAGTAGCATTGCTCAGGCAGAGTGCACTATTGGTGTCGAAAACCCTTGCAGAAGTGGGTGCGTTGATTCGTCCGGGTGTTACAACCCTCGAATTAGACGTCCGCGCCGAAGAGTTTATCCGCGATAACGGCGGTAAGCCGGGATTCAAAGGATATAAGGGTTATCCGAACACGTTGTGCACATCGGTTAACAGTCAGATAGTACACGGAATCCCGTCCAAGACAGCGGTGTTGAAGGAGGGCGACATTGTATCGGTTGACTGTGGCGTGTTATTGAATGGTTATTATGGCGATAGCGCATACACTTTCGAGGTGGGCGAAGTGGAAGAGTCGACCCGGAAGTTGCTGCAAGTAACCAGAGAATGTTTGTTCCTGGGGATTAAGGCGGCTATCGCGCGAAACCGAATTGGTGATTTGGCGTTTGCCATACAGCAACACGCCGAAAACAACCATTATTCGGTAGTACGTGAGTTGGTCGGTCACGGCATTGGAACCCATATGCACGAACGGCCCGAAGTTCCCAATTATGGGCGTCGGGGCGCTGGTGTGCGGCTGCAAAAAAATATGGTTCTGTGCATTGAGCCGATGATTAACAAGGGAAAGCGGGAAGTTGTAGAGGAACGTGATGGGTGGACTATCCGTACCAGAGATCAACAACCGTCGGCGCATTTTGAGTTAACAGTGGCCGTTGGAGAGCATCAGGCAGATGTATTGTCAACGTTTTCATTTATAGAAGAAAATTAAATCTTAATTAGTACGTCATTGATATATGGCAAAACAACTTTCTATAGAACAGGACGGTACGATACTGGAAGCATTGTCGAATGCGATGTTCCGGGTCGAGCTCGAAAACGGACATATCGTGACCGCCCATATTTCAGGGAAGATGCGGATGAATTACATCAAAATCCTCCCGGGCGACAGGGTAAAGCTCGAAATGTCACCTTACGACCTTACCAAAGGCCGGATCAAATTCAGGTATAAATAATTTTTGATTTCGAAAGTCATCAAGAGAAGTAAAGCAAATAAAGCATTTATTATAAGACAATGAAGGTTAGAGCATCTATCAAAAAAAGAAGCGAAGATTGCAAGATCGTAAGGCGCAAAGGCCGTCTGTATGTGATCAATAAAAAGAATCCGAAGTATAAACAACGTCAGGGATAATTAATAAACATTTGTTGTAGTTATGGCAAGAATTGTTGGTGTCGATTTACCAAAAAACAAACGCGGAGAAATAGGTTTGACCTACATATACGGTATCGGACGGAGCTCTGCACGTAAAATTTTAAGTACTGCCGGTATCGATTTCGATAAAAAAGTGCAGGATTGGGATGACGAGGATTTGGGGAAAATCCGTACGATCCTTAACGAAGAATTCAAGGTCGAAGGTGAACTGCGTTCGCAGGTACAGATGAATATCAAACGCTTGATGGACATCGGCTGCTACCGTGGCGTCCGTCACCGTATCGGGCTGCCCGTTCGTGGTCAAAGCACCAAGAACAACGCCCGTACACGTAAAGGCAAAAAGAAAACCGTGGCAAACAAAAAGAAAGCTACCAAATAATCAGTATTAAATCATGGCAAAGAAGTCAACAACAACCAAGAAAAAAGTTGTAAAAGTAGAACCTGTGGGACAGGCGCATATCAGCGCTTCGTTCAACAATATCATCGTTACATTGACCAACGGCACGGGACAGGTGATCTCGTGGTCGTCGGCAGGTAAGATGGGTTTCAAGGGTTCGAAAAAGAATACCCCTTATGCAGCGCAAACCGCTGCCACTGATTGTGCAAAAGTAGCATACGACTTAGGCTTACGCAAGGTAAAAGTTTTTGTAAAAGGTCCGGGAGCAGGTCGTGAGTCGGCTATCCGCACCATCCACGGCGCCGGTATCGAAGTAACCGAAATCATGGACGTTACTCCGTTGCCGCACAACGGTTGTCGCCCTGCAAAACGCAGAAGAGTGTAATCGCATAATGCGGATGATTATTTGTTATCGTCTAAAGAGTATTAATTTGTTTTCAAAAAAATAAACAATGGCAAGATATACCGGCCCAAAAACAAAAATAGCAAGAAAATTCGGCGAACTGATCTTCGGCTTCGATAAATCATACGAACGCAAGCCGTACCCTCCGGGACAGCACGGGAGCGTCAAGAGCCGCAAGAAAACTTCGGAATACGGCGTGCAGTTGAAGGAAAAGCAAAAGGCCAAATATACCTACGGTGTATTGGAACGCCAGTTTGCCAACCTGTTCGACAAAGCGCACCGCAGCCATGGTATCACCGGCGAGGTGTTGCTGCAACTGCTGGAATCGCGTCTGGACAACGTAGTATTCCGCATGGGCATCGCTCCTTCGCGTGCTGCTGCCCGCCAGTTGGTGAGCCACTGCCACATCGTGGTAAACGGCGAAGTAGTGAACATTCCTTCGTACCAGGTAAAAAGCGGCATGACCATTGGTGTTCGCGAACGCTCCAAAGCTTTGGAAGTCATCACCGGTTCGGTTGGTCGCCAGTCGCGTTACTCCTGGCTGGAATGGGATGCCTCTTCCATGACGGGAAAATTCCTGAATGTTCCCGAAAGGAGCGATATTCCCGAAAACATCAAGGAACAACTGATTGTAGAATTGTATTCAAAATAATAAGATTAATATGGCAATTTTAGCTTTTCAACAACCCGATAAGGTGGTGATGCTCGAAGCGAACGAGAAGTTCGGCAAATTCGAATTTCGCCCGCTCGAACCCGGTTACGGTATCACAGTCGGTAACGCCTTGCGGAGGATTCTGTTGTCTTCATTAGAAGGCTTTGCCATTACTTCGCTCAAAGTCGAAGGAGTGCAGCACGAATTTTCCGCGATCACCGGTGTAGTTGAGGACGTGACCGAAATGATATTAAACATCAAACAGATCCGTCTGAAACAGGTTACCGAAGGCGTTAACAGCGAGTCGGTGAATGTAACCATCAGTGGGCGCGATACTTTCAGGGCCGGCAACCTGAACAAGGCAATGGCGGCTTTTGAAGTGCTGAACCCCGAACTGGTGATTTGTCACATGGAGCCGAAAACGAAACTCCATCTCAAACTGGAGATCGAAAAAGGACGCGGTTACGTTCCTGCCGAAGAAAACCGTCCGGAAAACGCCGAGATAGGACTGATTGCCATCGATTCGATTTACACGCCGATCAAGAACGTCAAATTCGCCGTCGAAAACTATCGTGTGGAACAAAAGACGGACTACGAAAAACTGGTGATCGAAGTGGAAACCGATGGATCGATCCATCCCGAAGATGCGCTCAAGGAAGCAGCCAGGATACTGATCCACCATTTCATGCTTTTCTCCGATGAAAAAATAACCATCGAAACCGAAGAAAAACCGGTTACCGACGAGTTCGACGAAGAATTGCTCCACATGCGCCAATTGCTCAAAACGCGCCTGCAGGATATGGATCTTTCGGTACGCGCGCTCAACTGCCTGAAGGCAGCAGAAGTGGATATATTGGGCGACTTGGTAAAATACAGCAAGAACGACCTGTTGAAGTTCCGCAACTTCGGTAAAAAGTCGCTCACCGAATTGGACGAGCTGTTAGACAGCATGAATTTGACTTTCGGCATGGACATTGTGAAATATAAATTAGATAAGGATTAAATCAGAAAATGAGACACGCAAGAAAAATCAATCATCTCGGGCGCACTGATACGCACCGCAAAGCGATGTTGTCGAACATGGCGTCATCGCTGATCCTGCACAAGCGCATCTCTACCACCGTTGCGAAAGCTAAAGCGCTCAGGACGTATGTCGAACCGTTGATTACCCGCTCGAAACAGGATACGACCCACTCGCGCCGCACGGTATTCAGCTATCTGCAGGACAAGACTGCCGTATCGGAACTCTTCCGCGAAGTATCACCCAAGATCATGGAACGTCCCGGCGGTTACACCCGCATCCTGAAAACCGGTTTCCGAAAGGGCGATGCCGCCGAAATGTGCATTATCGAGCTGGTTGACTATAACGAAAATATGTTGGCAGCCAAGGATGCCAAGAAAGTGACCACTCGCCGCAGCCGTCGTAGCGGAGGTAAGAAAACCGCAGGCGCAATAGCATCAGTAGCCGCTCCCGCCGCCGAAAAGACAGCCACGGCTTCGAAAACAGCTAAACCTGTTGAGGAAGCCACAGTTGTTGAAGATGTCGAGGCCATTGAAGAAGTCGCTGTAGTTGAAGAAGTCAAAGCCGTTGAGGAAGCCACGGTAGTTGAGGAAGTGGAGGCAGTTGAAGAAGCGAAGATCGAAGCGGCAGAAACGCCCGAAACCGAAGCTCCTGCCGCAACCGACGAAACGAAAGAGTAGAGGCGGAGCGTCCCGGCCGGTACGCAAACAGTTGAAATAAAAAAAGCTGCCGGTGGCAGCTTTTTTTATGGGGGCTTGACTGAGAAACCGAAGGTGTCAATATTTATTTTTTGAGCCGCGCTACCACTTAAACTGCTTCAAATAATCGAAATCGACCTTACAGGAGGCAAATATATCGCCTGGGGTTTCCTGCTCCACGGTAAGCTGTTCCAACCCCGCCGATTTTGCAAGTTTGAACATCTCCGGGTAAGGCACGCTTCCTTTGCCCGTCTCGGTATATTTCCTGCTCGCCTTATCGAAATCGGAAGCATGCCACAGCCGGATACGTCCGGGGAAGCTGCGCAGGTAGTGGAGGCAATCGCCGCCGCCGTTAACGGCGTGCCCCATATCCAGCTGGAAGGATACCAGTTTGGGGTCGGTATTTTTGATGAGAAAATCGAGGATCACCTCGCCGTCGATCTTGCCAAAGTCCGCATGATGATTGTGGAAGGCGAATTTCACGCCTCCTTTCTGGCATACTTCGCCCACACGGTTGAAATGTGCCGCAATACGTTTGAGGTCATCCGTCGTTTTGGCGCCCGGGAATCCTGCCTGTATCGCCCATTTGCCGCCTCCGGCCTTCACTTGAGGCGCTACCTTTTTCCAGAAATCCCATTCCTTGGCGCCGGTATCCTCGGGCAATATCCCCGAGCCGGTGTGTGTGCCTGATACGGTCATACCCATATCCTTCACCATATCGCTCAGTTCCTTCATGGTATGGCCTAAAAACTTGTCGCCGCTGAACCCGTAAGGTTCCACTGCCGAGTAGCCGATGACTGATAATTTCTTCAAAGTACCCTCGAAATCCTTGGGCAGTTCATCCTTTACGCTGTACAGCTGTATACCGATACGGCTCTTGTTGGGCTTGGCAGCAGCTGCAAACGCATGCCGGCCCGCTATACTGCCTGCCGCCAGCAATACTGTGCCCCTGTTGATAAATTGACGTCTGTTCATGATTCGTTTAATTGAATATTGGTTTGTATTGATTGAACGTTCAAAAATACACAAATAATTGAGAATAGAGAACAGGCTTTATTTTTTTGTGCCATCATTCATTTATATCATTCGTGGTATTTTGACATAAAACTCCCAGTGTTTTGATGTAAAACTCCCAGTACTATATGATCGCCTGCTGGTAATTATCCCTTTCTTCCTTATTGACCTCTTTGATCTCCAGTACAACCACATAAGGCGATCCGGATTTCACTGCCGGACTGTCGATATCGTAATATATATTGCCGTACTTGTCCCTTCCTGCATTTTTTACTGTGGCAGCTTTCCTGTCAGCCAGGAAATACGCTTTTTCAACAATCATTACTTTCTGATCGTCCTTGCATTTGGGTACTTTCACCCGCACCTGGCCGTTTAAAGGCTGATTAAAAACAGTCAGGTAAAGTTTGTTGTCGCCCTTTTGCGTGTAATATCCCCAGTCCTGCTTTTCCCAGGGCGAATTTTTGCACCCGTAAATTGCTTCGCTGTTCACTTTCATCCAGGCGCCTATTTCTTTGGCAATGTGTGTTTCCTCGGGTCGGATGTTGCCATTTCCGTCGGGGCCGAAGTTCAACACGAAGTTGCCGTTCATTGAGACTGCTTTTACGATCATTTCGATTAGCTCATACGGTTTTTTCACGTAAGTAAGCGACCAGTCCGAATGGTAACCCCACTGGTTTTCGGGTATGGTCATCACACAGTCCCAGTCCACGCCGTTCAGTTCCTCAATTTTTCCGGGCATGTTGCGCTCCCAGGTCTGATCGTAGTCGCCCAGCAGGTCGCCGTTGGAGTCGTAGTGGCGTTTTCCGTGGTCGTCGGCGCGGAACCGGCTGCCAATGACCAGGCCGGGACGCATGGCGCGGAGTTCGGTTTCCAGTTCATCCACCCAGGGCGCCTGCTGTATCCATGCCTCATCCCAGGTGCCGTCGAACCACAGGCCTTTGGCAGTTGGATAATTGGCAAGCAGTTCGATTAACTGGTTACGGGTAAATTGCTTGAACTCCTCGTATGCGGCTTTTTCCCCGTCGGTTTTGGGAGGCGATGAGCGGTAGCCTTTGTGGTTCCAGTCGATGATGGAGAAATACAGGGTCACGTCGATACCCTCGGCATTGTAGGCGTCCACCAGTTCCCCGATGATGTCCTTCCCGTATGGCGTAGCGGCGATGGTATAGCCGGTGTACCTGCTGGGCCACAGGCAGAACCCGTCGTGATGCTTGGTGGTGATGATCATGTATCTGGCGCCCATGTCCCTTGCCTGCTTCGCCCATTGCTTCGCATTAAAGCTTTTGGGATTGAACTGTTTGTACAGGTTGTCATAATCGGCTTTCGGCATTTTGTTCCATGAGCGTATCCATTCGGCTGCGCCGCGATATGTTTCGCCGTTCCAGTGGCCGCCGGGGATGGCATACACGCCCCAGTGGATGAACTGTCCCAGCCCGTTTTCGCGCCATTTCTGCATGGCGTCGTCGGTACGCGGGCCTGTACGGTGTGCGCCATGCTCTAAAGGCATGGATGCGCGTTTGACGGTTTGCGCCTGGAGGCTTCCCAGTAATATTCCGCAGAATATGAAAATAATGATGTTTTTCATCCGGATGTTATTTATTTATTTATAGATATGAATTGTCGACAGGATAAGCAAATGAATACTATAATCCCGTATGTTCCCCGCTGTTTTCTTCAATCTCGGCGTTTTCCGATTTACGGTGATCTTTGGAATACGTCCAGTAAATTTTGTCTTCGAACGTTTTCCCGTCTTTCACAGCTTTTACTGCGATTTCGTTTTTGCCTTCGCGCAACGCTACATTCTCGAAGATGTAATGGACGGCGGTAGCGCCCGTGTTAAATGCGGTTACTTCGGCGCCGTTGACGTACAGCTTCGGTGTCCCGATGTTTGAATAAACCGTAACGGGCGTCGTTTGATTTTCCCGTTCCGTCACTCTCCGTTGCGTGATGTACAGTACAGGCTCTTTGCTCCAGTTGGCCTTGTACCAGTAAAAAGGATCCTTTTTTACTTTCCGGTCGAAGGTTACCAGCCCTTTCATGTTACGCGCGGGAATACCTCCCTGGTAGGAAACCGGCGTGGCAAAATCGAAGGTGTTCCACAGGTAAGAGGCCAGCAGGTAAGGATGTTTCGAAATATAGCCCCATTGTACTTCGTGGAAATGCGTGGCAAAGCTTTCGTTGTAGTTCCTGGTCGGACCGCAACAATCGCCTATATCGCCTGCTGTTTCCTGTTGCTGGTAGATATTGGCTTCGGCGCCATATTCGGACAGCATGATCCTGTAGCCGGGGTAATCCTTTTCCATGCCGGTAATCCAAGGCTCCATATCCTGGATTTTCCTCTCGTACCAGCCAAAATAGCGGTTGATGCCCTGTATGTCGGCGTTCATATTCACGCCGTGCCCCGGATTGCCATAGCCGTTGACCGACACGGTGTAGCGGGATGGATCTTCGGATTTGGCCAGATCGTGCAGTTCGGCGGTAAGTGCGGTTGTGTAGTTTGCCGGGGTGTATACTTCGTTGTGCAGTCCCCAGGCGTAAATGGAGGGATGGTTGCAGTTCTGGCGGATCAGTTCGACGAGTTGCTGCTTGGCATTGTCGCCTTCCCTGGTGGATACCCTGTTCACGAAAGGAATCTCGGCCCAAACCATCAACCCGATGCTGTCGCATTTCGCATAGAAATATTCCGATTGCTGGTAGTGCGCCAGCCTGACGGTGGTAGCGCCCAACTCGCGGATGATGGCCAGGTCGGCGTCGTGCTGCCCGTTAGTGAGTGCGCTGCCTGATTGCCACCAGTCCTGATGGCGGCATACGCCGTACATGGGCGTCTTTTTGCCGTTGAGATACATGCCGTCGCCTGCTTTCAGCTCGAAATGCCGTAATCCCAACGGCTGAATGATTTCGTCAATCAGCTTGCCGTTGTGCTTCAATTGTGTGGTAACCCGGTAAAGGTACGGATCTTCCAATCCCTGCCAGAGCCTTGGATTTTTGATGGAGAAGTTTTGCCGGGAAAAATGCCTGCCCTGGGGAGACAGTTCCACCACAGATTCCTGCCTTGCGACCACTTTTCCGGAAGCGTCGCTGATAATGTTTTCCAGTGTTGCGGTTTGCCTGTCGTGGTTACGGTTTTCCAGCTTTACCAGGATGCTGACGCCGGCCTGTTTCCCGCTCACGTCTTTCTGACTGATGTATACGCCGGACGCGGCATAATCGGTGACGGCAATGTTGATGTTTTCCGTGACAATCAGCGATACCGGCCGGTAGATGCCTCCATAAACTCCGAAAAGGGTATGGTTGACAGGGATTACATCCTGCCGCGACTCGTTACTGACCTTCACCAGTATTTCGTTTTCTTCCCCGTATTTCAGCAATTTGGTCAGTTCAACGGCAAAAGCCGAATATCCGCCTTTGTGGTTTCCGGCATACTGCGAGTTAACGTATACTTCGGCTACCGAAGCAACGCCCTCGAACCGCAGGAAGATGCGCTTGCCTTGCAGGCCTGCATCCGGCGCGTATGTTTTTTTGTAATATGCTTCGCCTGCATAAAAAATATTCCGGTAGGTCTGCATGTCGGCGGCGTTCCATGTGTGGGGAATGGCAACCGGTTGCCACCGGCTGTCAAAACTTTCCCGGAGAAGAACAGGATCGGACGGGAACGGGCCTTTTTTGAACAGCCAGTTTTGATTGAAACTGCCGGTTTCGCGTCCGTAGGCAAGGCCATAACACGCGACGAGGATGATCAATATGATTTTTTTCATCAGAAATACATTAAAGAGATAACTGTTTTCCCGGTTTTATTTATTGAACGCTTTTTCCGCGATATGGTTTCAACTCTTTTTTATTTATGGACGATTGCAGATTTGCAGAAGCCCGCACGAAGTAAATTTCCCCTTCCCGCAAGCCGGAGAGAAGGGAAAAAACGTCTTTTACTGCTTCCTGCAACCCCCTGCTTTCCGGTTACAGGGCAGGAGCCTTGCTTTTAGCATGGCGCAGTCGGGAGACTGCGCCAAACACATACGTGGAGCCATCGCATACTTATACACAGGATCGGATCATGTTATTGAACAATGATTTTATAAACGGTTTCCTTCCCGGCAGCGATTTTCAGGAAATAGATACCCGGCGCACGGTTCATCGTTATTTTCATCACTCCGCCATTGATGATTTTCTGTTCCAATACCCTTCCATCAGCTCCGCAGATTTCCAATACCGCTTTTTCTTTCGCCATGCCCGAAGCATCTATGGTAAGCGTTTGCCCGGATGTTACAGGATTAGGATAGATCCTTACCGGCGGTTCATCAAGGTAATCTGCTATGCCGGTTACCTTTGATGCGGAAATGGTGATTTCTACATTTGCCATGATGGATGGGATGCGTATCGTGTTACCTTCGATCACGGCTTCACCGCCTGTGATGGTTGGATTCCCGTAGCCGGCAGCCAATGTAAAGCCTGCCCGGAAATCATCGCCGTAATTCACCTCGCCCGCTTCGGGTGCAACCAGGGTGACGCCCTCGCCCCTGTTGATCTTTACGGCATATACCTTTACGGAAGCTTTGATGGAGATGGCCGTATGGTTGGTGATGCGCTGTTTTACGGTGTAAACGCCGCCGGATAATACGGGTTCGTAATCATCACCGTCCACAATAACGGTTAAGTTTCCGTAAGCAGGCAGCAGAGTGAATTCAACGGAAAATTCGCTTGCCTCGTCCGCCTTAAATTCCCCGGTGGAAGTAACGATCCCTTCGCTTGCCTCAACCGTTACCGTGTATTGGTAAGGATCAGGCGTTAAAAGTTCTTCCGGGTTTTCCACGCCTGCATTAAATTCGGAAACCTGGATGGAGCTTCCCGACGACTGGTTCCAGTCATTGATCACCAATTGTACATACCGGTATTCAACCTTGCCAAAAACGACTTTTATTTCGTCCCTGTTTTCGGTGTGGTCAATCGCCACATTTTCCACAATCGGCACAAAATCGCCCTCTTCGGTGTTTTTTCCGTAGAAGGATATTTCCCTGGCCCGGATAAATTCGCTATTGTTATTGGCGGTACGATGCCGGTAAACGAAATAATTAAATTCCTGTTTTTCTTTCATGTCGATGGTAAACGACGGGATGTAATCGGAAGGCCCGGTTACGCCTTCGTAGCTTTTGCCGGGTTTGATGAACGAGAAAGCGGTGGTTTGGCTCCCGTCGATGATGTAAACAGGTTTGTCGCCGCCAATGGTTGCGTCGGGGACGCCGGCAAAGGATGTGATAACAGTCCAGGCGCTCCTGTCCAATCCATCGTTCTGCGGCGCTGATGAGGTAATACCTCTCAGTGGTAGCGGCGCCCAATCGGGCGCTTGCTGCCCGGTAACCATTACCAGGTCGGTAGCCGGGCGCGGTAACGGGATGATCGTCCCGTGGGTAAGCGCGGTGTACATCCTGGCCCGTAGCTGGTCTTTCAGTCCGGCATCCGTCACCCGTACGCCCCACAGGTTAAAAAAATCAGTGAGGTCGTATCCCGTTACCTGCGAGGCTTTCCATATCAGGTAAGCCCGCCGTTCCTCCGCGCCGCCGCCGGTTATTTTCTCCTCGCGTACCACGCGGTGCAGGGTTTTGTAAAACTCGTCGCCAAAGACCAGGAAAAACTGTTCCCACATCATGAAACGCAATTCGTCGCGGTTGAATCCCGTGATGGCTTCCAGGTCGCTGTCCTCCATGTCATATATCCGTTTGGATACGGGAATGTTCAGGTAAGTATCCTGTGCCTGTTTCCACCTGGCGGCTGTAGTCCGGTTGTAGCTACCCTGGATGTTGCGTTCCACTGCATAAGCATAGATGTTGACTGTGGATTCGGTTGCCTGGCGTATCATGTAAGCCGGCTGCTGGTGCTGATGTCCAAGTTCGTGCCCCAGCATCCACGAGTTATTGCTGCTGCCGAATACGGTCAGGTACCGGTTTACACTGGAATGTGGATACCCGGTGTATCCCACGGAGTTTGCATGGGGGCTGGTACTGGTGTTTTCCACCAGCAAATACCGCACTTCACCGGCTTTCAAGCGGTGATGCACGGGGTTAGGGTCATTGTTGTCCATGCCGCTGATCTCGTCTTCCTTTTCGAGCAATGTGTGCAGGCCGCCCATCCATTCGTCCTTTTTCTGACCGAGCGAATGTGCAGTTGCCGCTTCGCGGGTGGCGCATACGACCGCATAATCCGAATGGAAAATGACATCGGGTGTTTGGTAAGCCTCCATCATTTCGGCAAATTCCGCATCGCCGGTTGTGCCATAGACATAACGCGGGGCGCGAACCTGTTCGCTTTCCGGGGTAAACGTAACTTTCACTTCGCCAACCGGCTGGCTGGGGTTACCGCTAACAAAACCCAGGTATACCAATCCGCCGTGCTGCGGGGTGATCCGGTTCACGCCTTCCTCAAGCGGAAATTCCGTCCGCGCACGGTTATCGACATTGAATCCCAGCGTTCCGACAATGAGGATGGGTTTGGCGCCATCGGCAGCGGGTGTAAGGGTTTCCACATTTACTGCCATCGTTTTCCCCGCTTCGATGTAGAATCCGGTTGGCTGCCTGTCGAATTTATTGTGTCCCTGTGCCAGGCGAAGACATTCTTTCTCTGCGCTGTTGATCTGTTTCAGCACGATTGTTTCCGGGTAAGGCGTGGTTATTTCCGCCATTAACCGGGTTCCGTTCCAGAACAGAAATAGAAGGGACAGTAAAAATAACTTCTTCATAAATATTTAATGATCGTGATTAAGATTAATTGGTACCTGTTGACAATGACGTGATGATTACATCTTTTATTCAGTCGCTACAGATGCTCTGACTTTACAGTCTTTCGTGCTTCCGTCTTCGGCTGTTACCATTTTTAATAAAAAGAGGCAAAAGAACAGGATACCCTGTCTTTTGCCTCTTGATCAATAACAAATTATTCCAAATAGGTTTGACCCAGCCCAAATTCAGCTACGCACAAGTTATAATTACTTGTTGTAGCCGTTCCGGGAAGATCAGGATGTTGAACCTGACCCGGTTTGTAAATATCGCTCCAACCCGCATATTGAACCTTGAAATAGCGACATTCGGTTGACGGAATCTCAATCTTGTGAAGGGTGGTTGAAGCGGCGGCAGGTAAGCTGGGGTTTTGACCTGAACTATTTCCCAGATATGTGTATCCGGGTTCGGTGGGTATCCAGAGCAGCCCTTCGGTGTTGATCTGGGTGAAGTCTACCCCGTTATCGCTTTTGAAAATATTTATGGCGAATACGCTCATCCCCAGGCCATTTCCTCCGCGATGTTTCCAGGCAATGAAGTTGACGGTTTGCTGCGATTGCATGTCGACGGTGAATCCGGGCAGGAAATTGGCATCCTGTGAGGGGACGTCGTTGTAGTTTTTGCCGGGTTTTGTCAGCGCGCTATATGTTGCGGCATTACCGTCGAACATGAGCTGTGGGGGGCCGTTGGCGCCATCAATGGTGTGACCGTAACCGGTTGCGGTTTGCGTGGTTACTGTCCAGGCTGCGCGGTCGAGTTCATCCCATCTCTGTACCAAATCCTGTACGGTCACATTACAGTCCCTGGAAATATTGCTTCCATCGGCTGTTTTAACAGTGATGGTTGTACTTCCTATTCCTACCGGAGCGACCATCCCGTTTTCCGTAACAGTCGCTATGGTTTCGTTATTGGATTGGTAGGTAACCGTCTTGTCCCATGTGTCGTCCGGAGCCAGTGTTACGCAGGCGCCGAGATCGAAAGCGGAACCGCCTGTTTTTAAGGTCATATTACTGCCCGCCGCCGTTACGTTGATGGCTGTAGCCTTAACCATGTGGTCGACAATTACTACGCGATACCATGTTGATATTCCTGAGCCGTCGGTGGCGCTTACGGTTAACGTATCAACGCCGGGCGCTTTACCGGTAATCAATCCGCTTGCGCTTACCTCCATTAAATTCGGATACTTGCTGGAGTACGTTACTGTTTGGTTGGCAGCGTCGCGCGGCATAATGAAAGGAGTGACCTGCAAGGTGGCATTGTCTTTCAGCGTAAGCTGCATGCAGTTGTTGACCGACGCCCAAACTGCTTCCTGAATGGTGACTGCGGTTACCATACCGTCTTCTTTATCCTTACAGCCGGTTAAACCGGTGGAAAGAAGCATGATGGAGAACAACGATGCCGCTCCGAACAAAATATTTTTAATGTTTCTATTCATGATGATCATGTTTTTAATGTTTGATACTATCGTGTTATGTCTTCCCAATCCGGCGTTTGGGTCAGGGTTTTATTTGCCGACAATTCATCAAGGGTTATTGGCCAGTAATATCGGCGATCATTCCATGGCAATACTCCATTCACAACGTTTGGGTCGCGGGGATAGGGAATGATGAATCCATCGGAATCGACCCATACTTCGGTTCCGATCACAGCTTTTTGTGCTGTTTTAGGCGCCTGGGTATTGGTACCATTGTAAAGCGCCTGTTTTTCGGTCGTAAATTTCATTCCGCGTACAGGTACTGTAAATAAGTTACCGGCTTTCCATCGCATCATGTCCTGATACCGGTATCCTTCCATAGCCAGCTCTACGCGACGTTCACGACGTATTTCGCGCAATATGGGCGAGACGGGATAGTCGAGTTTTTCGGCATATATTTTATCCAGACGGGGATCGGCAGGAATGTTTTGCAGGGTCAATTTTGCATCGGGATACCTGGTAAAATCAAATCCGGCACGTCTGCGCAATTCGTTAACGGTACGGTCCAGGTCGCCGTTGGCGAGGGTTCCCAGTTCGGCTTTGGCTTCGGCGAGCATGAGCAATACTTCGGCGTAACGGAACAGGATTGCCGTTTGCTGCCCCGTTGTGGTGGCATCGTATTCAGTTTTGTCGAACATCAAATGCTTGATAAACTGGTAGCCTGTTACGGTGGTACTCCGCCCCGAGTGGTCGCTGTACCCGACGGTTGGGTACAAAATACCGTATTTTTCCCTGTTCATTTCGCCACTGCCTACCGGCGATATGGTAACATATTCTCCGGGACGGGCAATCGTTTGCCTCAGACGGGGATCGCGACTGTCCAATTCGCGCCAGTCGTCGCCGTCATATCCCTTGAAAAGAGGATTAGCGGTGTAGGAACCTTCTGTTCCGCCGATGTAAATCGGGCGTCCGTCTTCGCAAAGGTATTCATCGACAAGGCTTCGCGAAGCGCCTTTTGAAACGCGGTTTGAGTTATTTTGCTCATGATAGCGCTGCATGGCGTGCGTTACATTTACTCCATCGTAAACGCTCGCTAAAATCGCTTCTTTGTGCCCGTCTTTATCAGGCGTTTGTTTGAACGTAAAGAGTTTCCAGTACGGATCGGTTTCCGTGTCGTACAACTGGTAACGGTTTGTTGCCATGATGGCTTCGCAGGCGGTCACACATTCTTCCAAATATTTGTTGGCAGAGGATGTTAAGCCCAGCCCCGTGTGGTATTTGCGGAATGTTCCTTCAAACAGGCATATGCGCGCTTTGAGGAAATTGGCCATATCGCGATTGACGCGGCCAACCGGGTTTCCATTATGGTCCTGGATGTTCTCTACGGCATAATTGATGCACCAGAGCACCGAATCCATCACCTGTCCGCGTGGTGTGCGGGGAGCGTAGAGTTCGGGCGATTCGAGGTTCAAATCGTAGGTATACCAGGGTACATCGCCAAAGATCCATACTTTTTCGTAATAATCCATCGCTTTGAAGAAATAGGCTTCAGCCGCCCATTTGTTCAATTCGTTCGGGTCGTTAACCGATCCTTCCGCCATACGGTAATTGCGGAGGAAATAATTGACGAGGCGCAGATTTTCCCAGCGCCATCCTTCATTGTTTCCGCTTTGAGGCGTTCTCCACGTTCCGTTGAGGCGCGTGAAGGCGTTGCCCGATTTTACCATATTGTCGGAAAAAGCGTCGCCATAAACTATCGGGCTTCCCATAAATTCATAGAAGGGAACCATTCTGCCCTGCGCCCAGGAGTCCTGTATCCGGTGACCGAATAAGTATTTTGCATAAAGCTGGTTCAGATAATAGGGCAAATCGCCTTCATTTTTAAGGAACGATCCTTCGGCTAATTCAACTAAAGGGTCTCGCTGCATGAAATCGTCGTTACATGCCGACAGTAAAAAGAAACCTGCCACAAGCCCTGCAAGAACATTATATTGTATACTTTTCATATTCTCTATATTTTATATCATGGTTTTAAAATGTAATTTGTGCTCCAAATGCAAAAGTGCGTTTTTGGGGATAGGCATCTGAAATCTGATCGGGGTCAAATACATTCGGGATAGATGTGATATCAAACAGGTTGAATCCGGAAACGGTGAAGCGTAAGCGTTCCACGCCTATCCGGCCGAGTATCTCCTGCGGCAGGGTGTAGCCCAAAACAAGCTGTTTCAGCCGAATGTACGATCCGTTGAGAAGGTATTCCGTTTGTGCGCTTGGCACCGCGCCGTACATCGGGAATTTGGCATCGGTACGGTCGGGCGTCCATGAATGATCCAGCATCCATCGCGAGCCTGCGCCACCGCCCCAGTAGGCGCTGTTGCCTGTCCAGACATCCCTTTTCCCAATACCCTGGAAGAAGAAGTTCAGGTCAAAGCCCTTCCAGGAGACATCGCCGGTAATCCCGAAGCGGTAACGGGGAGTGCTGTTCCCTATTATTCGCCGGTCGCCGGGGTTTTCTACGGTATTGTCTCCGGTAGTGATTACTCCGTCTCTGTTCAAGTCAAGGTACCAGATGTCTCCGGGCCAAAGAGTGGCGCCGGTTGGTTTGGGCCCGTGGAATATCCACGCATTGGGATTTGACGGATTACGCACCAGGTCGGATTCTTGCAGAATGCCGCCGGTTTGGTATCCCCAAATCTCACCGCTCATCATGCCTTCGTACATATAATCGACATTTTTCTCGGTATTGGGCGTGAACTTTACAATTTCGGTACGTTCATCCGACAGCACAGCGCCTATTCTGTAGGATATTCCGCCGGACAGTTTATCGCGCCAGTTGAGGGTCAATTCCCATCCATAGGCATCCATTCTGCCGCTGTTTATCTGAGGCATTTGTGATACGGATACACCGAGCGTAGCCGGATACCTTACATCGCCGCCATCAAGCAGGATGTCGGTAACAGCGCGCCTGTACGTGTTAAACTCGGCTTGCAGCCTGTTTTTGAGGAAATTCGCTTCCACGCCGAAATTGGTAGTCGTTGCCTTTTGCCACGTCAATGCAGACGATGTCAGGTTGGGGGCTCCTACATAACTGATCTGTTTGCCGTCTATCAGGAAAGCAACGGTTCCCGACGACAATACTTCCTGGTATGGATAATTGCTGTTCGGCTGGCTGCCCAATTTACCCCATGATCCTTTGACTTTCAGGTGGCTCAGCCAGGGTTTGGCGAAATCCATAAAACTTTCCTGGGAAATGATCCATCCGGCAGAGAAAGACGGGAACATAAAGAACCTGTCGTCTTTTGTAAAGCGCGAACTTCCGTCGTAACGGGCGTTGACTTCCAAAAGGTAGCGATCGTTGAGCACATAATTGATCCTGCCGAATACGCCACGGGTTGTACGCACGTATGCATTGGTCTCGATCCTGTGCAGCGAAACATCGTCGGCTGCGGACGGCTTCTGGATGTCGGGCGAAAACAGTCCTCTAAAATTGGATGTGGTTTGGCCAAATTCCAGATATTCCTGGTTGTATCCCAAGACAGCGGACAGGCTATGTATTTTGAAAAACGTTTTGTTGAAATCCAAATAGGCATTGATGAGGTAATTGTCTGTTGAACTGCGGTAAATGCGTCCCCTGTGTTCCTGCGCCTCTTCCTGTTCAGATCTCAGGCTGCTCCAGCTGTCGCTTATGTATTCAAACTTCGGACTTTGCCGATTGTCATTCGCTGTCCGCGGGGTATAAGACAAATCGGCCTTGACTCTCAATACGCCGGGCAGGATGATAAACTCGGGCGATAACGATATGGCGGTTGTGGTGGCAATATTTTTGTATCTTGCCCCGTACGAAATCCAATTGAGGATGTTGTCGGTATAAGCATTCGGAATCGGATCTTCAGGGCCGGTCATCAGCGGCATGTTGATATTCCTCTGCGTTTCGTTCCTCATGGCGCTCCAGAGATTGCCTTTCCCGCCTACCATATAGGGAGCCTCGTAAATGGTACGGTTATAACTCAATCGCGCTTCCAGATTGAGCCATGGCTTGATTTTGGCTTTGATGCGCATCATGGCGTTGTAGCGATTGTACTCGTCGTTGCCGATTTTGTATAAACCCTCTTCGTTCTGATAGCCTAAAGACACATAATATGAAATATTATCGGTACCACCCTGGAAACTGAGATTGTGTTTCTGGGTAGGCGCCCAATCGCGTACCACAAGATCGTAGGGGTTCTGGCTGGAGACCCAGTCGATTCTTCCACCCACCAGTTGCCATGCATTTTCGGGCTTGGGGTCGTCCATCCACTTTTTAATGGCTTCCAGCCGGGTTTCGTCTGCGCTGCTTATCGAACCGCCTCTCCACACATTCCTGTTCATGGTTGCCTGCTGAATAGTGTAAGCGTCTAAAATGTCGGGAATGGCAGACGCCCTGTTTAACGACAGGTCATAACTGTAGCTTATCCTGCCTTTTTGTCCGTATTGTCCGGATTTGGTCTGGATAAGCATGACGCCGTAGGCGGCTTTTGTTCCATAGATGGCGGCAGCCGAAGCATCCATGATCACGCTCATACTTTCGATGTCATTTGGATTCATCTGGTTGAGCATTGTGGCGTCGTACTCAACGCCATCTACCAGAATAAGCGGGTTTCGCTGGTACACTTTCCATTTGTTACTGTCGTCAACATCCTTTTCAACATGCGTGCCGCCCCGGATATTGAAATTGGGAACCTCGTTGGGTGCGCCATTATTGATCGTAACGTTCAGGTTGGGAACAATGCCCTGCAACGCCTGGCCGACATTGGACACCGGACGGTTTTCGAAAGTTTCGGCGCTTACCGCTTTAACAGCGCCTGTCAGGTTTACCTTCTTTTGCGTCCCGAAACCGACCACAACGACTTCTTCAATCTCCGTGGTGGCTTCCGTTAACGTTATGTTCATGCTGGTTTTGTCGCCTACCACCATTTCCTGACTTTCGTACCCTATAAAGGAAAATACGATCACTGCCCCGGCGTCGGGAGCCGAAATGGTATAATTACCGTTAAAATCGGTTACCATACCTGTGGTAGTCCCTTTCACTACCACGTTTGCCCCGGGTATCGGGTCGCCGTTGGTATCTACTATTCTCCCGGTTATTTTCACCTGGGCATACATTGATGCGGAAAGCAATCCGCAACACAAGATCAATAAAATCTTTTTATAACTATAAAATATAAAATGCTTCATAATTCATTATGATTTACTGTTATTACTTATTATTCGAACTCACATTAACTAACTTATATAACTCAACTTCAACTCAACTTCAACTCATAGATTTATAATTTAAAAGACAAAACAAAACAAGCTATTGAATAGCATAAACGCATCCGGCACGCGCCGAAACCGTTTTGCAAGGCTTGAAAAAACATGTTGCAAACATACAGCAAGAGCCGGTTTTCGTTTTGTCCGATTCCTTTTTTGTTTTGTCCGATTCTTCTTTTTTTGAGGTTATTCAAATCAGTGAGATCGCTTGCGCTAAGCTGTGCATTGCCCCGATTGCCCGTCAGGGCAATCATATAATAGAATCAATGCGGAAAATATCAACAAATCTCCGTAGGAGTCTCCAGCATAAATTCCACGGAATTTTTCGTCCCGGAGTCTCCGGCAACAGAAATTCCATGGAATTTTTCATCCTGGAGTCTCCGGCAACAGAAATTCCATGGAATTTTTCATCCTGGAGTCTCTGGCAACAGAAATTCCATGGAATTTTTCGTCCTGGAGTCTCCGGCAACAGAAATTCCATGGAATTTTTTGTCTTGAGACCTCCGGCGCGAAAATTTCCGACCCTGCTGGTGCGGATATTTTTTGAGGGCGCTGCTTTCTGATCAAAATTGTATTATTTTTGCAGCACATTTTGATATTTTGGCAACCGATCCGATGACAAAAAGAACAGTACCGGCAAATAAACCGCAGGCGGAAAAGTATATCAACCCGCTGACCGATTTTGGCTTCAAACGTATCTTTGGTACGGAAGCCAACATCGACAGGGATACGCACCGGGTGTTCTACGATAAACTGACCTTTGTGTTCATGGAACTGCCGCTGTTTACCAAACCCGTAGACGGGCTGCAAAACGATTTCGACAGATGGCTGTATGTGCTCAAGCACCTTTCGGAATTGCAGGATTTTCCGGAACCGCTGCGGAACAGGGTTTTCCACAAGCTGTTCCATATTGCCGAAATCACCCAAATGAGCCCCGGGGAACGGGATTCGTACGATCAATCACTTAAAGAATATAGAGATATGTATTTAATGGAAACCGCACTCAAGAAAAAGGATGCCATCATTAGAAAGCAAGATGCTCGCCTCAGGAACTCGGCACGCATCCTGTTGGAAGCCAGCATTGACATGCAGCAGATATCCGAATCAACCGGACTGAGTATCGCTGAGATTGAAAAAATCGGGAAAGGGTGAAACAATAACCTCATAAGTTCTACTTGCCCGGAACATCAGGCAATGCGTAATTACCTGCGGTGAGATCGCTTGCGCTAAGTTGTGCATTGCCACGTTCAACGTCATTTGTGATTATGAAAATCCGACTTTTCAAGTCTGTTATATATAATTGCCATCTTATTTTTTACACATTATATAACGTCCTTTTTTAAAAAAATTAAAAATTTACTGCAACCTTTTTACATCTTTGCATCATTAAAGAAAAACCGGTTAAAAAACAAGATGAACGAAACAGGGACAGGGTTTTGGGACACTGCATACCGCGACAATGCGCCTGCATTATTAGGCGTATTGCGGCGGTATGCGAAGGACGCAAGCGTTGCGCAGGACTTGCTGCACGAGGTATTCATCACAGCCATCAACAAGTACGGCAGCTACACGGGCAAAGGCTGTTTCGAAGGCTGGCTGCACCGCATTGCCGTCAATACCGCATTGATGTACCTGCGCAACGAGAAAAACAAACAGGTGCCGGCAGAGGCTGTGTTATCGGTAGCCGACGATGCGGACGACGACCGGGCGGACGATGCAAGAACGGCCATTGAAGCAGCCGGATTTTCGGGCGAAGAGCTTTTGAGCGCTATCGACCGGCTCCCGGAACATCACAAGCTGGTATTCAACATGTACGTGATGGACGATTTTTCGCACAGGCAAATAAGCGCAGAACTGAATATCTCGCCGGGCACCTCGAAGTCGCACCTTGCCCGGGCGCGCAAGAAGATTCAACAATATTTATATGATGACGCATTGAAAAAGAAACTAAAAGACAGGCGACGGGCATCGACCATCCTGCTGTTGTTCCCGGCCAGGACACATTTCATCGACAGGCTGTACCGCCAAAAGCTGTCGGATTTCTCGCTGCCTCCCGCGGGCGGAACGGAATTTCTGTCGGCGGCGCTGGAGCAGCACGCTGCCTCGACAGCGGCAAGTACTGCGCAAGCCGTGACATCCGCCGTTTCGACGGTCTCGCAAACGGCTGCGACCACCGCCGCGTCATCCGCCTCCGCAGTAACGCAGGCTGTAACCACAACTGCGTTCTGGGGCGGCAAGCTGTCGTATGCGGTACTGTGCTGCGGTACGGCAGCTGTCACCGGCAGCGTTTGCTGGGTGTCGATGAGCGAAAACAGTCCGTTCAACCGTCGGGAAGATATGAGCGTACCGGTAGCGGATACCCTGACGCATGCATCGAAACCGGCGGCAACAGACAGCATCGCATACCATGCAGCGGATCATTTCCTGCAAGCCCCCTCTCCTGCCCCATCACAGGAAAGCAATGACGCGCCATCCATCCGTAACGCCACAAATTCACCACAGGAAAACGAAGCCTTATCGTCAAATGTGGAAAATGCAGCACAAAGCGGGACTGACAGAACATCTGAAACTGATGAAGCGCTTACGACGCAAGCCAGGGCCAATACCCCGCCAGCAGCCGGAAAGGCAATCGATCTTCCCAAAAGCGGCGGTAATACCCGATCCGCTGCTCATCAGGCAGACAGCACGCGCTCAAGCGGGGAAAAAACACCGGTAGTAGTTAAAAAACAAATTATCCAGCATCAAACAGTCGTTGTTCGCGACACCATCATCATCACGGAATGAATAAAACCATCTTGACAAGCATCGTCCTGCTGGCCTGTTTCGCATCTGTTTCAGGGCAGGTAGCGGTTCCCGACACCGCTTATGTATACGAAACAGTCATCGTATATGATACGATCAGGATCAGCGACACCATCAGGATCAAAAAGGCGGTAGACCCCGCCATGCACCCGGAAGGCGATTCTTCGATATTTTTTACGCCTTCGGCTGCCACCATTTCGAAAAACGACATCATACTTCATGAAAATAACCATCAAAAAAATGTTCACATCATGAAGTTTCATGCAAAAAATTACCTGAGCGCCTTCATCCTGGCGGCGCAAAGCATGGCCGGCCTTTCGGCGCAGGAACCGGCAGCGGACGGTCTGGAAAAGTTTCCGGCACAGATCGCGATCGTGTACCCGATGAGCACACAGGGCCATCGATCTGTCGATTATCATTACAATTTTTCGTTCAATCTCTTTACGGGAAAAGTAGGCGCTGTGACGGGGTTTGAATTCGGCAGTTTCCTCAACCGGGTGGAACGGGAGGTCAAAGGCGTGCAACTCGGCGGGCTGTTCAACCTCGCGCAGAAAGTATCGGGGATACAGTTTGCAGGGTCAGGCAATGCTTCCAAAGCTGCAAACGGCGTCCAGATTGGGGGATTGGGCAATATCACCGGAGATGCCACAGGGATACAGTTCGGCGGACTTGCCAATATTTCCGAAAGCGTTAACGGGATACAACTGGGCGGGTTGGTCAACATCAACAAACACATGCACGGTTTGCAATTTGCCGGGATCACCAACCTGTGCGAAGACAACAAAGGCATACAGCTCGCCGGGATCGCCAATGTAACGGGCGAAAGTGATGGTTTCCAGTTTGCCGGCGCGGTAAATGTCAGCAACAGAGTTTCGGGAGCCGGTTTCGGGCTGTTCAACCGTACCGGCGCCCTGCACGGCTTCCAGTTGGGTATTGTCAATGTAATCGATACCGTTGAATCGGGCGTTTCGATGGCAATGATCAATATTGTGAAGAAAGGGTTTTACCGGGAATGGGCGCTGACTTTTGCCGACTATATGAATGTTGGATTAAGCTACAAGATGGGGACGCAGAAACTATACACGATCCTCTCCGCAGGCGCCAATCTCATGGGGGATAAGCTGTGGGTTACCGGCATTGGTTTCGGCAAACGCGCCCCGCTTGGCCGCCGGATCGATTTCCAGCCCGAAATCGTTGCATACAATTATTATCCCTACAATTTCAGGAATATCCAGTCGGTATGGTCGACCCATGTGAAACTGGGATTTGTGTACAGGTTGAACGACAAACTCGGAATTGTGGTCGCCCCGGGCATCTATCAGTTTAATTGCGATATGAAAGACGGCGAGCAGGCTTATAAGCTAAGCCCGATCAGGAATCTCTATTCGAAAGAAAAAAATGGCTACCTTAATTCCATTGGGATTGGCATCAGTGCAGGACTGGTGTTGAGGTAACGCATTTGTAGTTTTGACCCTGTCAGGTCTGCCGACCCTGACAGGTCATTTACGTAAGCTCACGTATATCAACCTGTCATACTGCGAAGCTGCTGACAGGGTTGAAACGGCAGTATTTTTCAAATCCTCACATTCATAACCCCACGACCGTAAGCCCTTCAACGTTTTCATTCCACGTGATCCGTTCATCCCAGGCCGCTTTCTTACGTTTGCTGCGCCGGTCGAAGATGAGCAGGTAGAGCGGCGAACCGGGCGCTTTCCTGTCCTGATAGCGTTTGATCTGTTGCATGCCTTCCGCAAGAAGACGCTCATATCCTTTTTTATCCCGCAATACCTTTATTTCTATGATGCATTTATAATCCCGATATTCGACGAACAAATCCATTTTTCCGCTTCCGGCGGCTACTTCGCGGTCAATCCTTCCGCCTCCGTTCAATATCCGCTGCAAAAAGGCCAGCAGCATCAGATGGGGAAACGATTCCCGGAAAACGGAT
>JAISCQ010000161.1 GCA_031265445.1 Bacteroidales bacterium
TGATGCTGTCGCCTGTCCGTTTCCATTTCAGGCTGACGACCTCGTCTCCGATGGGTATGCTGCCGCTGCACTGGTCAAGTACGATGTCGGAGAAACAGACGGTGATTTCCCGGTTGATATAGTCAATATTACGGATGCCCAGCACATCCCTGTACAGCACGTGCCCGATATAGGAGGCAAAACCGTGATTGCAACTGGCATGATGTTGCATGTGTTCCCACAGGGTGCCCGTCTGGTCGGCCATGGCGTAGAAATAATCCTGAATCTCAAACAGCATCCGGCTTTGCAGTCCGTATCGCGAAAGGATGTCCATGCGCAGGTAGTTGCCGACGAATGCGTTAGCGCGGAAAACGTCGGGAAAGACTTTCCGGTCGTCGCGGTTGGGGCCAAAATCATTCACCAGCCGCTTCCACAATACGGGATGAGTTTCGGGCGTGGCGATGCCGCAGAAAAAGGCATAATACTGGCATACTTCCGTCGTGTTGCCGGTCGTTTTCAGTTTTCCGTCGCTGTCCCGCACGGCGTTGTCGACAAAAAAGTCGCCGTTGAACGACTGCCGGAGGATCGTTTGCCGGATGCGCTCCGCCTTCTGCGCCCATTCCTGACGGTTATAGAGGCGGGCGGCGCTTTGCAGGGCGACACAGTACATCATGTTGGACGGGTAACTGACGTCCTGAACAAATCCGTTGGCGCGCGACCATTCCACAAATACCCATTGTTTCAGTTTTTCCAGCAGGCCGTCTTCGTTTTCCAGCTGTTCGAAATAGTGCAGCAGTTTTTCCGTGCGAGGCTGCAGGCGGGCAATCAGTTCGGGGTCGCCGCCGCGCCGCGCGTAGTCTTCTATCTGGAGGATAAACCACAGCGACCAGTTGGGGATAAAATTGCCGTCGTTGTGATCGGCCGGATAGCACATCGGAATCATCCCTTCCGGAAGGTCGGCAAAGCGTTCCGGGAGGGCGTAGTTTTCGTAAAAATTGTGCGCTACCGCCGAGTGTCCGGTAAATTCCTTTTCCATAATCGCCGAGAAATAGCTGTCGCACAACCATCCTGCACGTTCGCGCGAAGGACAGTCCATGAAGACGTCCACCGAATTTTGGCGCCACGTCTGTCTGGCTGCCTCAAATATCGTGTTCAGCTTGTAGTTGCTGCTGCCGAACGTGGCTTTCGGGTTGTCGGGATACGCAAATTCCCTTATATAGATACGTTCCGGCGTACAGTCGCCTTCTTCCACCATCAGTTTCAGATAACGGAAAGTGTAGGATTCAAAGCTTTCCAGTTCGTAAACGCCCGGTTCCAGTTCGTAAACTGTCTGATTATTGACGTCGGCCTGACGCTTTTTGGAATTTACGTCGCCGTCGGTCAGCAATTCGTCAAAATGGAAGTACAGCCGAGTCTTTGCCGCACAGCGCACCCGGGCGCCGATGAAACCGGAACGGTCTGCTCCAAAATCGTAAATGTAAAATTCGTTGGTTTTCAGCGGTACAGCGCCGACTGACGAGGGCGGCTTGTTGATGATTTCCCGGCTGTCCAAAACCAGTTCCTGTATCCGCTGGGAAGGCGGCGTGACTTCGAGTTCCGCTTCGGGATAACCCTTGAACGCGGGGCCGATGTTCGTTAAAGACCTGTCCCTGTAATATTTTTCCGGCTTGACCGTTTTCATGACGCCTTTTGCATATACCGCGACCGGCCCGGCGAGGTCGAATCCCGGCAATGCCACATTGCGCGGCAACAGTTTCACCGCCGGTTGCACGGACAGTTTCACCGCCGCGGCAGCTTCCATTTTCGTCGATGTGCGCCACCGGTCATACCCCTCCTTCATGCGGTAGTATTCGGTGAAGGGGCGCTGAAAACTGTAACGCTCCACCTTTTGCAGCCGTTCCGTCAGCCGGAATGCTTCAAAACCGCGACCGGCGCCGGTTGCCAGCATCACCGTGCCGTCGGATTCCACTTCGGCCAGCAGAAACGATGGCTGGTCGATCGTATAGTAGGTATTGATATTATAACCGGCTACTTCGACGGCCACAATATTCTCCCCGCTTTTCACCAGCCGGCTGACGTCGTATTCGTCCATGCGGAAATACCCGTGAGCTGCACGCGCCGGCCCCGAACCGACAAATTCGCCGTTCACAAAAACGCGATACAGCGTGGATGCTGTGATTTTCAACGTTGTCACCCGGTTATCCTTTGACCGGAAAACGCCGTGAAAACCCAGATTCAGATTCATTTCCTTTTCCCGTCCGGCAGCCCACACAGGAAGCGCTTTTTGCACGGACACGCCCGGATAATCAGCCCGTAAAGATACACACGCCATCAACAGGCAAAAAATAAGTTGAATTCGATACATGATTGAATGTTTTTTTTAATGATAATAAAATAATACCTGACATATCCCGGATAAAATACTACTTTTCAAACCGTTGAAAATAAAACATCCGGCACATGCGCCCCAAAGATAATAAAAAAGCATCACGTGCGGCAGGAAACGCCGGGAAAATTTTCATATCCGAATGAAAAATCATACATTTGCAATCGTCTAATTTTTGATGGAATGAAAAGGGATACTTACATAGAACAAATCAAAAGCGTTATGCATCGCGTAGCTCCTGAAGCAGAAGTGATTCTTTACGGCTCGGAAGCGCGGGGCGACGCCCGTGCCGACAGCGATATCGACTTGCTGATTCTGGTGAACAGGGACGATTTGACATACGAAGAAAAAAACATAATCACCGATCCGTTGTTCGAACTGGAAATACAGGGCGATTGCAGCGTGAGCATCAGTCCGCTGGTTTATACGCGCAAACAATGGTTCAATCGTCCATTCCGCACACCTTTCTTTATTAATGTAATGAATGAGGGGATAAAATTGCAATGAAACAGAAACAGTCGCTCACCGAAGAAGAACGTAGCCTGTTAACGGTTTATCGCATGCAACGCTCGAAAGAAGCATTAGCCGAAGCCGACCTTCTTTCGAAAGACGGCTTCTATAATGCCGCAGTAAATCGACTTTACTATGCTTGCTATTATGCCGTGACGGCGCTTTTGGTGAAAAACCACATTGTTGCGCAAACTCATCAGGGTGTGAAGCAAATGTTTTCTCTGCATTTCATTGCTAACGGCAAGATTGAGAAACAATATGCCGTATTCTATGGCCGGCTGTTCAATGACCGGCTGAGCGGGGATTATGAGGATTTTGTACAATACGATAGCGCTATGGTAAGCGCTATGCGTCTCCAAGCCGGCGAATTTATTTCCATAGCAGAGAATGTATTGGAAAAATAAGAATCACATCTGTTCCGGATTACGGCATTAGCCTGTAATGTTGGCTTTACCAAAGAAG
>JAISCQ010000175.1 GCA_031265445.1 Bacteroidales bacterium
ACGTCCCTTTTTGTCCCAGGTACGGACTTTCCAGTAATATACGGTAAAGGGCTTCAACGCCTTTCCGGCAAAGGGCGTCAAAACGGACTGCGGCGACGCGACTTTGCCGCTGTTCCAGACGTTTCCCTTATCCCGGGCAAGTTCCCCGGAGACGTCGGACACCAGAACCTGATACGCCGACTGAATGAAACCGCGCTCTTCGGAATAGGTCTTCCAGCTGAAACAGGGTCGCTGCGTATCAATTCCGACCGGATTTTCTTCCTGCTCGCAGGTCAGCCCGTAGAGCGAAAACGCCGGCGCCGCCGATACGGATGCCGCATACAGCATGAACAGTAAAAATACATTTTTCCAGGGATTCAAATAACGTACCATGGCATTATTGATATATTTAAAATTGCAGCTGTAAAGATACGGGTTTTATTCGATATAAGGCGAGCGAATTTGCACAAACAAAATGCGCTTTTACAGAAAAGTGCATTTTATTGATGCAAAAATCATATATTGCACAAAAATTTGTTGGGGTATGGAAAACTTAAGAGCACATTATTACAAGTTGTTGCGTGAAACGGGCGCCGATTTTCAGCGTTATAATTTTTCACAAATCAACTGGAAAGCAAGAATGATTGGTTTGACGGGTGCGCGTGGCGTGGGTAAAACTACGCTGGTATTGCAGCACATTAAAATAGAATTGCCGGCGGAAGAAACGCTTTATGCGATGGCAGACGATTTCTATTTTGCCTCTCATACCTTGCTCGATTTGGCGGACGAGTTTGAAAAACGGGGCGGCAAAACGCTTTTTATCGACGAAATACACAAGTATAAAGAGTGGTCGCGCGAGCTGAAAATGATTTACGATTATCACCCGAAACTGAAAGTCGTTTTTACCGGTTCATCCATCCTTGATATTCACAAAGGCGCTGCCGATTTGAGCCGCCGTGCCGTGATGTATCAAATGCAAGGCCTGTCGTTTCGCGAGTTTCTGGCAATGTTCAAAGGCATCAAACTGCAAACTTTTTCTTTGCAGGAAATTATTGAACACAAGGTGGAAACTCCGGAAATCGAACACCCTTTGCCGTTGTTTGAAGAATATCTCAATCGCGGTTATTACCCTTTTGCACAGGAGGAAGATTTTGCTGTTCGCCTGCAACAGATTGTCAGCCAGACACTGGAAGTTGATATTCCGCAATATGCCGATATGAATGTGGCGACAGGCCGGAAATTAAAACATCTGATGGCAATTATTGCCCGAAGCGTACCGTTCAAGCCTAATTTCACTCAAATTGCCTCTGTGCTGGAAACGAACCGCAACAACATTGCCGACTATTTTCTCTGTATTGAAGAAGCCGGGTTGATTGGACAGCTGCGGGATGCGGCAGGCGGAATCAAAGGTTTTGGAAAGGTCGAGAAAGTATTTTTGGATAATACCAATCTGCAGTACAATCTTATTTCCGGGTTGCCCAATATCGGCAATGTTCGCGAAACGTTCTTTTTCAATCAGCTGAAAGCAAAATACGACATTTTTTCTTCGCCCGTTTCCGACTTTCAAGTAGACGGTATGACCTTTGAAATTGGAGGGAAAAGCAAAACCCGGAAACAGATCAAAGACCTTGAAACCGGATTTGTCGTAAAGGACAATATAGAGTTTGGTTATTCAAACATTATTCCGCTCTGGCACTTCGGAATGTTATATTGAATCCCGTTTTATTTTCATATCTTTGCGTCTCAAGTCAAACACGATAAGAAAGATTTATAAAAACAAGATGATCATGAAATCAAAATCAGCAGCATTATCTGCATTATTATCAGCCATCCTCCTGTTTAGCTGTTCGCAGGGAAAAAACGTGGAACTTTCGTTAACGATGCAAAGCGGCTACGGCCCTTTCCACTCAGGATTAGGAGGAATGTCGCCCTATTCGGAAGATGCGGATAATCCGTGGAAAAACACGTACCTGAAAATATCGAAACTGCCTGAAGGATTGACGGATCTGCAATATGGCGATATAGAAACAAATATCTATCAAACCGTTTATCAGGCGTACCTGTCGGGCAACATTACAAAGGACCGGTACGAAGAACTGCAAAAATCGTGGAACTGGATACCCGACACCTTAAACCTGTCGAAAACACCCGTGAAAACTAAAATCGCCTTCGCCTGCGGAAAAGATCCGGACGGAATTTTGAAGATTGCAGTAGATGCGAACAACAATCTTGACTTAACGGATGACAAGCTGTTTACTCCTCTCGAAATGATGTCTGTAAACGAAGATGCAAATAAAGACTCCATAGCGATGGCAAATGCCGTTCAGGTCTCTTTTGAAATCTTTGTTCACGATAAAACAGTTCCGGTCAGCGCTCCGCTTTTTGTGACATATTATAACCAATTCGACATGCTCATGTGTAACTTTGCTCAATATGCGACCACCCGGTTCAAAGGAGTGCAAATCGCCGTTTCTTCAGGCTTTACAAATTTAGCCTACAAAAACATACAAGTCGCTTTTATGCGCAATGACCTGAAAAACGGAGAGAAAGTCAAGGGAGAAGACCTGTACGAAAACAATGAATACATTGAAATCGAAAACGAAATCTACCGGATTTCAGGCGTAAATACCGGTAAAAACACGCTTGCCTTAGAAAAGGCAGGCTTGCCGAAAGCACAGTTATATTCCACTCAAGCGGGATATAAATCCCCTCCTTTCCGGGGAGAGGAATTTACGACAAACTCGGCCATCTCGCCGGAAGATTTAAAAGGAAAATACGTCCTGCTCGATTTCTGGGCGACCTGGTGCGGCCCGTGCCTGCAGGAATTACCCCACCTCAAAGAATTATACGCCAAAACCGACAGGGCAAAATTCGAGATCGTCGGAATCGTGGGAGACAGTCCGTCCGACGCGCTCACCAAAACGATTGACCGGCATGCCGTCACCTGGCCTCAAATTTTGTCGGACGACGCGAACAAAATAACGGAGACGTATGGAATAAGCGGTTATCCGACTACCTTTCTGATAGATACCGAAGGAATTATCATTGCGAAAAATCTGAGAGGAAACGAACTGGAAGAAAAAGTTTTAAGCCTGATGAAGGAATAAGCTAATTGATACACGCATTTCGCTTTTACAGGATTAATGTCAAATTTAATAAGGTAATGAGGTCGGAAAACTTTTATGCAACAATCTGCTACGGAGGTTGTTTTTGTTAGAAAAAATAAGGTGGAAATGAGGTTTGTTTATCCACAAATTGCACCCTTTCATTTCACGCGCTTGGAAATCGGCATGTCATGCCAAATTGAAGAGCATCCTAACGGTGGTCTCTGACCCTGACAGGATAAAAAACGTGTAACCCTTTTCGATTGGCTTACACGCTTTCAGTTCGTTATTTAAATTCCTGTACGGCTATATCAGGTATCCAAGAGCGTCGCCCTCAAAATTTGCTCAATATATGCCGTCTGTACATTTTCCATTTCAGACTTGTCGTAGATAAACAACAGTATGATCTTATCCTGTATGATTTCAAAATAAAAAATAATCCTGCCACCGCCACTTTTGCCTTTACTTTTAATGGCAATACGCGCCTTGCGGCAATTGGGGAATATCTCGTCACCCATCACCGGATTCTTTTCCAGTTCGGATAAAAACGCAAGATAATCCGCTTACGACGGATACTTTCTACTCAGTCGTTTTAGCGCTTTTTCAAATTCGGGAGCAACTTCAAAGTTCATGAGCCAGCTCGTATGCCGATTTCAAGGTGCGTTTACCTTCACGGGCTTCTTTCGCCTCGTGAAGTCCGCGCCGGATACTCCTGACAATCTTATCAGCATCCTTGTAAGCAAGGAACTTTTTATACTCACGCGAGGTCATCGTTACCGTTATCTTGTCCATAATCTTTACGTTTTGAATTACGGTACAAAACTACATGGAAAACTCAGGTTTTCCAAGCGCATGAGATAAAAATCAAGACCACTCCGTCACAGCCCGTGCAAAGTATAAACCGAATAAAAAAGGGTGCATTTGAAATGCACCCCTTTTTTTGTGGCCTCTTTCCGTTTACCAGAGGATCGCCTGATCCTCGTCGGGGATCAGCGTATTCACGTTTCGCTGCATGGTCATCGTGCCTGTACATCTGTAGGGAAACAGCATGCTTTCGCTGGAAGTATAATCCTGATACTTATACTCCATGGTCAGCGTAAAGTTTCGTTTGACGATATAGGGACGGTCAATATCAAATTCTTCCGTGATCCTGTAGGAAGGAGTTCCTATCACTTCGAAACCGATCAGCGGATTCTCGGCGCTTAGCTCCAGCAGCCCTCTTTTTTCGAGCAGTCCGTTTTTTTCGCCCGTGCTGTTATCCACCAGCTCGATCACTTCGTAAGGATCGTTGAATTTGCACTTCACCTTATATTCGCCTCTTTTCTCGGTCAACTCTTCCGTGATGCCGGCATAGAAGAAAACGGTGTTTTCATCCACTACCTGCATGGTACGCGTATTGGCAGTCATATAACTGGTTGTATTGCTTCCAAAATACACATACAGGCTGGTTGCACTGTACGAACCGGAATAGTCGTTGAACGGCCTCACCCAAAGCAGGGCCTTCTGGCGGCCCTTGTAGACGTTCATTGTATAGGAAGGATCGAGCATGATGGTCAGTGGCAGCACCCACTTTTCCACCAGATCCAGTCCGGAGAACTTGAATTTGACGTCGAAAAGCTCCACGTTGGTCCCGGACGGGATATGACAGGTTGACGACGGAAACTCGTAAAAAGAGGCCGGCAACTGATGATAATACAAATCCGCACGATCCGAATATATCTCGCGGTTCAAAATGGGCAGCGTGTCGTTGTCCACATCGATGCGGACGTCGTAATCCCTGCCGTTCGTTTTCGATCCGCTGACCACGACCGGCAGCTTGTAGATCACTTCCCCCTGCGGGTGGTACCTCAGGTAGATGACATTGACGTTGTCGTTTCCGATCGGCGCCTTCAGGGATACCATTTGCGTATACAGCTCGTCCTTCCATTCGTCATTACAGCCGGAAAAGAAAAGGAGCGCACCCAGCAGGGTGATGTATAAAGATAATCTGTTCATATATCCAAATATTTTTAAATTATATCATTCAAATTAATTTGTACCTTCTTTACAGCATTAATCGTATGAAGGCCAGCCGGGAGCCTGCGTCAGGCGGGCATTTCTCCGCAGTTCTTCCCAGGCGACCGGCCAGAAGTACTGTTTCTGTGAAAAGGCTGTCTGCACGCTGGCTACCACCACCTGTTCGTAGAAGGATTCGCGGTAATCTTTCGGAACAGTCGTAGTGCATCCGTAGATTGCCTCCCCTTCTTCGTCCGGCGCGTCCGTCCAGCGGCGCAGGTCGTAGTAGCGCTGGTTTTCGCCCAGGAACTCGACCTGGCGCTCGTGTTTGAGCGCCGCTCTCAATTTATCCCGGTTATCATACGTGTCGGCGTCGTAAGCATCCTCGTAGTTCGGCAGGCCGGCGCGCAGGCGCACCGGAAGGACGGCCTGTTTCATTTCGGCGACGCTGCGCGTGACGGTATAGGTCTGCGACCCGTCCCATGAAGGGATCTGCCAGGGGGATTCGCCCAGCTCGTTCAACGCTTCGGCGTACATCAGCAGGACGTCAGCATAGCGGATGGCCGGATCGACCTTCGGATAAACCGTCCCGCTTCTGTAGCTTTCTTTCGGGTTGACGTATTTCATCATTCCGATGCCGGTAGGTATCCACCGGTCATTGGTAGAGATTATTTTCCGTCCTTCATTTTCCCCATAGTAATAGAAAACCTGGAAATCCCTGTTTTGAGCGTCCGATGCGCTGGTGCAGGGCCAGTTCGCTCCGCTGAAGGCGACCGATGCGTAGAAGCGGGGCTCCCGGTTGGCATACTCCAGCCACACGTTATTTCTCAGGTAGGGGTATTGCCCGTCCGCCGTCGTAAATCCTTTCGGGGCGGCGGCCCGGTCAAACGGCGTCCCGTCGATCATGTCGTAGGCGTCGCACTGTTTTCCCGTAATGCCGTGGCAGTTCCATCCGCCCCCCTGGTTGACGGGCATCTGGTGGCGCGACATGGAAGTGATGCCGTATTCGTCGTTCAGCTGGTTGTCGCCGCGGGAAAAGATCAGTTCCGGGTTTTCGGCCACGTAAAGGTCGCCGTTGAACAGGGAGCGGTACGACTCCATCGGGTCGATGTCTTTCCATCCGTCGGGCCAGTTGTTTTCCGAGTATACGGGATGATAGGGCGGTTCCACGGTGGCGGGATAGGCGCCCAAAAGGCCGCCGGTCTGACGCCTGGGGATGGTGTAGAGTTTGAAATCCCCCAGTTTGATCACATCCAGGGCTGCGGCAGCCGCCTTCGCCCATTTGCTTTCGTCATACACCTGGGCGATGAGCTGCTTCCCCTGATCATCCATGAAATTGGCCATTTCGGCGTTTCCGTTCATCAGCGGGCTTGCCGCATACAGGTATGCCTTGGCGCGTACGGCCAGCGCGGAGCCTTTGGTCGGGCGTGACGCGCTGCGGGTGTTCCTTCCTTTCTCCAGCAGTTTGGCCGCCTGCAGCATCTGTTCGGAGATGTATTCCACACATTCGTCATACGTGTTGCGCGGGTAAGCCAGCTCCGAGTACTCCGCTTCATAGTCCAGGCCTTCGTCGGGCAGGATCGGCACGGGGCCGTACTTGCGCAGCAGCAGCCAGTAGCAGTAGCCGCGCACGAAATAGGCCTGTCCCTTCAGATCCCCGCAGGTCGCTTCATCTATTTCGTCGCCCGGATGCACGTTGGCGAGGAAGATGGAAGCCTGGCGGATTCCGTCGTAGGACTGGCGCCAGGGGCCGGCGATCAGAGACCCGGCGTTACCGGAGGTGTACTGCGGCCCGTATTTTCCGAACTTGAAATCCGAGTAGGAAATTCCGCTCCCTCCTTCCGTATAGATCATATCGTCCGAATAGTTGGTAATCGAAAACCGCGTATGCCCTATCTCAAGGTTGTAGGAGAGCAGCTGGTAATAGGCGTTGGCTAACCACTCCTCGGTATAATCCCTGCTGTTGAAGATGCGTTCCAGCTCCTGCCTGTCTTTGAAATAACGATCCACGTCCAGGTAGTCGGAACACGATTGAAAGCCTGTTCCCAGACAGGCGATGATGCTCCAGATAAGATACTTTTGATACTTTTTCATACGATATTCATTTTAAATATTGATATTAAGCCCGAATGTCCAGGTTCTTCCCAGCGGATACTTTTGTCCGTCGGAGCTGCCCATTTCAGGATCCCACATTTTGAACGACGAGAAGGTCAATATATTCTGGCCGACGATATGCAGGCGCACATTTGACAGATACAGCCTGTTGCCCAGCGCCTTTGGCAGCGTATAGCCTATTTCCAGCGTTTTCAGGCGCAGGTAGGCGCCGTTGCGCAGCCAGTAGGTAGAAGGGCGGTAGTTGTTGGTGTGCCCTCCATAGCTCAGGCGCGGATATTCGGCGTTCGGGTCTTCGTTGACATCCAGTATCCAGCGGTTGCTCTCCGTCACATCCTTCAGGATGTTTCCCCATTCGCCGGACTGGAACGGATAGACCGTATAGCCGTTGATAAAGAAGTTGGATTTTCCGGCGCCCTGGAAGTGTATGTTCAAATCGAACCCTTTCCATGCGGCGGATACGCCCAGCCCGTAAATCAGGTTCGGCCGCATCGTGGCGCCGATGGGTACATTGTCGTTGTCGTTGACCACGCCGTCGCCGTTCACATCCTTGTATTTAATATCGCCCGGCATGATGTCTGCGGCATTACCGAAATCCTGGCGCGGGCTGTTGCGGATATCGTCATAATCCTTGAAAAGCCCCAGGTCGATCAGCCCTTTTGCCTGGTCGATCCGGTATCCGGTGTTCCGGAGGTAGGGATAGCGGTTCGTCATTTCGTCGGATTCGGTAATTTTATTCTTGCTGTATGTAAAATTGCCGCGCACCTCCAACTCTACCTCGCCCGCCTTTTGATGAACTTTGAAATTGCCGTCGAACCCTTTCGTCTCCGTCGCTCCTACATTCGCAGAAGGATTGGAGATCTGAATACCTATGTATTCCGGCAGATAAACCCTTTGCATGTAGATGCCGTCGCGGTTTTCCCTGAAATAGTCCACCGTTAACTCGAATTTGCCTTTCATCAGGTTGAGGTCCAGCCCCAAATCGTATTTCGTGGCGACTTCCCAGGTGACGTTGTTGGAAGAGATGCGCAAATAGGCCAATCCGTCATAAAGGAAAGAGCTGTTTATATCGCCCCAGTTGTAATAAACGCTTTCCGTTCCTGCAGGCGTGGTCGATGTCAGATTGTCGAATTCGGCCAGGTACGGGAATCGGCTGGATGTATTGTCGGTTCCGACTTTTCCGGAGGAGAAACGGAACTTGAGCAGTTCAAACAGGCCGGTTTCCTTCAGGAAGCTTTCTTCCGCCAGGTTCCATGCGACGGAAAAAGCCGGGAAAAATCCGAACTGGTGTCCCTTGGCGAAGTTTTCCGAGCCGTTGTATCCGAAGTTAAAATCGGCGAAATAGCGGTTGGCATACCTGTAATAGACGTTGCCCGCCAGTCCCTGGTGGCGTTTGGCAATACCATCCATGAGGTCGTTTACATAGAGAGTATTCACGAAATTGTCCTGCGTGTATTTCAGGATGCCGCCGACCGTATGGTTGCTGAACGTTCGCGCATAGGCAAGGTCGGCTTCCAGAAAATCCTTCCGGTTTCCCCAGGCGCCGGAATACTGTTCCAGCAGGCGTTCGGTCACTAAACGGTTATACACGACGTTCCCGTCCGTGTCGCGCTGGCGTTCGGCCCTCCACATCTCCGGGTTTTTCCGGCGCTGAATCCGGTTCTCGTTAAACGTGTCGTACCCGAAACGCCCCACAACCTTCAGCCCTTCGGTAATGAAACCGAGGTCCTGCTCCAGGGATATGTTGGTATTGATGGTATTTTTCCATATTTCGTTATAACCGGTTTGCGTGGAGACGACCCAGGGGCTGTATCGCCTTTCCAGCCTGTCCCCTTCTTCCGACTGAATCACCGGATAGTACCCGTTCGAGTACATCACGGGGATCGTTACCGGATTGTATCCGAACAGGGAGTACCATATATAATCGGAAGAGGCTCCGGAATGGTTTGTTTTTTCCAGCGATCCGCCGATACCGACATGAATTTTGGTTGTCGGTATGACATCCAGATCCACATTCAAACGGTAGTTGTACCGTTCGTAATTGGCATTCGTATTGTATTCCTTCATGGTTTTATCCACGTGATACATCCCGCCTTCGTTGAGGTAACTGCCCGACAGGTAATACTTGGCGGTAGCGCCCCCGCCGCTGGCGCTCAGGGAGGCCCGGTAGGTGGGCGCCCCGCTTTTCAGCAACAGGTCGCTCCAGTTCACATTCGGATAAATGTCCGGATCCAACTGGTCGCGGATCATCATCAGTTCCTGATCCGTATAAACCGCTTTCATGTTGCGGGTCGTTCTCGCTTCGTTCGCCATGCCGGCATAAGTGTACCCGTCTGCAAATTCGGGCGTGATGGTACGGGTAGTCCACGTATATTCCGCTTTGACATTCACGTCCACCTTGCCTTCCTTTCCCCTTTTGGTGGTGATCAGGATCACGCCGTTGGCGCCCCGCGAACCGTAGATGGCTGTGGCAGAAGCGTCCTTCAGTACGGTAAAGCTCTCAATATCCTCGATATTGAGTTCGTTCAGGCTGCGTTCGAACCCGTCTACCATCACCAGCGCGCTGGAACTTGCCCCGAAGGTGGAGATTCCGCGAATCCAGAATTCGGCGTTGTTCGCGCCCGGCTGCCCGGACTGCTGCATGGTCAGAACGCCGGGGACAACGCCGCCCATGGCATTGGTGATGCTGGACACCGGCGTTCGCAGTTCCGACACGTTCACCGAAGAGATCGCCCCGGTCACGCTCACTTTTGTCCGGGTTCCCGAAGCCGTCACAACCACTTCGTTCAGTACGCTCGACTCCGATTCCTTCAGGACGACATCAAGTACGAGATCCTCTTCCTTCAGCTGATGCTCCTGGGTCTCATAGCCAATGTACGAGATCACAAGGATTTTATAGGCCCCGACCGTTATCCTGTACTGGCCGTTCACATCGGCGGCCACGCCCAGTCCGGACTGATCCTTTACATACACGTTTGCGCCGACCAGCGGCTCGCCGTTCTCATCCTTTACGGTACCGGAAACGTTGATGGTCTTTGTCTGGGCGGATACGCCCGCTGCCCACACGAACAGGCATAAAATGCAATAAAAAAATTTCGTCATGTTTGTTGTATTTTTATTCATTATTCTACTGAAATGGTGCGTATACGCTTATTGTTACGGTCGGCCACATAGAAAATGCCTGTTTCTTCGTCATAGGCAATCCCGCACGGTTCCCTGAAACGGGCTATATCGCGCGCTTCGCCGTCGATCCAGCCCCAGACCCGGCCGTCCGTCCCCACGCTGCCCCGTCCGGCAAACGTACTTACCAGGCCTTCGGGCGTAACTTTCCGGATGGAATTGGTGTTGTGGTCGCAGACGTAGTAATCATAAACGTCCGCTTTCCCTTCCGCCACATACTCCGGATTCTTCACGAAGACGCCCTGGCGCGGACGGTCGAACCGCGCGGTCGATCCGGGGCCGTCCGCCCAGCCGCCGCCGCCATTCGGGTCTCCCGCATGGAGCACAGAAGATATCAGCACTTTGTTTGCCTTGTCGTACGCGCACCGGTATACGCCGTTAAATCCGTTCATATAGACATAAAGGTCTTCCGGATGGCGGCACATGTACACGTGGTTTTCCGAGTTAGCCTTCACGGAAAACAGCGACTGTCCGTCCCACATCTTCGCGGTTTCATCCCATACGGCGCGCGCTTTGTAAACACTTGAAGTTACCCAGGTGTTGTAGAAGACGGTTCCGTCGCCCATGGACACGGCGGAATAGGAGCACTGTCCGTACAGGTAGGGGTAAGCCTTCCTGAATCCCTCGCTGCGGAGGGCGTAGAAGATGTTCGGCATGGCGTGCCGGTCGGTCCAGTTCCCTTTCCCGTTATCATCCACAAAGAACAGGGTGTCGCGGGTAGAGGATTCGAAGGTCATGGACTTCACCTGGTGCATGCCGGCCTGCCCTTTCATGAATACGGTGCTTACTTCCCCGGCAGTCAGGTTAATCTTCCGGAGCGCCGCCAGGTTTCCATCACTGCTTGCATTATTATCCATGCAATAGAGGATCTTGTTCCCTTCCTCATCGATGTCGAATTCCAGCCACCAGGGGGATTGAAATTCCGCTTCCTCAAAGGTTCCGTTAATAATTCCGGAGTTGTCATTTTCCCCTTTGCTCGGATCAACCTTGCCGGTCAGCGTACCCACCAGCAGGGTGGAATGGATCGTCATAAGGTCGGCAAACAGATGCTCTGCAAGTACCTGACCGTCCGCGCCCAGGATAGAAACCCGTACATCGCCCGCGTCGGCATGTCTGGGCGTCATCGCGCAGATTTTCGAACCGTTGGAACCGACCACGGGCGCTGCTACGCCTCCAATGGTCACCTTGATTTTCGAAAGGTCCGTTCCGAAATTGCTCCCCTCAATAAATATTAACGTACGTGCGGAGCCTTCCTTGGGCGAATAATCGGAAAAAACAACAGATTGTGAAGGATCGCTGGGCTGCACGGGTGCAGGCCCTTCATAGCCCCCTTCTTCGCTGCAGCCCGTCATGCCGTAACCTGCGATGAAGAGCGCAGCAGCGCACAAAAGAAATGTGTTTTTGAATTTCATATAAAATAATTTAATGGTTATTATTAAAAACGATTCATACAGATTTATTTAAATCTCATTATTATTCATTTATTTTGATGGATACCACCATCATTATTTTGCTTAATAAGTTGCGTCGGGAACTGCGCCCGACCTGTTTTATTTCTTTCGTTTATCCATAGGCATTCTTGGGTTTTGGTTTTTACTATTTACTTTATTGACCCTGACAGGTCTAACGACCCTGTCAGGTCGGGTTTCGTACCGACCTGTCAGGCTGCGAAGCTGCTGACAGGGTTGGAACCGCTACTTCTACCGCCGCTGTCAGGGTCAAGACCACTGACAGGGCTGCTGCTTAGAGACATCGTCACCCTATGCTTAGAGACTCCGTCTAACTATGCTTAGAGACTCTCTCTAACTATGCTTAGAGACACTCTCTAACTATCCATCTATTATCCGGCTCATCAGACAACGGTTAATATTTTGTTATAACGTCCGCGCTTAAGCGTTTTCGCCGGTTTTCCCGCAGTGGAAAAGGTGGTTCTCACCTCAATAAAATATTCTCCCTGCGGAAGATATGCCGGCAGCACTGCGATCAGCCGCGCGGGTTTATTTTCCACAATGGCGCCGAGTTCGATCTCCGCATCGTTCTCCCGGAACAGGAATATCCCGTTGTCCGGCTGATCTTTCAGGAATTTGAGCCTGCTTCCCCTCAGCTGGATCACGCCGCCGGGGGTGATGAGGTCGTTAACCGTGTCGCTCGTCACGTCCTTCACCTCAAGAATATGCGGCAGCGGTTCAGCTACGGATACTTTTTCGGTTTTTACCTTGCGGACGGCTTCGCGCAGGCGTACGCCCGGATTGGTGTTGATCCTTACGGCGTGACGCTTGGCGTCGAATACATCCACCGCGCCCTCGTATACGCCCGGCATGCTCAGCTGGGTATTGAACAGCGGCGTAGTGACCGTCTCCCCGTTTTCGGTGATGACGAGCACCTCTTCAATAAACTCGCCCACCGCCGCCGAGATTTGCACAGGCGTCAGGCCCGGATAGCGGGCGCTGATCCGCTGGAAAATTTCCTGCAGGGTGTAGGAACGTACATTGACCGGTTGCGCCAGATAGTCGCCCGGCGC
>JAISCQ010000231.1 GCA_031265445.1 Bacteroidales bacterium
CTCTCTCTCTCTCTCTCTCTCTCTCTCTCTCTCTCTCTCTCTCTCTCTCTCTCTCTCTCTCTCTCTCTCTCTCTCTCTCTCTCTCTCTCTCTCTGCAAAAATCAGACCAAACATTGTAGATGAGTGTCTTGCAGAGAATATATGTGTCGAGAAAATACATAAAAACGGACGAGTTTACCTTAAATTGATGAATGCAGGTATGGTTATCACCAGTTCCGACGGGTTGTTACGCCACAAAAAGCATGCCAGACAAATTAAAACGCATCAGGTTTTCGGGAAAATGCATGATCCTCGCCCGCCGGACTTCGGTACATCACCCATCATCCAATGCCGGGATGTCCGGCGCTGGATATGGGAGTTTGGCACAGGGTTGGAGTCGCGTCATTTATTTTCGATCATTTTTGTAATATCCTCACTGAACGGTTTTGTCGCCGAAGGATAAAATTCCAGCAGGTTGCCTTTTTCGTCCACCAGGTATTTACAGAAATTCCAGCCGGGTTCCTGGGTATTCCATCCGTTTTTGTCTTTATCGGTGAGCCATTGGTACACCACATTTTTCGTTTTTTCCTTCACATCCGATTTCTCCATCATCAGAAAGGTGACGCCGTAATTTTCCCGACAGAAACCGGCGATTTCTTCGTTGGTACCCGGCTCCTGTTTACCAAAATCGTTGGAAGGAAATCCAATCACTACCAATTGATCTTTATACTGATCCGAAAGTTTTTGCAAATCGGCATATTGCGGGGTATAACCGCATTTCGAAGCCGTATTGACGAGCAGGACCTTCTTCCCTTTAAAACTCGAGAATTTTACTTTTTTGCCATCCAGCGATGTAAAACTTAATTTATAGAAACTTGTTTTTGCTTTCTTGTCCTGGGCATTAGATTGGACGGATGTTCCGAAAAACAGGAAGGAAAACAGACAAACGGAAAACAATGTAATGGATTTCATGATGTTTTTGATTTTTATGTTGAATGATTTAAATGATGGGCAAAGATATGTCATTTGAAGAACACCTGATGGTTCATCAGTCTTAATTTTTGTTAAAAGATGCTGTTAAAATTTTCATTAGCTTTGCACCATCAATCAAAATATGTCTCAAGAATGAATTTATTGCGCCTCTTTATTCTCTGCCTGATCTGTGTATCTGTCGCCCAACCTGCTCCATCGCAGGTTACGGTCGTCCCGTCGAAAAAGAAAGTTGTGGTCGACGGGAAAAGTTTTTACCTGCACACAGTTCAACAGGGCGAGACCCTCTATTCCATCGGCAAAGCATATAACGTACTGCAAAAGGATATTGTATTCAATAACCCCGATGCATTCGAAGGTATCAAGATCGGCCAGGAACTGAAAATTCCCGTCAAGGCGGAAGAAGCGCCGGCGGGAAACCGGTTGCAGTCGGCACAGTTCATCTACCACATCACCGAAAAGGGGCAGACGGCATACTGGCTCACACAGCAGTACAATATCAGCCGGGACGAGCTGGTCAAGTATAACCCCGAGCTGGAACATTCGCCGTTACAGGCCGGACAGGTGGTTACCATCCCTAAAAAGAACAGTGGCGCGGCGCAGCAGTCCAAGCCGAAAATCGGGTATGCCACGCATACGGTGAAACGGAAAGAGACGCTTTTTTCCATCGCCAAAAGCTATCATGTCGATTTGAACGAGGTGCTTGAGGTCAACCCGGAAATCGACGCCAACGACCCGAGGTTGAAGATCGGACAGCAAATTAAAATACCCTTGTCGGATGCCGTACCCATCAGCCTGCCGGTTGAAACATCGAAAACCGACACGGTCATCATTCGGCAGGATCTGCAAACACCCGTCAATGGCAGCGTACAGGACTCTGACGTACCTGTGGCTATTGACGATGCATCGGATTGTGTTGAAACTTCGCAGAACGAATTCTGTATCGCCTTGATGTTGCCGCTGTTTCTGGCGGATAATTCGCCTGCTTCGGCGCCCGATTCATCGATGGTGAAAGACAGCGAAGGCCGCTTCCGTTACAGGGACGGACGCTACTGGATTCATCCGCGTTCGGTCAATGCGCTCGAGTTTTGCGAAGGCGCCCTGTTGGCCCTCGACACGTTGAAGAAACAGGGACTCAATGCCCGGGTATACATATTCGATACCATGCGCGATACCGTCAAGATGGCGCAATTGTTGGAAAGCCCTGTTATGACGGATATGGATTTGATCATCGGTCCGTTCGGCACGGATCTGGTGAACCGGACGAGATCATTTGCCGGCGAAAACAGGATTTATTATGTATCGCCGACCGCTATCAGTGCAACATCCCTGAAAAACAACCCGTACCTGATACAGGTCAATGCCGGCGAAATCAATGTGGTTAACCCGATGGTCGATTATCTATCGAAACAGAAGAGCATACATGTAATACTGATCGGCAACGGTTCGGAGGCTGACCAGACACTGTTCAACGCATATCAAAACAAACTGGAAACAGTGTTTGCCGACAGCAGCCTCACGGTGCACCGGATGCGACTCGATAGCCTGCAACAACCCGGCCACTACCTGAAAAAGAAGCGGATGAATGTGGTCATTATCCCATCGGCCGACGAAGCTTTCGTGAACAGAGTTACCGGTCAACTCCATACTTCGTCGCACAGTTTCCAGATCAACCTCTATGGACTGGCAGGCTGGACGAAATTCGTGAATCTCGATCCGGAATATCTGCATACGCTGGAATTTCGTTATGCTACGGCTTTTTACATCGATTACAGTAAGCCGGAGGTACAAAAGTTCCTGCAACAGTTCCGCAAAATATATGCTACGGAACCGACCATGCTCACCGGCTATGGCGGTATTTCGTCATATTCATACCAGTTTGCCTTTTTAGGATATGACATTACCTGCTATTTCGGGGCCGCCATGCGGAAATACGGCAAGGGCTTCGGTCGCTGTATGCCGGTTTTCAGGTTACCCATGCTCCAGTCCGATTTCCATTTCGAAAAAGTTGACCCTTTCAGCGGATACAAAAATACACATCTTGATATTTACAAATACGGCAAGGATTATACGATAACGAAGGAAATCCTGGAATAGCGAAACCTTGCCGGACGCGTCCCTGACAGCCCCGGCAGAGACATGTTCGTACCTGTCCGTATTTTTTTTGCCACTGTCAGTGGCCTTGGCTGCTGATAATCCGGGTCATAGCATAAAGAAAAAAATATAGCGTCTCAAAAAAGAATGAGCTAAAGTTCAAATAGCATTTTTTGGCACGATATTTGAATGTTATGTTTTTAGTTTCATAGTAGCAGTAGTTTTTCTCATAAGTTAGTAGTTGTAAATGTTAGTAATTTGAAAGGGCCGTTCGGGAGAACCGCTCTTTTTTTGTTTTTATACATTCTTCAAACATAGCTTTGCATCATTTTTGTACATGACTGGATCGAAATTAAAAAATCAAAAATGTCATATACCGGAGTCATATTCGATTTCAACGGGACGCTTTTCTGGGATACCAAGCTGCACAACGAAGCATGGCGACTCTTTCTTGATCGGTACAGCATACATATTTCCGACGAAGAGATGTTTCAACGCATCCACGGTAAAAATAACCGCGACATATTTGTGGAAATATTTCACGATACATTGCCCAAAGAGCTGATTCCGGGAATGAGCTTGGAAAAAGAGCGGATATACCAGCAATTATGTCTCCAGTCGGGTTTGGAACTGGCTCCCGGGGCAATAGATTTTTTCGATTTCCTTACGGCTCAAGGCATTGTTTATACCATTGCTACTGCGTCGGACAAGGAAAATGTCGACTTCTATTTCGCGCATCTCGGTCTGGAACGGTGGTTCGAATATGACAGAATAGCGTACAATGACGGAAAAATCACCGGCAAACCCGCTCCCGATATTTACCTGAAAGCGATGTCGGCGATCGGCCGGGAACCTTCTGAAGTAATCGTTTTTGAAGACGCCGTAGCAGGTATTCGTGCTGCCGAAAATGCACATGCGGGACAGATCATCATTGTCGACTCCAATAACGATGATTACAACTGTTGGGATTACCAAAGAATCAAAAACTTCGATGAAGTGGACAGGGGCTTGTGGCGGATGGGATAAACGGCGATCGGACAGAAGGTTGTTTCCCGATCTTGAAAACCGGGTAAAATCCATCGCTATAAGGCGTCGGTTCTAAATACAGTCTCCTGCAATGGCTTCCACTGCCGCAACCCATTTCGGATGATCATTCAGACTTTCCACCCAGTTATAGTCGGAACCGCCATTTTCCAGGAATAACTTTTGATACTCCATACCAAGTTCAACGCTTGTTTCAAGGCAGTCGGCAATAAACGACGGCGCCGCCACCAGTACGGATTTTTTCTCCGAAGCCAGTCTTTTCAGTACCTCATCGGTAAATGGTCGCATCCAGTGTTTGGACAGGCGCGACTGGAAGGTAACTGTGAATCTGTCGGTTGTCAGCTCCAGGCCGGAAGCCAGTTTATCGGCCGTGGCGTAGCACGATGCTTTGTAACAGCTTGTCGTAACCGGATGCGTACAGCGACAATTCTCGCTGCGACACGCTTTAGGCAGGTGGCTAAGTGGCAATCCGTGGAAACTGAAGACAATCTGTTGATAGCGTTCGGGATGGTATGTCCGGATTCTATCAATCCATGCATCAATAAAAAGCGGATGATCATGGAACTGGCGGACGATTTTTAGTTCCGGTTTGCCGGGCCAGTTGGCAATTTGCCGGATGACATGAGCTTCTGCGCTCCCGGTTGTGGAATCGGCATATTGCGGGAAAAGCGGTATTACGGTCAACTGCCTGTATCCCAATTGCGCCATGTTATCCATCACAGTCTTGACACCCGGCTTTCCATAAGTCATGGCCCCCCATACATCTGTCCGGCCTTCCATCCGTTCCTGCAACTGGTCGCACAGTTTTTCCAGATAAAACCTGAGCGGCGAACCGTCCTTCGTCCACAATTGCCGGTATAAAGCAGCCGACCTGGAGACTCTGAACGGCACAATGAACAATCGGACAAGTAACTGGCGGCACAGCCAGGGCATACGTATCACATGCCGGTCGCTCAGGAATTGCAAAAGAAATCGCTTTACATCCCCAACGTCAGATGTATCAGGAGTTCCTACGTTAATTAAAAGAATTGCTTTATCCACCTTCTCAAGCAACGGTTAATGCAACCGGCCATCAACCGTTGTCGGCCCGTGCACCACCAGCTTGCCGTCGGGCTGTATTTCCATCGGATCGATAAATACCACGCGTTCGTCACCTGTTTCCTCTGTGCGTCCGTGATATACGCAATACATCTTCCCATCGGTCATGAACATCATGCAGTGCCCGGTACCCGTGACCGTTCCGCCTTCGCCGGTATTTTTCTGCAACACCGGATTATTGTCCGCTTTCGTAAAAGGGCCTAACGGAGTTTCGGATGCGGCATAACCCACCGCATAATTCTTTCCGCCGAAATAATTGGCCGAATACATTATATAATATGTGTCATTGTGTTTGAAAATAAATGAACCTTCAGTCCACCGGCGATTGATTTCGTGCGAAGTTACCGAGCGACTCTCCCATTCTGCCTGCCGGTCGTCCATTTTTACCGGTGGGCGAAGCAGCAGTTGCGGCTCTCCGACGATGTCCGAAAAATCGGGCTTGATTTCCACGCCATACACCCAGCTTTCCTCGATCCCGTTATACCATCCCTGCTCTTTTGCCCAGTCAGCTATTTCACTTTCTACCGGATTCTTATAACAGCAGCGGGAGTAGTAAAGATACATGCGGCCGTTGTCAAACAACAGGTTGGCATCAATGACCGGATAACCCGGATCGAAAATCGGGCGGTTCATCAGGTCTTTGAACGGCCCTGACGGCTGATCGGCCACAGCTACCCCGATACGGAAGTTTTCCAGTTCGTTGGCGGGATTTTCATTCCAATCGGCGCTAAACAGCATGTAGTACTTGCCCTTGATTTCGTATACTTCGGGCGCCCAAAAATGATCCACGCACCACTGGTCGTCGGTATTTCCCTGATATACGCGGCCCAGGTCGGTCCAGTGCGCCAGATCGTCCGACACGCAGGCGCGGAACCCGTCTTTTACTCCGCCGGTACCATACATGTAATACCTGCCGTCGGAGGCTTTCAAAACAAACGGATCACCGAAAGCAACCGGTAAAGGGTTTTGAATAACCGGTTCGCGCGTACCGCCGCAAGATATTAATAACATGGGAAACAACCATAATCCCCAATGCGCCCTCATGGACAATAAATGTGTCTTGAGAAAATTCATCAATATAAAATTTGATAATCAAACTGTTACTATTTCGATTTTGACCGATCATGGCCGAATGCATACAAATTCCAGTCTCCTGTAATTTTCCGCCAAGATACATAAATTGTCTTTGATGATAAAATCACCATCGAATGTTATAGAGCCAACGATCCGGACGCATCATAAACTTTTACAGCACCCCCTTGGTACTGGGCAGGTCAAAATGGTAGATATCGCGCCGGATCGCCATTTTCAGCGCACGGGCAAAAGCTTTGAAGGTACCTTCGATCTTGTGGTGTTCGTTTGTGCCTTCGGCCTTGATGTTAAGATTCATCCTGGCGGCATCACTCAACGATTTAAAGAAATGCAGGAACATTTCGGCAGGCATATCCCCTATTCTTTCGCGCCGGTACTCGGCATCCCACACGAGCCACGGACGCCCGCCAAAATCAAGCGCAACACTGCACAGGCAATCGTCCATCGGCAGGCAGAAACCATAACGTTCAATACCGCGCTTGTCGCCCAGAGCGGCGTATAATGCTTCGCCCAAAGCAATGGCAGTATCCTCGATGGTGTGGTGTTCGTCCACCTGCAAATCGCCTTTGGTATGGATCGTCAGGTCGATACCCGAATGCTTCCCGATCTGCTCCAGCATGTGGTCGAAGAAACCTAATCCGGTACCGATGTCGCACCGGCCGTTACCGTCAAGATTCAATGATACATCAATGTCCGTCTCCCTGGTTTTACGCTGTACCGCGGCTGTGCGCTCTTTGGCATAAAGCAGCTCGGTAATGCGGTCCCAATTGGCAGTTGCCAGTACGCATGTCGCTTTCAAATCGGGACGATCCTCCAGTAAATGGCCATCGTTGAGCAGGATACCTTTGCATCCGAGGTTTTTTGCCAATTCTATATCCGTCAGACGGTCGCCGATCACAAACGAGCGCTCCAGATCATAATCGCCCGAAAGGTATTTCCCGAACATCCCCGTACGCGGCTTGCGTGTGGGCGTATTATCGGCAGGGAACGAGCGGTCGATCAGTATATCGTCAAAACGGATGTCTTCGCCGGCAAAAGCCTGGAGCATTTTGTTGTGCACCGGCCAGAAAGCGTCCTCCGGGAACGATTCCGTACCCATGCCGTCCTGGTTGGTAGCCATCACCAGGTCGAAATCGAGGTTGCGACGGATAAAATATAAGTTGCGAAATATTTTGGGATAAAACTCCAGTTTTTCCAGACTGTCAACCTGGTAGTCCACAGGTGGTTCAATAATCAAAGTTCCATCGCGGTCTATAAATAATGCCTTTTTCATGTCTATCAGAATTATTGAAAAAATATGCCGTCATCCATACAATATGTTGCATCATCTCCCGTTACGTATGTATGATGAGATTTTTGCAAAGAAATCTCATGATTGTTAAAAATGCAAATATTGATCATTCATTTATCATCAAAAAATCAAAATCGAAAATCCGCCTATGGATGAAAATTTTACACTCCTGTTATTGTCGCAGCACTACCCTACCTCACAACATCTCCAGTTTTTTTCGTATGACTATGTATTCATTGGTGCGGATGTTGCCGATCTTCTGCAAGCAGCCGAGCAGCAAGTGAGTCAGCGTTCGCTGGACCGTATCAACGCGTATGCTTCGGCAGCGGTAGGCAATTGACGATCGAATATTGCGCCGGGGCACAGACAGTTTTTAAGACCCGTCAAGTTTCCAAAACCCGGAAAGTGAGCGAGTATCATAAAAAAACCTCTTCGGGATGCCGAAAAGGTTTTTTATTTATATCGGATTTTGATTGAGACGGGGTTCAGCGCCTGGCATCCGTCATCCGTCAATTATTTAAGCCTTCCCTGCGCTGCCGAGCACTTCGGTAACTTTATGCATGTACAGTTCTTTCAGCGAATCGCGGGCAGGACCCAAATATTTGCGCGGGTCGAATTCGGCGGGTTTGGCGGCAAACACTTCGCGAACGGCAGCAGTCATCGCCAAACGGCCGTCGCTGTCGATGTTGATTTTGCACACTGCCGATGCGGCAGCCTTACGCAGCTGATCTTCGGGAATACCGATGGCATCCTTCAAAGCGCCGCCATACCTGTTGATGGTAGCAACCTTGTCCTGCGGCACCGATGAAGCGCCATGCAGCACGATGGGGAACCCGGGGATACGCTTTTCGACTTCTTCGAGAATGTCGAAACGCAACGGCGGCGGAACGAGTATGCCCTCTGCATTGCGGGTGCACTGGTCGGGTTTGAACTTGTTGGCGCCATGCGATGTTCCGATGGAAATAGCCAGCGAGTCAACGCCTGTTTTCTTCACGAAATCCTCTACCTGGTCGGGTTCGGTGTAGGTATGGTGTTCGGCTTGTACATCGTCCTCGATACCGGCCAGCACGCCTAATTCGCCTTCAACGGTTACATCGTATCTGTGAGCGTATTCAACCACTTTGCGGGTTTCTTCGATGTTCTTGTCGTACGGATGGTGCGAACCGTCGATCATCACTGACGAAAAACCGTATTCGATGCACGATTTGCAGAGTTCGAACGTATCGCCATGATCCAGGTGAAGCACGATGGGAATGGCATAACCCAATTCCTTGGCATATTCTACGGCTCCCTGGGCCATGTAACGGAGCAAAGTCTGATTGGCGTATTTACGGGCGCCGCTTGAAACCTGAAGAATAACAGGCGATTTCTTTTCGACGCATGCCGCAATGATGGCCTGCAACTGCTCCATGTTGTTAAAATTGAATGCTGGGATGGCATATTTTCCCTGAAAGGCTTTGGCGAAGATTTCTTTTGAATTCACCAATCCTAAATCTTTGTAAGAAACCATGTTGATATTATTAATTATAGGATAAACAACTACTGTTAATTTTTCACAAAGCTAATATAAAAAATTGAAAATTATACTTCATATAAATTAAGATCAATTAAGTCCCCCTGCTAACTTAGTTTATATCATTGACTGATGTTGCGCACAGTTTAGCATGCCGCCGAAACCCGGCCAAGCCTGAAGGAGCTTGAAAAGCCGGATTTTCATAACCGCAGGCCGTGGCCTGCGGAAAGGAACTGTATCGCGGTTACTGACTGAAAGTCAGGATTTCAGGCTTTACGTGTCCTGCCTTTCCAGGCAGTGGAGGGGGGACGCGTCTTCCGCAAGCTGCGCTTCGCTTGCATGCGGTTACGAAAATAAAGCCCTCCGGGCTATGATGGCGTTCAAATATACTTAATAGGGCGTTCAAATATACCTTCAAGGGCGTCCGAATATACTTAATAGGGCGTCCGAATATACTTTAAAGGGCGTCCAAATATACTTAATAGGGCGTTCAAATATACTTAATAGGGCGTCCAAATATACTTTAAAGGGCGTTCAAATATACTTAATAGGGCGTTCAAATATACTTTCAAGGGCGTCCAAATATACTTTATAGGGCGTCCGAATATACTTTAAAGGGCGTCCGAATATACTTTCAAGGGCGTCCGAATATACTTTCAAGGGCCTTCAAATATACTTTCAAGGGCGTCCAAATATACTTAACAGGTCCTTCAAATATACCTTCAAGGGCGTCCAAATATGGTCAAATATCATCAAAAGCGTACAGATCCCCGACAAGCGGCAAATTAGCGCCGTTGAGCCGAATTTGCAATTCGGCTCGGAACACGAGGCAATTTGTAATTGCCTGCGGTGGGATCGCTTCGCTAAGTTGCCGTTTGAAGAAAGAAA
>JAISCQ010000085.1 GCA_031265445.1 Bacteroidales bacterium
TTGCCGGACAGCTTGATTTTACTTCTCATAAATGGACATCCCAAGCATATGAAATACTAAAGGACGTGGAGCTATCAGAGGTATTCTTCAATGCTTATTATCCGCCCAAAGGCAGGGAAAATATAATAGAAAGAACCATAAAATGGCAAAAACAGGAAGTTGAACGAAAACGGGCGGAAAATAAGCAATAAAACCGGAAAAACCACCTCCCTTCATCACGGGAGATGGTTTTACCTGTCAGCAGCCTGACAGGTCGTTATTGCAGTGACCTGACAGGATCAAACCGACATGATATCGTTGACACAGCAGGTTCTCAAAGAATCGGATTTGATACTCGGAGAGTCGAATTTGGTTCTCAAAAAGTCGAATTTGATGCTTTGAGAGTCGAATTTGATGCTCTGAGAGTCGAGTTTGGTTCTCAAAGAGTCGAATTTGATGCTCCGAGAGTCGAAATGAATGAAAAATCGTAGATGAAAGACAAAATATCTAATGGAACAGATACCATTCAAAAAAACGGGCGGATTACTTCCCACGAAAAGCCGCAAGAGTAGAGGGAAAATTTATTTTATTTAAAAACAATCATTACTTTTGCATTTTTATTTTTTTTAAATAGTGAATGTTATCTAAGTTGACTCAAATTCTCATCTACATGAAAAACATCAGACAAATGGCGGTTTTATTATGTATCGGGCTGATATTATTCGGTTCGTGCAGGAAAAACATCCCGCCGCATTTGAAAGCTGTACCCGACAATGCCGCTTTTGTCATTGCCTTCGAAAACAAGCAACTGACCGGCAAAAGCGGCTTCAATAACCTGAACGACTGCAAACTCTTTCAAAAGATGTGCGATCAAATGAAGATCGGCGACAAGGGAGTGCAAAAAATGATCGATCAATTTCTTGAAAATCCCAAATCGTCGGGGCTTCATCTCGATCAATCCTATTTTTTTGTCGTCAAGCGGGGCGAAGGAGTTTTCGGCGCGATGCTTTTTGGGATGAACCATGTGGCAACGTTCGAGGCCAGCCTCAAAGAAACCATGCAGGCAACCGGCAATACCGAATTTCATGCGGAAGACAAAGGCGCGTATAAAATTGCACGGGCCAATGGGGGAGTTGTCGCCTGGAACAGGGAACTGCTCCTTGTCGGAGGCGGTAAGGATTGCGCTACGGTTAACTATGATGAGTTTTTTGCCCGGCCGCAGGAAAAAAGCATTGTCAGCGTGACTGATTTCAACGATTTCAACAAGCGCGACTATGACATCGGTTTCTGGGCTTCGTACGACGCCGTTACCGATTTGGCTTCCCCGGCGGCTTATATGCAAAAACGCGACATCCGGGAGGAACTCTCGGGCGCTTATATTCATAGCTACCTCAGTTTCGAGAACGGCGAGGCGAGACTTTCAACTTTGATGACGCCTCCATCGAAAGTGAAGGACTTTTTTGCAAAATACGCGGCGATCAAAACGGATTTTGACAACAGCCTGCTGCGTACTTTTCCCGATAAATCGTACCTGACCCTCAAACTGTCGCTCAACATGACGGAATACTTCCAAATGCTCCGCGAGATTTCAAAGCTGCTGGATGCCGGCTTCCCGACAGACCGGATGATGTTGAACAATCCGGACGTCAATACAATGATCAGCGGGTTGGCGGGCGACCTGATATTGAGTGTTTACGATTTTGTGCAGGGGCCATTGCCTGTTCCCTTGTTGGGTGTTGCTTTCACGGTGAAGAGCAGGGACGATTTCGATAAAATGCTGGCTACGATTCCACAGAAAATAATCCGGCAGAAGGAAGAATATTACGTGGTGTCTACCGGCATGATGGTATCCGTGTACCTTGCATACAGAGACAACAGGGTTTACATCACCGACGATGCCGATGCCATAGCTGCCTTTACGGGAAAAGGTTTTGACCGGCACATGGCTGCTTCGTCCCTGGGCAAAAGCATGGAAAAATCCCTCTGTCTCTTCTACATCAACCTGGATGCGGATCGCTATCCGGAAAGGGTACGTAGCCTGTTGCAAAGCGAACTGGGCGCCAAAGCCGGCGAATCGTTGAATTTCCTGAAACCGTACAGGGATTTCAGCCTCTCCATAGATCCTGATTACGAACTGGTTTTCTCGTTGAAGTTGAAAGATGCCAGTCAAAATTCATTGAAACAGATACTGAAAAACTTTGACGAAATAGCCGCAGAATTTTGAACGTTTTTGGGGACAGGAGGCTTGTCAGGTTCAAGAAACCTGATGAGGTCCTTTTGATTCAAAATAAGAAACAGGCGCTGATCATGGAATCCATACGCATACATCAGATTTTGCCGTATTTCCTTTCGGATGCGGAAGCGTCCGTGTCGGAAATATGGCGCAGGGACGTATGTTTCCGAAAGGGCGAATATGATTTTGTTTCGGCGGCATCAGGCGCGGGCAAATCGTCGCTGCTCAGTTACCTGTTTGGCGAACGATCCGATTATACAGGCGACATTCGTTATGACGACCGGGAAATCGCTTCATTGACGGCAACCGAATGGAGCGATTTGAGGCAAAACAGGATCGGTTTTGTGTTCCAGGGCTTGCGATTATTTGCTGATCTTACGGCTTTTGAAAACATCAACCTGAAAAACCGGTTGACCCATCATAAAACCGGTGAAGAAATCATACATTTACTGGATATGGCAGGGCTGGCCGACAAACGCGACGAAAAAGCCGCCCGTCTTTCTTTCGGACAACAGCAGCGTATCGCCATCATTCGCGCTTTGTGTCAGCCGTTCGACTTTCTCCTGATGGACGAACCGTTCAGCCACCTCGACGATACCAACATCGAAATCATGTCCGGACTGATCGAGCAGGAATTAAATTCGAAGCAGGCCGGGCTGATCCTGTGTTCGTTAGGCGCTGAGTATCCATTCGGTTATCGTCACAAATGGAAACTTTAATCATTGAATATGGCGATCCATTACTTAACCTGAATGATTCATGCTAAAATGGCGAATGTGCGGGGAAAAGTTTCAATTACTCCGTCAAAATATCAGTATCCCGCAATTGTTGGGTTATGCGTTTGCTGCATTAACCGGCATGAGCGTCATTTTTTCCGCTTTTTGCTTTTCGAGAGATATTCGCCCTTTGTTTGCTCCCGCTACCGGTCTGTTCAAACCCGAATACCTGGTGGTGAACAAAAAGGTATCGTTGCTGGCAACGTTTAACAGCGACAGGACAGCCTTTTCGCCGTCGGAAATCGATGAAATCAGCCGGCAGGAGTTTGTACGTTCCCTATCCTGTTTTACGTCATGCCGTTTCCGCGTAAAAGCTTACACCCAACCCTCGAGCCGGATACCTCCCTTCTCCACCGACCTGTTTTTCGAGTCGGTTCCCGACCGCCTGCTGGACAGCGCCGTTCCCGACTGGCGATGGGATGAGCAAAGCGGCGTCATCCCCATCATGATCCCGCGCGATTACCTGAGCCTGTATAACTTTGGATTTGCCGGGAGCCAGGGATTGCCCCAGATTTCGGAAGCCGTCGTTCAGCAGGTGGTTTTCCGGGTGGCAGTGTCGGGTAATGAGCGCCAACAGGTTTTCGACGGGCGCATCGCCGGTTTTTCCGATTACCTGAATACGATACTCGTACCCGACGCTTTCATGCAATGGGCCAACGAACGTTTCGGCGAAGGTGCGGCAAGCAGGACGTCGCGTCTGATTATTGAGACCGACAACCCTGCCGATCCCGCCATTGCAGCTTTTTTCGCCGCCGAACAAAACTATGACGTGAGCGGCAACAGGGATGAACCGGGGAAACTGTCCCATTTCCTCAGTTTACTGATCGCCGTTGTGATGATTGTCGGCACGCTGATCATGCTTCCTGCCGTCGGCTTGATGATCTTAAGCATCAATCTGCTCGTGTATAAGAATCAGAAAACATTGGGGAATCTTGTCCTGCTGGGATACCGGCGAAGCCGGCTTGCTGGGCCGTATTGCTTGCTGGCGCTGGCGTTGAATACGGCTGTGGGGACGGCAAGCTTTGCTATTGCCGGTTACGCGCAGAATCTGTATGCTCCGGGACTTGCGGCATTGGGCATCACAGATTTATCCGGCGGACCCGGGAAAGCAGGATTTGCCATCTTATTTGTTTTGCTGGTAACCGCGCTGGATATTCTTTGGATACGCCGGAAAATCAATAAAATAAAAACTCCCGCAAGAGGATAACTTTTTTATATAATTTCAATTTTATCATCTTTGCACTTTATTACAGGTTTATCTGATTAGATGAATGTTGAATCTTTTCTATATAATCACAATGAAGTTTTTATCAGTCTTCTTATTTATATGGGTGTCAAGTATTGGGAATATTTATTCCCAATACTGTAACAGTATGGAATTGGACTTTGGCGGAGGATATGTTGTTTTTACGCCCAAACAAAATCTTTATGGCGACCGGTTTAATCCGTTCCTGCAGTCTTCCGCCGGCATGCTCGGGTTGAACTACGAGCGGTGTTTCGCTTCGGGAAAGTATGCCGTCAAAGCAGGATGCGCTGTGGTAAACCAGTATGGAGGGGTTGGTTCATTACATATACCCGTGCAGTTGAACGGTATTTTCATCGGTGAACGATATTTTTCCCGTATCAACGTTGGTTTTGTGGGCGGTATCGGACTCAATTCCATGCTCTTTATGCCGCACAGGTATTTTATAATTACAGATCCGGAATGTGAGGTTTCGTTCAAAAAGCGTTTTTATGTTGCTCCGCACCTCGGTATCTGTGCGGCGGTTAATCTCGGACGCTTTGCGATTACTTCCGACTTCCTTTTTCATTGTTTCATACCCGAATTTATGCTCTATAAAGTATCCTATACGGATATGCAGAACAACAGAATTGTTGAATACAACACCAACCGGAGCATCGGCATGACATTGAAATTTGGTATCATGTACAGGTTTGGACGGAAATAGGTATAAGCACATGAAAATATGTGTCTTTTCTGTGATTTGCTACATGGCGGCAAGCTTCCCGGCAGCCTGGCGAAGCGATCCGGCAAGGCCAATTGTAAATGGCCTGATGTTTCGAGCCGAATTGTAAATTCGGCTCAGCGGCGGGGTTTTGTAAACCTCCGGGTATGGTTTTGTAACCGGATGTCCGATACGCCCGCAACCGGATGTCCGATGCGCCCGCAACTGGATGTCCGATACGCTCGCAACCGGGTGTGCAAAATGATATTTACCGTATGGCGTCTGGGATTGACAGTCGGAATGGGTGTTTCCTGTATGCTGGCAAAGAATTTTGAAGGCAGAGACAATTTCCCTTCCCATCTTGTAACAAAAGGAGTTATAGGATTATCTTACCACTTTTAACCATCACATGTGTTTTCCCGTTACTGTGCCTGAAAAATGTAAGTAATGCTTCCCTGTTGCTTTGCCAGCGACGATTCGTTGAAACGCGACCGTTCCGCATCGCGTACGGCAGCTTCTACGATGCAGGGGTTTTCCGAATCTGATTTGCTCTTATTGATTTCGGCGGCGATCACATAACCGTTGCCGTTCACCACTATATCCACAACGATTTTGCCGCCTGTACGGCATTTATACACCGGCGCGGGCATCCACGCATGGCGGCGTCCGCTCAGTTCGTACGATACCGTGGTGGGACCTTTGTATATGGTTCGTTCGCCCGTGGCGTCCGTCGGGTATTTGTCCTCATAGATGCGCGCTTCGTTTTCGAGCAGTTTCTCTTCTTGAGGAGCGGTTTCTTCGGGCGTATCCTGCGGTGGCGGCGGATCGGTGATATTCATCTCGGTCTTGATGTCGCGCACCATCTTATCGATGTTTTCCACGGCGCGCTCGGCTGCTGTGTTCACCGGGATATTGCGCACATGATACTCCTGCCGCATGTTTTGTATCAGTTCCTGCGTGCTCATCTCCTGTTGCAGTTGTTCTTCGGGCTCTTCCTCTTCCATGTTCGCATTGATCTGCGACAGGTCGATCATGATGTTATACTCCCGCTCGGCATTGGTTCTGATTTTCAATACCAGTACCACTGAAATGATCAGCAGGTGTACTGCGACGGTGGTCAGGATGCCTGTCTGATGCTCCTCCAGCCATAAAAGAAAGTCTCTAAATACAGACATTATATTTTCTTGCAAAATTCAAAAACTTTTCCGGCAGAACGGTCAATACCCTTGCTATTCAAAGCTTTTTACCTGAACAGGGAATCAACAAATTCGTATTCATTGAATACCAGCAAGTCTTCCATCTTTTCGCCGACGCCGATATACCTGACCGGTATCTTGAACTGGTCCGAAATACCCAGTATGACGCCTCCTTTGGCAGTGCCGTCGAGCTTGGTAAGCGCCAGAGCGGTTACTTCGGTGGCTAAGGTGAATTGTCTGGCCTGCTCGAAAGCGTTTTGACCGGTAGATCCGTCCAGCACCAGCAACACTTCGTGGGGCGCATCGGGGATCACTTTCTGCATTACTTTCTTGATCTTCGAGAGTTCGTTCATCAGGTTCACCTTGTTGTGCAATCGTCCGGCCGTGTCGATGATCACCACGTCGGCGTCGTTGGCTTTGGCTGAACTGATAGCGTCGTAGGCTACCGACGCAGGATCGGCGCCCATTTGCTGCTTGACGATCTCCACCCCGGCCCGTTCCGACCAGATGACCAACTGGTCGACGGCGGCGGCCCGAAAGGTATCGGCGGCGCCAAGATATACCTTTTTGCCCGCCTTCCTGAACTGGTATGCCAGTTTGCCGATGGTCGTAGTTTTGCCAACGCCATTGACCCCTACTACCATGATCACATAAGGCTTAGCGGTAGGTATGGATGCAAAATCGCCGACGTTTTCGGTGTTGTTTTTCTCGAGCAGGGCGGCAATTTCTTCTTTCAGGATGGCGTTCAATTCGGCGGCATTCATCACTTTGTCGCGCGCCACGCGCGTCTTAATGCGCTTGATGATCTTCAGGGTGGTTTCTACGCCCACATCGGAGCTGATCAGTACATCTTCGAGGTTATCGAGCACTTCATCGTCAACCTTCGATTTGCCGGCCACAGCACGCGCCAGTTTTTGAAACAGGCTCTCCTTGGTCTTTTCAACCCCTTTGTCGAGGCTCTCCTTCTTTTCTTTTGAGAATAATCCGAAAAATGCCATGATCTGATTTTCGTTTTTCGATTGATAATCTTTTATTTAATTGATGATGAACTGCATGTTTTCATCGAGATTGCAAAGATAGCAGAATTTTCATCAGGATATGATCAAAGGAAACACATGATTATTGTTTATATTTGCGGCACGAAAAATTCGATAACCAAATATTCAATAAAATAACCAAATATTCTCCACGAACGTGTGCAAAGCACGTTTCCCTTCCTCTTGGGGGTGGGGCTTTTCTCTTTTTATGGAAACACCAATATCCCGTCACATTGTAGACCAGGCAAAGAAAGAAAGCGGCCTGGGCGATATAGGAAAAGCATCGATACGCGAAGTGGTTCGCCTGGTGCATCACATTGAAAAGGCATCGAGCCGGCAATTTGTCAAAATGGAAATGGGCGTACCGGGATTGCCGGCTGCCCGAGTTGGGATTGACGCTCAGGTAAAAGCGCTGCAGGAGGGCGTAGCGTCTATTTACCCGTCTATTGAAGGATCGCAGGAGTTGAAGGAGGAGGCTTCCCGTTTTGCCAAACTGTTCCTGAATCTTGATATTGCTCCGGCAGGATGCGTGCCTACGGTGGGTTCGATGCAGGGGAGCCTTACGGCCTTTATGGTGAACAGCCGTTGCCGGGCCGGCAGGGAATATACCTTATTCATCGATCCCGGATTCCCGGTACAGAAACAGCAGCACCAGGCGCTGGGCTTGAAATATGAAACATTCGATGTATACAATTATCGCGGCAGCAGGCTTCGCGCCAAGCTCGAAGAGTACCTGAGCCAGGGCAACGTACATACCATCGTTTATTCGAACCCCAACAATCCTTCGTGGATATGTCTTTCGGAAAGCGAATTGAAGATCATAGGCGAGTTAGCCGACCAATACGATGTGATTGTGCTGGAAGACCTGGCATATTTCGGGATGGACTTTCGCCGCGATTACGGGAAACCGGGAGTTTCGCCTTACCAGCCTTCGGTAGCGCACCATACCGATAATTACGTCCTTCTTTTCTCCGGTTCCAAGGTATTCAGCTATGCCGGCGAACGTATTGCCCTGATGATGATTGGTAATAAACAGTTTGCGCGCCGCTATCCCGACCTGAAACGCAATTATTCGTCCGACAGTTATGGACATGCCGCCGTGTATGGCGCTTTGTATGCCATCTCGTCGGGTACCGGACACTCGGTGCAGCATGCCCTTGCTGCCATGTTGAAAGCCGCTAATGACGGAAGTTTTGCGTTCATCGAGCAGGTGAGGGAGTACGGTAACAAAGCTCATGTGATGAAGGAACTTTTCACCCGTTACGGTTTCCAAATCGTATACGATCGCGACGAGGACGCTCCGTTGGCTGATGGTTTTTACTTTACGATTTCGTATCCGGGATTTTCAGGAACCGCTTTGCTGGAAGAGTTGCTGTATTACGGCATTAGCGCCATAGCGCTGGATATCACCGGAAGCGAGCGTAGCGAAGGCTTGCGGGCCTGTGTGTCGCAAACCCAACCATCGCAGTTTCCCGCTCTCGAAGAACGGTTAAAGGCATTCAGGGAAAATCACCCTTTTTAAAGGACGACCATTGGAAATGCACCTGTTAGCAAATAATTTTCAATTTTCAACTGATTCGCATACTTTTGGTTCGGTTTTTGCTAATGCTTTCACATGAGGCAAAACCGGTTGTAGATACATGAAAACCTGTTGACAAAGAGGGTTTCTATAGCTTTTTGCTTTTTATATTTTATAGAGTACATGCAGACCTTTGATTTTAAAATTTATCGGTAGATGAAGAATTTCTTTATTCTTGTTTTCTTTGTTTTCGCGTTAGCAAGTTGCGGTCCCGAAAAAAACGTACAGATTAGAGGCGCTTTGAATGGCGCAAACACCGAAAAGATATACCTGCACGAGTTGGGTAACGAAAGCACATCGAGGAGAGACACCGTACAGTTGGACGCAAAGGGTAATTTCTCGTTCAAACACAAAATCAGCCAGCCTACGTTTTATTCGCTTACGGTTAACAACCGGGCCATCACCCTGTTGGCGCATCCGGGCGAAAAACTTGTCATTACCGGCGACGCCCGACACCTGCCGTTAACTTACAGCGTGGAGGGAAGCGACGATTCGCAGGACATACGCCATCTCAGCCGGCGATTGGAACACACCGTTTTTGTGGGCGATTCGCTGGACAGGACTTTAAAAAAATACGAGGGTAACCGTAATTTCGTGAACATACAGCGCCAGATGGAATGGAATTACATCAGCGAAGTGGACAGCCTGCGGGCATACAACATCCGTTTCATGGGCAACAACCCGCAGTCGCTGGTGATTATCTATGCTTTATACCAGCAGTTGGGCGAAAATATATACCTGTTCCACCAGGAAGATGACATCAAATATTTCCGCAGGGCCGATTCCACTTTCTACAAGCGCTATCCCAAAGTTCCCTATGTCAATACGCTTCATGCCAATGTACTGGTCATGAACGAGCAGTACAATGCGCGGCAACTGAACCGGATGCTGTCCATGCTGGGGCAGGATGTGCCCGAGATCGCTTTGCCTGCACCCGATGGCAAGGTGGTGAAGCTGTCGTCCTGTAAAGGCAAATATGTACTGGTTGATTTCTGGGCATCATGGAGCGCTCCATGCCGTACGGAAAACACCTATTTGCTGGACGTTTATAACAAGTACCACAGCAAGGGCTTTGAAGTATACCAGGTTTCACTGGATCAGTCCAGGTCGTCGTGGGAGCGTGCCATTAAGGAGGATGCACTGCCCTGGATCAATGTAAGCGACTTTAAATTCTGGGATTCGGATGTGGTGAAACAGTACGGCGTGGAAACCATTCCCGCCAATTTCCTGGTCGACAGGGAGGGAACGATCATCTCCAAGAGCCTGAAAGGCGATGCTTTAGACAAGAAACTGAGTGAAATTTTTGTTGCCGCCGAATAAAAAAATATATTTCGCTTCCGACCTTCACCTGACGATGGCGCCCGACGAAGATAGCCGCCGCAGGGAGCTGGATTTTGTACAATGGCTCAACACGGTAAAAAACGATGCTGCCACCATTTTTTTATTGGGCGATATGTTCGATTTCTGGTTTGAGTACCGCCACGTGGTTCCGCGCGGATTTGTACGTTTGCTGGGAAAGCTGGCCGAAATAACCGACAGCGGGATTCCCATACATTTCTTCACGGGTAACCACGACCAGTGGATACGTAATTACCTGACCTACGAAATGAATATTAACATATATCGAAAACCAACGGAATTTAATCTCAACGGAAAATTATTCCTCATAGGGCACGGACACGATATCAACCCGGAAAGTTTCGACGACCGTATCCTTAATGATGCTTTTAAAAGCCGTTTACTTCGCATGCTGTATGCTTCGCTGCATCCGTTCTGGGGTATTGCTTTCGGTAAAAACTGGTCGAGAGGAAGCCGCAAACGCCACGGGCTTGCAAAACCTTTCGAGGGTCTCGAAAAAGAATTTATTTACCGGTACGCCAAAAAAGTACTGGCCGGGAAGCATTACGACTTCTTTGTTTTTGGACACCGCCACATGGCCATGGATATTGGCCTGGGTGAAAACAGTCGCTATATCAACACCGGCGAATGGTTGAAATCCCAAACATACGCCGTTTTTGACGGGGAAGACATTTCGCTGCATTCTGCCAAAGGTAGCGTGGATTTTTTAAGAATACGCAGCAGTTAATGATGGATCATTTCCCGCAGCAGGTTCAATGCCGCAACGCTTGTGCGTTGTATATTGCTTTCGCGATTGTTGCCGTAATGCAGCAGTTTCGTCACCGTTTGCGACGCTGATGCCACCGCTATCCATACGGTTCCGACCGGTTTATCGGGCGTGCCTCCAGCAGGGCCTGCAATGCCCGAGGCGGCAATACCGTAATCCGTGTCCATCAGCTTCCGGACGCTGGCCGCCATTTGCGTTACCGCCTGCTCGCTTACAGCGCCGTATCGTCGCAGGTCGTCCGGGTTCACGTGCAGGATATTTTCCTTGATTTCGTCGGCGTAAGCCACTACCGAACCTTTGAAATATACGGAACTTCCGGGAATGGAGGTTAGCAGATGAGCGATGTTGCCGCCGGTACAGCTTTCGGCAGTAGCCACAGTCTGTCTTTTCTCCGTGAGCAGACGGGCAACAATTTCTTCGATCTGTTCGTCGGCTTCGCTCAATATATGGTTGCCCAGGATCACCCTGAGGCTTTCGATTTCTTTTTCCGTTTGTGCGGCAAGGGTTTGCAGGTCATCGCCGAAAGCCGAAAGACGCAAGCGGATCATTCCGCCGCCAGGCAGGTAGGCCAGTTTAAGATGCGGCGGCAGGCTGTTTTCCCAGTCTTCAATGCGCAGGGCCAGCGCCGATTCGGGAATACCCGTTACCAGCAGGGTACGGTGCAGGATATTACCGCCATGGAACCGTTGCCGAAGCCGCGGCAGCACTTCGTCCTGCATCATGGTCTTCATTTCGAAAGGTACGCCCGGCATGGAGACATAGACCACGCCGTCCTTCTCAAACCACATGCCGGGCGCCGTGCCGCAACTGTTGGGGATCACCGTGCAGCGCGACGGTACCTCGGCCTGCTTTTCGTTCAGCGGGTTCATGGCAATGCAGCGGACGGACATCATCGTTTCGATGCGCTGCAACGTTTCGTGATGCACAGTCAACCGGTCGCCCGTGTATTCCGCAAAGACGGACTTGGTAATATCATCCCTGGTCGGCCCCAGACCGCCGGTGATCAGCACAAGCGGCGCCCGCCGCGAAGCTTCTTCCAGCGCCGCGAGGATATGCCGGCGACTGTCGGACACAGAGGTGATTTGAAACACACGGATGCCGATCCTGTTCAGTTCGCGGGCTATAAATGCCGAATTGGTGTCGATAACCTGCCCGATCAGCAACTCATCGCCAATGGTAATGATTTCTACGTTCATATCATCAAAGGAGACTTAATTTTCAATTCGACAGGATAGTCAAATCAATTCGCATCCACTGGTGGATGGTTGCGGACAAAAGTAATCATTTTTTCAATCCATCAATTAAAAAAAACAGCATATCGAAGATTGCTCCCTGCAAAATCGGTTCATTCTTTTTTTTGAGGTGTTATGTCAGTTCCGGGGGGTGGGGCTTAGCCTGACCTTCGGCTCAGCGGCGGGATTTTGTAAACCTCCGGGTATGGTTTTGTAACCGGATGTCTGATGCGCCCGCAACTGGATGTCCGATGCGCCCGCAACTGAGTGTCCGATACGCCCGCAACTGGATGTCCGATACGCTCGCAACTGGATGTCCGATACGCTCGCAACCGGATGTCTGATGTGCCCGCAACCGCGCGGTTAAGCGGTAATTGCATTGCCGCTTGGAACATAGCCGGATTTGCAATCCGGCATTCGATTCTTGAATCGAAATACGCTTTCGGTATCTTCACTTTACTGTTTTCCATCTTATATC
>JAISCQ010000096.1 GCA_031265445.1 Bacteroidales bacterium
GTTGATTTTGTTCTGTAACAAATTTGCGTTTCAGCCAACGCCAGTAATTGTTTGCTTTTGTATAATCGTTCTGTTCGTTAAGCACAGCAACAATATCTACCACATTAAACCACCATTTGGAATTTTCATCGTCCCAAATGGCTCGCACTTCGCGATCGTCAAAAAATCGAATTGATACTTTCATTGTTTCTTGTCCTTTAATTGCATTTGCAATATTACTTTTTACTGTTCTATTTCTTCTTCCAATATCAAAACAGGCGGCGGGACGGTATCTCGCACACGAGAGGATACCATCCCGGCCCTGTTGCATGATGATTACATGTTCAACGACCAGCCGTCGCGGCAGGTGTGACGGATGTATTCCTCCGATGCCCGGATGGCGTTCAGGGTCAGTGTACGAGGTTCCTGACGGGGGATGCCGTTGGCAACCTTGATTTCATCGCTGTCGGACAGGTTCGTGATACGCATGTTGACGCCGTCCCACTGCAGTTTCCTGTTCAGGCTTTTCAGGCGGACGGCGAGGTTGCCCATTACGACCATTTCGTTGAGCGGGCCGGCGTACTCGAAATTCGAGAGCGGCAGCACGCGGTTCTCCGGCGATTCCTTGCAGGCGCGGACAAAATCCATCTCATGGCTCATCCCCACCCGGCGCAGGCGTGCGGGCGGTTTCGGCAGATGTTCGAACTTGCCGGCAGGCAGCAGGCGGCAGTTTCCGCCATAATTGCCGCAGATCAGGTGACCTTTTGAGCCGTGGAAGAGAATACCGTTACGTCCCTCGCCCAGTTCGACACCGTCGGGCAGCGAAGCGGGACGGGGCGGCAACAGTCCGCCGTCGTACCAGGTGACGCTTACGGCCGGCATGTTCACCTTGCCTTCCTTCGGTCGCGCGGGAAATTCGTAACGGATGGTGGATGCCATCGGCGCACTCTCGGAGTTAAATGCCGTGGAAGACGCCTCCACCGCCGAAGGATGCCCCAGCTTCATAGCCGAAAAGACGACATCCAGCACGTGGCAGGCCATATCGCCCAGTGCGCCGGTGCCGAAATCCCACCATCCGCGCCAGTCCCACGGATGATAAGCCCTGTGATACGGGCGCATGGCGGCGGGGCCGATAAAGAGATCCCAGTCGATGTGTTCCGGCACCCACATTCCCTGTTCGGGGCGCGTCAGTCCCTGCGGCCAGATTGGGCGGTCGGTCCACGCATCCACGTGCGTTACTTCGCCGATCGCACCGCTCCATATCCATTCGCACACCTCGCTGACCGCATCGTCGCTGTGCCCCTCGTTCCCCATCTGCGTCACCACCCGGTAGCGGCGGGAGGCCTCCAGCAGTACGCGCGATTCATAGACCGAGTGAGTAAGCGGCTTCTGCACATAGACATGTTTCCCCAGTTGCATGGCGGACAGGGCGCATATGGCATGTGTATGGTCGGGTGTGGCGATGACGACGGCATCAATGTCCCGGCCCGCCTCGTCCAGCATCCTGCGGAAATCCACGTACCGCTTTGCATTCGGATAAGCGTCAAAGCACCCTTTGGCGTATTGCCAATCAATATCGCACAGGGCGACAATATTTTCCGCACTCATGTTGCGCAGGTTGACGCTGCCCTTACCGCCGATGCCGATACCGGCGATGTTCAGCCTGTCACTGGGCGCCGTATGTCCCAGGCCGCTCACGGCATGGCTCGGAACGATGAAAAACATCCCGGCCGCAGCCGCCGACGCCTTGATAAACCGCCGGCGCGAAATAGGCGTTACAGTATTCATGGCATACTATAATGCTTTGATTCTGATATTCCTGAACCAGATCAACGCCTGGCCGTGTTTCCCCTGAAAGCCGATATACCCTTTAGTCGGCAGTCCGGCATACGGTTTCGGCAACCACGAGGGAATCCCGGAGCCATCGGGATTTGTTTTCCCCGAAGTCCAGAGGCTCATGTCCATGTTAATAACCTTTTTCCCGTTCAACGTAACCCGGATGTTTTTCCCTTTGGCCGTAATTTTCATCCTGTTCCATTCGCCCGGTTTCTTCACCAACTGAAAAGCCGAGGGAGCGAGATGCCCATACACAGCGCCGCAGGAACCCGTAGAAGCTGCTGCCTCGAAATGGTCGCAGTAATCGTCCGCAATCTGGATTTCAACGGCGTTGGGAATCCAGTCCTTTTTGTCCGTACAGTAAATCACGACGCCACTGTTCGTGCACCGGTCATTTTTGAACTCCAGTTCCAGTTCAAAATTCTCATATTCCTCGACAGACCAGAGCGCCTGATCGGCCGTTGCAGAAATAACACCGTCCTCATCGACGGACCACACGGAACGGTCACAATCGGCATTGGATAAATCGGCCGCAAACAGTGGTTTCCAACCTTTTGCCTCTGCCGTTCCCGGAAGCAAAATGCACATACATGCACCACACAAAATACTAAAAACAAATCTTTTCATGACACTTAAATTAAATATAAAAGGACTTCCGTTTATTCGTATCCAAAAGCACGAAGTCCCGTTAGATGCTTTCAGATTTTCTATTGATATGGCACCCCCTGACGGGAAACGCACAAAACTATTCCGCGCACAGTATAAAATAAAATGAAATATACTCATCTTTACCTTTGCAAAACTACGTGATTTTTACTGTAAATACAAATGCGCCGGTAAAAAACATCAATATTTTCAACGGAAAGACAGAAAAAAAGCAGGGTCCGCTCTGAAAAAATCTGCTTTATGTACTGTCACAAGGCAAACTGTATCGCAGAAAAATGAAGTCAAAAGGAATTACGCCGGACATGCCTCCGGTCAAAATCGCTTCACAGGGTGGAGGATAAACCGGACAACCGTCATCGTGATTTCCGAAACTCAGGTTTTCGGTTTCCGTTTGAATGCAAAGCTTCTCATTCTTGACATCAGGCGTTTCGATGTTTTGAAGACCACTTTCTTTACGCGGATGGATTCGGCGCGAATGTCGTACTCGTCCTGTGCCGGGCGGATGGACTCGGCGCTCAGGGAAAACGTACCGAACTCATCCAGACAAACATTGTTGCCATCACCCAGTTGATCAATAATTTCTCTGAGTAGCAACTCCCCGGCGCTTTCCAGTTCAAAGGCGTTGAACGTCGTACCTTCGGCTGCCAGTTTGCATAGCTCCCGTAACGCAACGGTTCTCTTTCTGATGATACGCGGAAACATCCCCCGCTTCTTACTCCCTTCCGGGTTCAGATTGTCCGTCTGCCCGTCCATTCGATAATAAATGCTCATACTGTTCCTTTCTTTTATATCATTTCATACTATCTATTATACTGTTTCACAGTATAATTTAATCTATGTTTCACTTCCTGTTATAAGTGATACCTACATCTCGTTTTATCGAGACCTACATCTCACAACAGTGAACCCTATGTCTCATTTATATGAGATGTAGGTTTCAAAATTAAATGTTAATTTGCAATTTACCAAACTATACTGTTATTTTAACTAAAAGATAGTACTCGCTATGCTAAATGATATGGTTGCCTTATCTTAAATGTCCCTGTATTCCGGCTATGGCATCATGTTTGTCCTGATTTTTTATATTATCCTGCTTTCAGGCTTGGTTTTTTCATTTTAATCCGTATATTTGCCCCGATTTTAATAAATACTTAACGATGAAGATTTTTAAATACATACTGATACTTGCAGCCGCAGCACTTGCGGTCGGGGATGTCTCGTCGCATCCGGAAACGATGAACGCGACAGACGATTCGGGCGAAATCGTCGTCTTGAACAAGGCCGATTTCCTGACGAAAATATACAACTACGAAAAGCATCCGCAGGAATGGGTTTATGAAGGAAACCTCCCCTGTATTATAGACTTTTACGCCGACTGGTGCGGCCCGTGTAAAAAGGTCACGCCTATCCTCAAAGCGCTTGCCGCCGAGTATAAGGGAAAACTTATCGTTTACAAGATTGATGTTGACAGGGAAAAAGAATTAGCCCGCTTTTTCGGCGTAAGCAGCATACCGATGTATCTTTTCATACCTGAAAAAGACAAGCCTCAACAGGCCATCGGGGCAATGCCGCGCGAATCGTTTGAAAAAGTCATCAAGGAATTTCTGCTTAAAGATTCCGGACAGTCCGGCTTGTGATGTGAAAAAGGCCGGCTTTGCAAGCGCCTCTCCTTCATCACACCCCCCTGATTTTCATTTTTATCCGCGCAAAAATAGTATAAGTCAATATAATTGACTACTTTTGCGCCGTAAAATATTGATGAGATATTAAAATATGAAGTATAATACAAACTCCAAACGCCTGGCTCTTCCTGAATATGGCCGTAACATTCAGAATATGGTGGACTATTGTCTGACTGTAGAAAACCGTGATGAACGTAACCGTTGCGCAAATGCTATCATAAGCATTATGGGCAATTTGTTTCCGCATCTGCGCGACGTCAATGATTTCAAACACATACTCTGGGATCATCTGGCAGTAATGGCAGACTTTAAGCTTGATGTGGATTATCCGTACGAAATCGTAAAGAAAGAAAACCTGCATCAGCGCCCGCCTCGCATTGAATATAGCGATGCGGCAATTATCTACCGTCACTACGGACAAATGCTCGAACGCCTGATCGACAAAGCTGCCGAACGGGAAGATGGCGAAGAAAAAGAAATGCTGATCTATCTGATCGCCAATCAGATGAAAAAGTCATTCCTGATATGGAATAAAGACTCTGTCGATAATCAGAAAATATTAAAAGACCTTGCCGAACTGTCCGAGAGAAGAATCGTCCGGAATGTGGGAACTATTAAGTTCGTCGAGACAATCGACCTGATCGAAACGCCGCAGCGAAATACGACTGCTAAAAAGAACAAGAAAAACCATTCGCGTAAAGGATAATGAGCTCTTTCACCATAGAAGGCAACAGCAAACTGAGCGGAGATATCTACCCGCAGGGCGCAAAAAACGAAGCCCTGCAAATTATCTGTGCCACGCTGCTCACGCCGGAAAAGGTTGAAGTACGCAATATACCGGATATACTTGACATCCGGAATCTGATTCT
>JAISCQ010000027.1 GCA_031265445.1 Bacteroidales bacterium
AAGCCAACTATACCTCCCACAATCAAAAGTAAGGCAAAAATGGTGCTTCAAAATGAAACATGCCGCATGAGGCACTTCCAATAGAAAAAGAGGATGTGCCACTTTTGACACACCCTCCAGAAATCATCGCACAAAATTACGCCGTGCGCAGTATAATTCGCAAAAAAATCAGACATCTAAAAGTAGGGAGTTGCCCGAAAGCAACTCCCTACAATTTTTTATGCGCCGGGATTAATTATACTCGGGATTTTGCTGCAAACCGGGCGATTTATTAATCTCGTCCCGCTTAATGGGGAACCAGTAAAAAGAATTACCAGCCCAATTCCGTGTGGCATCTTCGTTGCCGGTGAGCTGCCATGTTGTTTCCAGGAGAATATCATTCCCGTCAGCATCACTTTCCACATACTCATTGACTCTCATGCCGTAAACAGGAACAATCACCCGGTCGCAAATCATCCATCGCCGTATATCGAAGAAACGGTGTCCTTCGCCAAAAAATTCTATGTCGCGTTCGTGCCGTATAAACTCCCGTGCTTCGTCCTGGCTGGCGGTGACACGGCTCGGAAGTCCGGCGCGATGCCGTACCGTATTCATGGCGTCGATACCGGGCTGAAGATCGTCGCCGCCAAGTTCGATACAGGCTTCGGCATAGTTCAGCAAAATTTCCGCATAGCGAAATTCAACCCATGCAGTGCTACTGTTCAAGGACTGGGTTGAGTTTCCCGGTATGTTGGGATCCAGGAACTTCTTCATAATATAGCCTGTTTTGGTGGCGTTACCTGCGGTATTATATGTCAATGAACTTTGGCGTGTGTCTACCCCGTTCCAGGATGGTATTGCCGGGTATTCGCCTGTGGCTTTGTCCTTCCGGTATCTGTATCCCGACTGGAGACAGTTGTACGGTTCGCTCGATACAACAGGGTCGGGACGCTGAATCCAGGGCGCCCCGTTATACAGAATGGAAGCGTAGAAACGCGCTTCGCGTCCATAGTAGGGATTCAGGTACGGGTTGGCAGCCAGTTCGCCTGCCGTTGCCCTGCGCATGGTAAACTTATCGTCGGGATGGACGGCGTCCCACACAAACTTGCTGCCATCGGCCATCTCGAACCTCCTGACAATCTCTTCGGTAGGGACGTTATTGGAATAACCGTTATAACCCCTGGGGCCGCACCAGATATTCGGCTGGTACCTGCGCCCGTCCTTATCCACAAACTGCGTACCCCAGATGGTTTCGCTGTTCCACACTGCTCCCGACTGCTGATTGAAAATGCTGAAAAAATCATCGGAATACTTCTGTAATTGCTCATCGGAAAGGGGTAGAGCCGGCTCGGAGGTTTCCCCGACCAGTGCATAAGTACCGTATTTGCCCTCCATGATGTCCTTTGCCGCGTCGCGGGCATCCCGGAGGAGAGCGGCCTGGCTGCCTGCCGGAAATGATACCAGGGGATTAGCAGCCTGTTGCGGCCATCCGCCATTGGCTAATTTACCGGCGCAGAACAGGAGCATCCTTGATTTCACCGCCGCCGCCGCGCCGCGCGTAGCACGACCCTGTTCAATGGTTGCAGGTAAATATTGAATCGCTCTGTCGACGTCTGCCAGGATAGAATCTTTGGTGTCGGCAATAGACGATCTTTTGACTTCCGAAAAATCATCGGTCATCCTGTATGGTTTGTCCGTCAGGATCGCTCCTCCGTAACCCATGATCAGAAAGCTATACGACAAAGCCCGCAAAAAGTAAACCTCGCCCTTCAATTGCGTACGAAGCGCTTCCTCTGCCGTGTTGGAGACAGGAACCCCGTCAATACGCGAAAGAATGGTATTCAGGTTCTGAATATTTTTGTATGCGTATGACCAGAAAAGCCATGGTCTGCCGTTATCTCTATTCTCAAACAGGCCCATTCTGTCGGGGCTCATGGTGCCTTGGAGGAATACCTCGTTATCGCCTCCGGGCCTGAAATTATTCAAGGTCTGATCGGTGGAAGACGAAAGAAAATCGCGGCGGATCAACGGGCCATCGATAGCGTTTCCATCCTTTTTTGTACTGCCCAGCATGGAGTAACAGGCGCCAACGTATGCCTTTACCAGGTTGATGTCCGAAAAAACCACGTCCTCGTCAAAGGAATCAACGGCCGACTGGTCAAGCACGTCCGTACATGAAGTTCCGCATAACAGCAGGAACGAAAGAAAATATATGAATATCTTTTTCATGATCATTATTTGATGCGTTAAAAAGTAATGTTTGCGCCAATGGCTAAGGTCCTCATCGTGGGATAAGAGTTTGCGCCATCCGTCTCGGGATCGAACTTCTTGGTTCCGCTCCACAGGTAGGCCAGGTTGTTGCCCGAAAAATACACATTGATACTGGATATCCCTATGGCCTTATAGTATTGATTGGGGATACTGTAGGACAATACCACATTTTTCAGCCGGAAATAGGCGCAATTATCCCACCAGAAAGTGTTTTCATTCGAAATCCAGTACTGGTTACTCCTGCTCCAGGCTCTTGGCATGGATGCATCCCGGTGGTCGGGAGTCCATCTGTCAGTGTACATGAACTTAAAATAATTTCCTTCTTCGCCACGCCTGTCGTCGGAATAGTTCTTTTTCAAAAACTCTCCCTGTCCCTGGAGAAGTGCGGAAAAGGTAAAATTTTTCCAGCTGAGGTCGATGTTGACGCCATAAAATATATCCGGTGCAACGGTATGCTCTACCAGTACCCGGTCGTTGGCATTAACAGCATTGTCGTCGTAATCCGGATCCAGATCCGCATAGCCGGCGCTCACATTTTTGAAAATAACATCGCCCTCCTGCGGCTGGACGGTTCCCCACTTGGCGTATGCATCAGCCTGCTCCTTATCCCTGAAGATTCCGGCAGCTTCATACATCAACCTGGTTCCCCATGGAAGTCCTGTTTTTGCCTGCCAGGGCACAGGAGGATCCACTTCGTCAATGAAAACCAATTTATTGCGGCTCAGGCTGAAATTTCCGGACAGGCCAAAATGCCAATCCCTGTAGGATTTACGTACGCCGGCTTCCATTTCAAATCCCTGGTTATCCACACGCGCCATATTTTCATCGGGCAGGGTAATTCCTGTATAATCAGGTACCGATCCACTCTTTGGGGCTAATATCTGATCCCGGATATTGTAGAAATAATCAAAATTCAAAAACAGGAGTCCATTCAGGAACTGCGATTCGACCCCGATATTTTTTGTTTTTTGTCTTTCCCAGGTAATCTTCCTGTTGGCAACCGTTGGCGGACCGGTAGTGGCGTCGATAACGCCGTTGGTGCCGAACACCATTCCCGTAACCGTTCCCAGGCTGTATTTGTCGATATACTGGAAAGGATCGCCGGGGTCCATACCCATTTCGCCATAGGAAGCCTTTAACTTGAAGTAATTGATGAACGACAGGTTGTCTTTCCAGAAACCTTCTTCGGATGCGCGCCATCCCAACAAAAACCCGGGAAAATATCCCCAGCGGTTTTCTTTTGGAAACTTGAGCGATGCGTCTGCACGGAAAACCACTTCGGCTAAATACTTGCTCTTATAGGCATAAGTAGCCCGGCCGATCCACGATCTGCGGGCATAGACGGTTTCCCTCCCGCTGTTGGTTTTGTTCAGGTCGGGCCCCACATTCAGGATTTGAACCAGAGTGGAAACATATTTCTCGCGTTGCGCCCAAAATTCGTTGTAGTCGCTGGTGTACTGTTCAAACCCGGCATACAGGCTCACATCATGAAAACCAAACGATTGTATGTAATTCGCATCTACTTTGGAAGTGATATTGATCGTCCGGTTAAAGTCATTTTGCAGCGACGGAAGGACAGCGCCGACCGGCCCTCTCAGGCTTGGCGTCAGAGGCATCTCGGTGATAAAGCCGGTATCCGGATCCCGCACGGCTTTCGCATACTCGGGATAATACAAATACCATGACTGGAAAAACCTTTTCCTGTAAAAATTATTGAGGTCATAATCAAGGCTGGCGCTGAACGAAAGCCCGTCGACAAAAGGAAGCGCAACGGTTACCTTCAGGTTGTTCTGAAGACGGTAGGTATCCTGTTCGTTCTTTCCCCCGGCAAAAGATGAGGTAACCACAGGGTTATCGCCGTTTTCAATGTCAGGCGCGGGTTCTCCGGTAGGCCAGTAAGCCGGGCTGGTAGGATGGGTCCGCGTGGCGGCGCCGATCATGTCGCCGGCGCCCCGGTACGGAAACAGTTTACGGGTTTTGAACCCGGCTATGTTGATGTCCGTACTCAACCAGTCGGTAATCGGTATGCTTACTTTCGTCCTGATGTTGAACTGGTTATATTTCGTTGACGATTGCTTGTACATGGCGTCGTCCTGCTTGAATCCGAGCGACACCAAATAGGTCATTCCCTTGAATCCGCCGTCCATGGTCAGGTTATAGCGGGTTGTCGTAGTCCACTTTTTGATCAACTCGCCGTACCAGTCGGTATTGGGATGTTCCCAGGGATCTTCCCCGCTGGCAAACAGTTCGATATCCCTGTCATTGTAAGTCCTGCTGCTACCATTATAGTCTTGATATTCCGAAAGCATGGCGGCATATTCGGCAGCGTCGCACAATTCAGGCGTTCTGCTGGGAGTCATGAACCCCTGGTAAAAACTGAAGTTCAGTTTTGACTTGCCTGCTTGCCCGCTTTTGGTGGTGATCAGGATAACGCCGTTGGCGGCCTGCGCTCCGTAGATAGCCGCCGAAGCGTCTTTCAATACCGAGAAAGAGGCGATGTCATTGGGGTCGATTTCACCGATGCTTCGACCCTGAACGCCGTCAATGATCACCAATGGAATGGTCTTTGCAATATCTTTGGCATTATCGTTATCCACGCCCAGCGTTGAGCGGCCGCGCACATACATCCTGGGGGCCATGCTGCCGTCTACGCCCGGTTCGCCGCTGGTTTGGATCACGGTTACGCCGGGAAGACGTCCCGACATGGCCGCGGCTGCCGAAGCGGCCGGAATCGCCCTGATTTCTTCCCCTTTCAATGTGGTCACAGCGCCCACGACATTCACCCTCTTTTGAACGCCATAACCTACCACAACCACTTCTTCAATTTCCCTGGTTTCTTCGACCAGTGAAACATCGATACTCCTCCGGTCGCCAACGACTGACTCGGAAGTGATGTATCCCATAAATGAGAATTGCAGCACCGCGTCTTTATCCGGAACCGTAATGGAGTATCTTCCCGATGCATCGGTCACTACGCCAATGGTGGTGCCTTTGACAATCACATTTACCCCCGGCAGGGGTTCGCCCTGATCCGTAACCGCACCCGTCACAACAATTGACTGTGCGCTTTGCCGGGTCTCGGGAAGCGGCCCGGCTACCGACAGGATCCGTATCAGTGCAAAAACCGATACCAGCGTAATAAACCGAACTTGTTTAAAAATCGAATGTTTGACAAATAATTTCATACATTTATTCTTGTTTAATTTTATTTTTGAATGATTACTGCACACGGGTCACTTTTGTGCATTGCTTCACGCTTGCGGTCGGATGTCAAAAGACCCATTCGGATTGACAAGCAAGCGTATTCCTGCTTTTTTACCTGTTGTTTTACTTTTCCATAGGCGTCAGGCTTTTAAAGTTGTTGATTAATAAATCGACATCGATGTATCATGCATCGTTGATAAAGCAGGACAGGCCTGCGGCTCTTCCCGGTGAATGCAGTCAATAAAAAAACCGCCCATTGCCAGATGCAATGATGCGGCTATCGTGTATTTCT
>JAISCQ010000037.1 GCA_031265445.1 Bacteroidales bacterium
ACGGGGCTGATAAACGTTATTTTTCCCGAAAAACTCTTCTCCGGTATCGCCTGCACCGTATATTCCAGCATGTCTCCGGTTTTCAGATACGGCAAATCGCTTTCGTATGCCTCGAATACCGCCCAGACCGACGAAAGGTTTATCAGTTCGAACAGCACGGCGCCCTGAGCAACGTAATCGCCCTGTTCAACTTTTTTGGCAACTACAATGCCGTCCGTATTTGCCACTATATCAACCGATGCCGATGTCTTGCCGGACTGTTCGATTTCGCTTATTTGAGTTTCCGTAAGTTTCCACAAGCGGAGTTTTTCGCGTGCTGCCTCAAGGAGAGCCGGCTGGGAGCCTGAGAGTTTCGCCGCTTCCAGCAATTCCTGCTGTGCATTAAGAAGTTCGGGCGAATAGACGCTTGCGATTACCTGTCCCTGCTTTAGCGTTTCACCGGTGAAATTCACAAGCAGTTTTTCTATACGTCCGTTGATATGAGACGTTTGCGAGCGCGAGAGACGTTCGTCAATCTGAATCGTGCCATACAGGCGTATCTTTTTCACGGGATTTCCCTTCACAGCCCTTGCCGTCTGCACATCAGCCAGAGCCATAGCCTCTTTTGAGAGCACAATTCCGTCCGGATCAGTGATTTCGCCGCTCATTCCCGTCGTTTTCAGCGGAATTAAATCCATGGCGCAGAGAGGGCATTTCCCCGGCTTGTCCTGCCGGATTTGCGGGTGCATGGAACATGTCCAGACCTGCGATTCGTTTTGCACATGATTATCTGCGTTTTCTCCGTGATTTTCAGAGCCGCCGAATAGCAGCCAGCCCAAAAACACGCCTCCCGAAAGGAGAATCAAGTATGTTGCGATATTTTTTACTTTCATATTATTATCATTTATAAATAATTCAAAATTCAAAATTCAAAATTTTCTGTATGGCAGCCGCTTTTGTATTGTATTCTACAGTTGCTTCCGCTATTTTAAACTTGTAGTCAAGCAATTGCCTTTGCACCTGAATGATGCTTCCCAGTTCGTTCTTTCCGGAAATAAATTCCTGCAAAGCAATATTGTATGCCGTTTGCGCCAGCTCCGTCTGTTTGCGGTAAAGAATGATTTTCCGCATGGCGTCATCCAGCTGGTGTTTAGCGCGATACAGTTCTGCCTGCAGCATGTTGAACGCATCGGCATATTTTTCATCGCTTGCCTGACGCAAAAGTTCCGTTTCGCGCCGGAGAGCCTTGTATTTCCCGCGAAATATCGGGATACTGAGGGATAACATTGGCATTATCATATCCTTGCCGTTCATCGAAGACATGTTGTCGCCCGTCTGTGTCGCGCCGTGTCCCGCACTGTTGTCCGATGCTGCCGCGGAGGACGAAGTCTTGCCTATCAGCATGTATTGCAGTCCGATACCGAACATCGGATAGCCCATTTTCCTGTCCATCTCAGCTTTTGCCTCGTATGCCAGAGATTCCTCGCCAATCATGCCCAGCATCGGATTTCGCTGTATCATCAGGTTCATTGCCGTTTCTTCGTCAAAAGCGAAGGGTATCTGACTGATCGAATCGGGAACAGCGATTTCAGTCTCTGCATGACGGTTTAAGAGGGCGTTGAAACGTATTTTTTCAACATGCATTTCCGACAGAATGCTCTCGATATTGCTTTCGAGTTCCGAGATTTCGAGCTGAATACGAAGCGTTTCCGACATCCCGGAATACGTCTCTCCCATCGACATTCCCTCCTGTCCCGAAGATGAATTTGAAGCCTCTCCTGCCGCCTGTTTACCTCTCATATTCATCCCGCCGGACATGCCTCCGGAACTGTTTCCCGCGTTTGACGAAGCCGTCGGCGAATTTCCGGTACGCTGCGAAACCACTGCCGGCGAAGAACTTACAGGCGATTTGAACTTCTGCAGCGCCAGAGTTTCCAACTGTTTCAAAAGCGCTGCATTTTCCCTGCTGTTTTTCAGTTTCTGCTGCAAACTGCAAAGCGCATACCATTGAGTATAAACTTCCAGAAAGATATTGTCCCGCATTTCGCGAAACTGTTCAAAAGCCATTTTCGCCATGTGCTGCGCTTCCGTGCGGGCGGCTTTTCTGGTACCGAACCACGGAAACATCTGCATCAGCTGAAACTGACCCGTCTGGCGTCCGCCAACAATTTCCATCGGCTGCAGGAAAAATCCCATCTCCAGCTGCGGATCCTGATAAGCGCCGGCTTGCGGAATTTTCTGCAATGCTGCCTGATATGCCAGAAAACCGGCTTTGACGCCCGGATTGTTTTGCGCTGCCGTTTGCAGATAGCGGTTCAGGGAATCGCTCTGGGCTGTCGCGACAGAGAAGTAAGACAGAACGGCAATTAACATCATGATTGATTTGTACTGTTTCATAATCAACTTGTTTTAAACTTTTACCGCATTAATCACTACAAACGGAATACTGAGCTTCAATCCTCCGAACTGCTTTGCCTGTCCATTCATCCGCAATTCGACAAGACCGAATATTTCTTCCGTTTTATCTTTGGGAACCAGTTTTATCCACGATTCCATAAATGCAAGCCGGATGAAATAATGATTGAACATGGCTGTCGCATTGGCAAATTTGTAGTTAAACTGCCCGTATTCCAAATCCTTAACGATAAAACCGTGTTTTTGTAGCATCGCAATCATTGCTTTTACAGGCGGACGTTTTGTTTCGATATGTTGATACATCGATTTGATTTCCTTATACATGCCCAAATCGGCGAATACGTTTTCCAGTTGCCGGTAAAACTCGAACATGGATTTATCCGTGTTCATGGTCTGTATAAACTGTCCGCCGGGTTTCATCAGACGTTCACATTCGGATAAAACCTTTTCAATATCATTGACATTGTTGATTCCGTTATTGCTCGTTATCAGGTCAATCGAACTGTCGTTTAGAGGAACATCCTCCGCTACGCCTTCGATGAGCCGTATATTGGAAATTTCGTAATATTTGATTTTTTTGCGTACTCTTTCGAGCATTTCTTTCCATGGGTCAATCCCGTAAACGACAGCCGTATCGCCCAATCGCATGGCAAGTTCCGTCAACGGAAAACCCGAACCGAATCCTATATCCAGCACAGAAATATCCGGCTTATAATCCACATATTCAAGCAATTTAAGTCCGAATGGCGCCGACCAGAGCGGTAACTCATCAAATACATCAACCTGTCCGGCAGGGTCTAAATTATTTTCAAAATCTTTTCGCATGATATTTTAACTTTAACAGTGTTTATAATCTGCCAAATATATGCAAAAAATACACGATTTGGCAACTTATAATTACGTATAATCTGCCAAATGTATATAAAAAATATGTGATTTGGCAACTTATAATATGTATTTTGTTTGTATAAATAGCTATATGTCATCATAATATATTTATTTTATTCTTCCCAAAACAAGTCATTCATCCTTACTTCAGACTGTATCAGTCCATAATAGTCGTTCTGTTTTACGCCGTAAGTTGTAATTAGCGTAAGATGAACGGCTTTACGGGTTTTCGTTTCCTGCAGGAACGAATCCCGTTTGTTACACATATTTTGGTGATATTTCCGGTCAACAGCAAATTCTTCCCTGACATATTTCATCTCGCAAAGATTGATAACGTTATCGTTACGGTCTATAATCAGGTCGATTTGCGCGCCGGGCGAGGTGTTTCGGCTGCGCCACGAAGCGGTATGCGTCGTTACGCCGGAAATGCCAAGCTTGTGTTTGATCTGCTCTTCGTGCATCAGGCAGACCAGTTCAAAGGCATAGCCGCTCCATGCACGATGCCGCGCATTGTCGATCATGCTCGTCCAGAAATGTTTGTTTGCCGTACCCGGACGAATGAAGTGAAGATAGAACAAAGTATATGGATCAACCAATTGAAAGACAGGGTATTTACTCTTTTTTTCAAACGACTGGTATTTGCGTATAAAACTGCACTGTTCCAACTCTTCAAGTACATGGGTCAGCCCGCCGCCCTGCAATTTACTTTCCTTTATAATTTCATCACGTGTCATGCCCCTGGCTTTTTTTCCCAGCGTATTTACGACTTTAATATGTTTCTCGGAATGTTTGAACAGTGAGGCATAAAGGATTGAAAATTCGTCTTTTAATGTGCCGTTTTTTGAAAAACAGAGTTTGTCGACATTCTGTGGAAGGCTCAAGCCCTTTTCTATCATGTCCAAATAGAACGGAATGCCTCCGAAAATCATATAATTTTCGACAATTGTTCGCCTGTCCATTACAATCTTTTTTTGCTGGAAAAATTTTTCACACTCGCTCAAGGTAAATGGGGCGATCAACATACGGCGAGTAACACGATTGTGTAGTCCTCCGTGGTTCTTAATCAGCTTGTTAATCATCCATGAAGTAGCCGAACCGCATACAATCAGCAAAATATCCGGACGCGACGACGCCCAGCTGTTCCAGAAATATTCCAGTGCTGTAATAAATCCTGCCCGTGGAGTATCAAACCACGGTAATTCGTCAATGAAGATGACTTTTTTTCCCTTTTTTCTTGAATGTTCCAGTAAATGAATAAGTTGTACAAACATGTCGAGCCATGATTTTTCCTGTGGATAAGGCATGCTTCCATAGTGGTTCAGCGATGCGCTGAAATTTTTCATCTGTTCTTTTTTCCCTGCATTTGCCAAACCGGTAACATAAAATGCAAACGAAAGTTTGAAAAATTCTTTTATCAGAAATGTTTTCCCTACTCTTCGTCGTCCATATACGGCTACAAACTCTGGCTTATCCGATTTAACGTATTGTTGCAGTGTCATTTGTTCAAAATTTCTTCCTATTATTTTCATATACTTTTTATTTATAAACTGCCACAAAGGTATAAAAAATATATGATTTGGCAAGTTATAATTACATATAGTCTGCCAAATGTATGTAAAAAATGTATGATTTGGCAAGTTATAATTACGTATAATCTGCCAAATATATGCAAAAAATGTATGATTTGGCAAGTTATAATTACATATAATCTGCCAAATGTGTGTAAAAAATATGCGATTTGGCAGATTATAGCACGTATTTTGTTTGTATAAATAACTATATATCATCATAATGCTCATATTTTTTCTTTCTTAATACGCCTTCTCTCCACCAGCATTGCAGCACCGGAACAATAAACATTGTCATGCTTTGAATCAACATGCCTCCGAATGTGGGTATCGCCATGGGAATCATGATGTCAGAGCCTTTGCCGGTAGATGTAAGCACGGGTAAAAGCGCTATAAGAGTGCTTGCGGTTGTCATGGCGGCAGGGCGTACCCTTTTCAGTCCCGCATAAACGACCGCCTCGCGTATATCCTTCTTCGTGAGGGGATTCCTTTCGATGAACGTGTCGTGTATATACGTTCCCATCAGCACTCCGTCGTCGGTGGCGATTCCGAAAAGGGCAATGAATCCGACCCAGACAGCAATGCTCAGATTTACAGGATGTATCCGGAAAAGCTCGCGCAGGTTTTCTCCACCGAGCGAAAAATTCAGGAACCAGGGCTGGGCGTAGAGCCACAGCAGGATAAAGCCTCCTGCAAATGCCACAAAAACACCGGAAAAATGAATCAGCGAGGCCGTTACCGAACGGAACTTAAAGTAAAGAATCAGCAGAATCGACAGCAGGCTCAGCGGAACGACTGTCAGCAGACGGTTCGAAGCACGCTCTTGCTGTTCGTAGTTTCCTGCAAACTTATACGACACTCCGGCAGGCAGTTGAAGCTCGCCCGACTGTATTTTCTCTTTCAGTATCAAGTCCGTTTCCCTGACAAGCTCAACTTCCGCCTTTGCTTCCGCCCTGTCGAATATCAGATAGCCGACGAGGAAAGTGTTTTCGCTCTGAATCATCTGGGCGCCGCGGGAATATTCAATATCAACAAGGTCGCCAAGAGGAATTTGCGCCCCTGTTGGGGTCGGGATTATCAGTCGGGAAAGGGCTTCGGGACTGTCGCGCAGCTCGCGCGGATAACGCAGGCGCACGGCAAAGCGTTCGCGTCCTTCTACGGTGTTAGTCAGCGACATTCCGCCCACGGCGACGCTTATCGCTTCCTGCAAGTCCGCCACGGTAATCCCGTAGCGCGCCATGCTGCGCCTGTTCAGTTTGATTTCGATGTACGGAGCGCCGACTGCACGGTCGTAAAACACTGTAGAAGGCAGTATTGAAGGTATATCCTTCAATATCGTTTCGAGAGCCTTGCCGGCGCGTTCGATGCTTTCCAGGTCGGGACCGTAGATTTTCATCCCCATGGGCGCTCTCATTCCCGTTGAAAGCATAACCAGGCGGGCTTCAATGGGTTGCAGCTTTGGAGCGGAAGTCAATCCCGGAAGATGTGTCGCGTTCACGATTTCCTGCCAGATATCATCGGCGTTTTTGATATGCGACCTCCACTGTCTGAAATACTTGCCCCGTCTGTCGGGAATCAGACTGTCGGCGGAAATTACCCGTCCGTCGGCTGTTGCGCGTATTTCGCCGCTGTTTCCGGTATTTATCAAAAACTCGCCTTTCGCGTTTACTTTGAAGCGTTTACGGCGACCGTTCCTGTCCAGGAGATATTCGGGACGGTAGTTGACCGTATTTTCGAACATCTGCACCGGCGCCGGATCAAGCGCCGAAGCGGCACGTCCCCATTTGCCCACACTTGTTTCGATTTCGGGAATAGCCGAGATGCGTCTGTCCAGAGTGCCAATCAGTTGCAGATTCTGTTCGATACCCGTGTGCGGCATACTCGTGGGCATCAGTAAAAACGAGCCTTCATTAAGACTTGGCATAAATTCCCTGCCCGTATTACGCCATATCATCATGCCGGCAAATACTGTCAGCATGGGAATTAGCATGAATTTCAAGCGGTTGGCAAGACACCAGCGAAGAATACGTTCGTAGAAAATAACCAGCAGCCACAATATTGCGAGGATAAATCCCGTAACGGCAATCACAAATGCAAAATTGAGCGAAAATCCCGCCTTCGTACCCATTGGCAACCATTCCGAAGTCAGAATATACAGCACAACTGTCAGGGCAAGAGCAGTTATCCCCCATTTGGAAATGAATGTCCGCAAGCCTTTCGGACGCTTTTCCCTTACGGGATGTTTAAACGGAAATTTCATTCTGAGTTTCAGTATGTAATACGCAAGCGTCGGCAACAGCACAAAACCGGTAAGAAACGCCGATATGAGCGCGAATGTTTTTGTATAAGCCAGAGGACCAAACAGTTTCCCTTCCTGCGCCTGCATGGTGAACACCGGCAAAAAGCTGATTACGGTTGTCAACATGCCGGTTGTCAGCGCTCCGGCAACTTCCTTAACACGCTTATATACAAGTTTAAGCGTTATTCCTTCGATTTCCGTATTCCGTATGATGTTTTCCACAATAACCACCCCCACATCAACCATAACGCCGATGGCAATAGCAATTCCGGAGAGGGCAACGATATTGGCGTCTATACCGGTGTATTTCATGATGATAAAGGTCAAAAGCACGGCAACCGGCAAGATACTTGATATGACGATGGAAGCCCTGAGATTGAATACCAGCACGATAATTACGATGATGCAGATCAGTATTTCATGTGTCAGCGCCGTTTCGAGAGTTCCGACAGTTTCCCTGATCAGGCCTGTACGGTCGTAGAACGGAACGACGCTTACTTTGGTGACTGTCCCGTCGGCAAGAACTTTCTGCGGCATAGCCTGTTCCATCTCCGCTATCTTGCTTTTCACATTGTCGATCACCTGCATCGGATTCGAGCCGTAGCGCGCTACCACCACGCCGCCAACAGCTTCAACTCCTTCCCTGTCAAGACCTCCGCGACGGGTCGCCGGGCCGAAGTTTACAACCGCAACGTCCTTTATCCTGACAGGCGCTCCGTTGCGCACGCTTATAACCGACTCTTCCAGATCGGATATGTTTTGTATATATCCCAGTCCGCGAACGAGATACTCCGCCCTGTTCATTTCTATTGTTTCCGCGCCGACGTCAAGATTGCTTTTCTGCACGGCGGTCATTATGTCCATGATCGAAACGTCGAAGGCGCGCATCGCATCCGGATTTATTTCAAGCTGATACTCTTTGACAAAGCCTCCGACGGACGCTACTTCCGCAACTCCTTCTGCCGTTGACAGCGAATACTTTACATAAAAATCCTGCAAAGTCCGCAGTTCGTCTGGATTCCAGCCTCCGGCGGGTTCTCCCGTTTCGGGATTGCGTCCTTCGAGCGTGTACCAGTATATTTGTCCAAGAGCTGTGGCATCGGGACCCAGAGCGGGCTGCACTCCTTCCGGTAAAGTCCCGGCAGGCAACGAATTAAGTTTCTCCAGAATACGCGACCGACTCCAGTAAAACTCGACGCCGTCATCGAAAATGACGTATATGAACGACATCCCGAACATTGAAGTACTGCGGATGGTCTTCACTCCCGAAATGCCCAGCAAGGATGTTGTAAGCGGATAGGTAATCTGATTCTGAATGTCTTTCGGCGACCGCCCCATCCATTCAGTGGCAATAATCTGCTGGTTTTCACCGATGTCGGGAATAGCGTCCACCGATATGGGGTCGCGGGGCAATATTCCGGCATGCCAGTCAAACGGCGATACCGAGACGCCCCATCCAACAATTATGAGAAGTAATATAACGACAATCAGTCGATTATATAGAAAATACTTTATAACTTTATTAAGCATGTTTTTGAATTTTATACCTTATTATATATGTATGCATGCAAATATGCAGACATGCCGTACCACGTGATTTGCACGCAGATAGACGTCAGGCAGCCTGTGACTGCCGGTTAAAATTCAAATTCGCAGGATGCAGTTCAAAGCAAGCAGGCTGGTATTATATCGGGCAATGTCCCCCGGCGGGAAAATATGCTGTAGAACCGAAAAATTATGCGGCTCGCTCAGTTTCAATGGATTGTCATGCAGAAAAAGCAGGCTTGAGATTTGCTGAAACGTTCCGGATACAAAGCCGGGCAAATCGAAATTGTCGGTCTCAATGTCAATCAAATAATTGGAACAGCAGGATTTGCTTATCTGCGGCATGTCCGGCAAATTGCGCTCAACTTTATTTTTATCTCCGCAGCAGCAAGCCGCCGAATTTCCGCTTGCAAGAGTTACAGACTGCAAAATTCCTCCGCAATAATGCCATGCCCATGTCGTATGAATGGACGACAATGTTATGATTACTAAGAAAAAAGCAGATACGATCCGTTTCATTTTGCAAAAATTTACGGGTGTAAAGGTAAGTATTTATGCAGGCAGGTAGGTAGAAAAAGGCAATTATTTATAAATTAAAATTTTGACAAAAAATGACTTGTCCGTCCAAGTGCAAAAAATGCTCTTTCGAAAACGGGATCAGGAAAAGCAACGGAACAAAAACACATCTGCCCCACGTGACCAGCGAAGACGGCAAGTTGATCCATTTGCCGAAAAGTCCGCCAAACCGAAAAGAAAACAGTTACAGTATTTTAAATAACAACGATGCGTTTTTCATGGTTAAAAGCACCGGAGCAGTAAAATAATTTCCAGTAGAAACTATTTATTCATTGTGATTTTAAGGCATTCTCTCTTACTTTTCAGAGCGACTTCCGGAGAATATAGTTCATGCTCAGTTCTCCGGTAATTCTTTCACCATCCATATCGGCCTGTACAATAGCGCCTTCATCAACAAAGTATTTGTTTGGCGCGTTGGTAATACCTTGCAGGATAATCTCGTTTTCCAAGTTGCTCCATTTGTATGTGCCGGTCTCTGTTTCCTGGTTATCGTCCTTACCGAGATATTTGGTCTTTTTTACATACGTATTATCCTTGTGCAAAATGATTTCGGTTTCGATACCCTCGCAATCGGCACAAGGAAGAATGCCAAGATAAGTACCATGAAAATCAGTCGGAACGGAAGTGTTTTGGGTATTTTGCGAACGATGGCAACCCAATGAAAAAGCAACGAATGTAACCAATAAAATGACAAAAAATCTTTTCATATTCGATTTAAATTTAAATTTATATTTGATATTTAAATAAACAATCATCTTTCTATAAGGTTTCTTTTCGAACGACAAAATCCCAAACAGAAGCGTTAAGTCTTTTTTTGAGGCGCTATGAGAAAAAGAATGAAGCAAGCCGGACCCTGTCAGCAGCTGCGCAGCCTGACAGGGTCAGCGTGTCGCGCCGATACCGGGAGTAGCGCCCGACCTGACAGGGTCAAAACCGAAACCGAAACCGCAAATACGTCGACCACCGCTGTCAGGGTCAAGACCGCTGACAGGGTGCGTTACCCCGTTGAGCGGCATTTACCTTACGGTGAGATCGCGCCGGGATGCAGGTTTACAGTTACGTCAGGCGTTTTGATCCTGCCGGTTTATATGGAACAGTTCTAAATTTCGCACATGGCGTTCTGTCATGGCATACTACAAATATTTTTATATCTTTGCAATCCGAAATAAGTAAATACATTTAAAATCAATTAGAAAACATGGCAGAAGAAAAAAAATACCTAACCTGTGACGGGAACTGTGCCGCAGCGCACATCGCGTATATGTTCAGCGAAGTAGCCGCTATCTATCCTATCACACCATCGTCGACGATGGCCGAATACGTGGACGAATGGGCAGCCAAAGGCAAGAAAAACCTGTTCAACGAAACAGTGAAAGTTGTTGAAATGCAAAGCGAAGCCGGTGCAGCCGGAGCCGTTCACGGTTCGTTGCAGTCGGGTGCGCTTACCTCGACTTTCACCGCATCGCAGGGGCTGTTGTTGATGATCCCCAACATGTACAAGATTTCGGGCGAATTGTTGCCCGGCGTGTTCCACGTATCGGCGCGCAGCCTGGCTGCACAGGCTCTGTCGATCTTTGGCGACCACAGCGACGTGATGAGCGCCCGCCAGACCGGATTTGCCATGCTGGCTACCGGCAGCGTGCAGGAAGTAATGGACCTGGCAGCGGTAGCGCACCTCACAGCCATCAGGTCGCGCGTGCCTTTCCTGCATTTCTTCGACGGATTCCGCACATCGCACGAAATACAGAAGATCGAAACGATTTCCGCCGAACAGCTTTCCGGCTTGCTGGACTGGAAAGCCGTTCAGCAGTTCCGCGATCGCGCCCTCAATCCCGAACATCCCGTAACACGCGGTACGGCGCAAAATCCTGACATCTATTTCCAGTCGCGCGAAGCAGCCAACAAGTTCTACCTGGCATTGCCCGACATGGTGGAAAGCTACATGCAGGAAATCGGGAAAATAACCGGCCGCGAATACCATCCGTTCACTTATTACGGCGCGCCCGATGCCGAAAACATCATCGTGGCCATAGGCTCGATCACCGACACGATCAAGGAAACCATCGATTACCTGGCCGCTCAGGGCGAAAAGGTCGGCCTGATTTCCGTACACCTTTATCGTCCGTTCTCTGCCAGGTATTTCTTCAATGTGCTGCCCGGGAGCGTAAAGCGCATCACGGTGCTCGACCGCACGAAGGAACCCGGAGCCAACGGCGAACCGCTTTACATGGACGTAAGAGACCTGTTCTACGGCAGGGCCGGCGCCCCGCTGATCATCGGCGGACGCTACGGACTGTCGTCGAAGGACACTACCGCAGCCCATATCCTGTCGGTCGTCGACAACATGAAGATGAACGAACCCAGGAACGGATTCACCGTGGGTATCGTGGACGATGTTACTTTCCTCTCGCTGCCGTTGCGCCCCGAAGTGAACATCACGCCCAAAGGCACCTTCCAGGCCAAGTTCTACGGTATCGGCGGCGATGGAACCGTAGGAGCCAACAAGAACTCTATCAAGATCATCGGCGAAACCACCGATAAATACTGCCAGGCATATTTCGCATACGACTCGAAGAAAACAGGCGGCATCACCATTTCGCATCTCCGTTTCGGCGATTCGCCCATCCGTGCGCCGTATCTGGTGAACACGCCCGATTTCGTGGCTTGCCATGTATTTCCATACATCAACCAGTACGAGGTATTGAAAGGTCTTCGCAAAGGCGGCACTTTCCTGCTCAACAGCAAATGGGACGCTGCAACCACCTGCGAAAAGCTCCCGAACAGGATCAAAAAATACCTGGCCGATAACGATATTTCGTTCTACATCATCGATGCCATCAGGATTGCCGAAGAAGTCGGCCTGGGAAGCACGCGCACCAACACCATCCTGCAATCGTCCTTCTTCAGGATATCGGAGGTAATTCCTTACGAGCAGGCTGTTTGCGAAATGAAGGCTGCCAACCGGAAATCGTACGGACGCAAGGGCGAGGATATTGTGAACATGAACAATGCCGCGGTTGATCGTGGCGGCGAAGTGATCAGAGTGGATGTTGACCCGGCCTGGAAAAATCTCGATCCCAACGCCGATGCGCTTCCCGCTGATCCGAAACGTCCTGAATTTATACGCAGCGTGGTGGATGTCATCAACAGCCAGCGCGGCGACGACTTGCCCGTGAGCACGTTTGTGGGACGCGAAGACGGCACTTTCCCGCAAGGAACGGCCGCTTACGAAAAACGCGGTATTGCCGTGCATGTACCCGAATGGATTCCCGAAAACTGTATCCAGTGTAACCAGTGCGCATACGTATGTCCGCACGCTGTGATCCGTCCGTTCTTAGTGAACGGCCGGGAAAAAGCAGGGTTGAACGGCGCGGCCACCGTTCCCGCCATTCCGCAAAAGACCTTCGAAGGTCTGGATTTTCGCATACAGATCAGTCCGCTCGACTGTACCGGCTGTGGCAACTGCGCCGATGTCTGTCCGGGCAGGAAAGGCGCAAAAGCCCTGGAAATGAAATCGCTCGAAAGCCAGATGGGTCAGAACGCTCTCTGGGATTACGCCGTAGAAAATATCACTTACAAGGATACCATCGCGCCAAAGGAGCAAAACGTGAAGAACAGCCAGTTTGCACAGCCGCTGTTCGAATTTTCCGGCGCATGTGCGGGTTGCGGGGAAACGCCTTACGTGAAACTCGTTTCGCAGCTGTTCGGCGACCGCATGATGGTAGCCAACGCCACCGGCTGCTCATCGATCTACAGCGGCTCGGCGCCATCGACTCCCTATTGCATGAATGTGAAGGGACAGGGTCCGGCCTGGGGTAACTCGCTGTTCGAAGACAATGCCGAATACGGCTTGGGTATGGCCACCGGCGTGCAGCGCATGCGCGAACGCATCGAACGCCTGATGAACGAAGCCGCGAAGGATGACAAATGCTCCGACGGGGTAAAAGCCGCTTTTGCTGCCTGGAAAGCCGCAGACACCGCAGCCGGCAGCAAGAAGGCATCGGCAGATCTCTTGCCGTTCCTCGAAAAATGCAACTGCGCCTGTTGCAGGGAAATATATGACCTGCGCCAGTATCTCGTTAAGAAATCCATCTGGATCATCGGCGGCGACGGCTGGGCTTACGACATCGGATACGGCGGCCTGGACCACGTGCTGGCATCGGGCGAAAACGTGAACGTGCTGGTGCTGGACACCGAAGTATACTCCAACACGGGCGGACAGGCTTCGAAGTCGACTCCAGCGGGCGCTATCGCAAAGTTTGCCGCGGCAGGCAAGCGCGTGCGCAAGAAAGACCTCGGCATGATGGCCATGAGTTATGGCTATGTATACGTAGCGCAGGTAGCTATGGGCGCCAACAATATCCAATACCTGAAAGCTTTGCGCGAAGCCGAAGCATACAGCGGCCCGTCGCTCATCATCGCATACGCTCCGTGTATCAACCACGGGTTGCGTGCCGGCATGGGCAAGACCCAGGAGCAGGAAAAGCTTGCCGTGGCATGCGGTTACTGGCAGATGTACCGTTACAACCCGGCGCTCGAAGCCGAAGGGCGGAATCCGTTCCAACTGGATTCGAAAGAACCGGACTGGAGCAAGTTCCAGGAATTTATCCTCAGCGAGGTGCGTTATTCGTCGCTCAAGAAACAGTATCCCGCCGAAGCGGACGAATTGTTCAAAGCCGCCGAAAACAATGCCATGTGGAGATACAATAATTACAGACGCCTGGCAGGAACAGGGGCAGACGCTCCGGCAAGCGCCGAATAGTTCGGAAATGCGGTTAATGATGAAAGCCGGGCAGAAATGTCCGGCTTTTTTGATCATCAACTCTGATGAAGAGCATGTTATTCAACAGGCGTTCCATAAACGCAAAAAAGGGGCGCCATCGCCCCTTTCCCATTAACACACACAGAAACCCGGTTCATTTACTGAACCTTGACTTTAACCTTTAAATTTTAAAACTAACATTAAGAACGAATGACGAAAGTAACCTTTCTGTAATATAAACACCGGTTTTTCATAAAGGTTCAAAAAGAATAAAATCATTTTTCAATATGCCGCGATACAGTGTATTAAATGAATCTAAATTTTGAAAATGATCTTCGTGGGATTATTCGTTCAATATTTGCCAAATCCGGTCTTTCAGTTCGACCAGTCCCGTCCGGGCTACCGAAGAAATAAACACATGCGGCAAACCGGCAAGCTCAGCCTTCATTTCACCGATCAGTTCCTCATCGAGCATATCACATTTAGTGATCGCGATCACCCTTTTTTTATCAAGTAACTCAGGGTTATATTCTTTCAACTCATGGAGCAGCACATGGTATTCCTCCTCGATATTTTTGCTGTCGGCAGGGATCATGAACAGGAGCATTGAGTTGCGTTCGATATGCCGCAGGAAACGAATCCCCAGTCCTTTACCCAAATGCGCTCCTTCGATGATACCGGGAATATCGGCCACTACAAACGACCGGTTATTGCGATATGGAACCATACCAAGGTTAGGAACCAGCGTGGTAAACGGATAGTCGGCTATTTCGGGTTTTGCCGCCGATATAACCGACAATAAAGTCGATTTACCCGCATTGGGAAAGCCCACCAAACCCACATCAGCCAATATTTTCAGTTCGAGTATTTTCCAGCTTTCTTCACCGGGTTCGCCGGGCTGGGCATAACGGGGCGCCTGATTGGTGGGCGACTTGAAATGATCGTTCCCCAAACCGCCGCGTCCGCCTTTGGCAAGAATACGGGCTTCGCCGTGTGCGGTAATTTCGAACAGCAGTTTGCCGGTTTCGACATCGCGCGCCACGGTTCCCAATGGCACCTCAATGATCTTATCCTCGCCATCAGCGCCTGTTTTCAGAGCGCTGCCTCCCGATTCACCGTTACCGGCAAATACATGCCGCTGGTATTTCAAATGGATCAAAGTCCACAACTGGCTGTTCCCTTTCACGATCACATGCCCGCCACGGCCGCCGTCGCCACCATCCGGGCCGCCCTTAGTGGTCAAGCGGTCGCGGTGGAAATGCGCCGAACCGGCGCCTCCATTGCCCGAACGGCAACAAATTTTTACATAATCGACAAAATTGGATTCGGCCATGAGATCAATTCAAGAGTTTAAAATTTCGGATTCGATGTTACAATCCCTTCACATGTCGGCGTAAACGGTCGGAAATATCCGCAATATCGCCGGTACCGTCTATCGGGTGATATTTTTTCTGCGTGTGATAATAACCAATGATCGGTTCGGTTTTCCGGTGATACACATCGATACGGTTGCGGATCACATCCAGCGACCGGTCATCGGCGCGGCCGGAACTTGCGCCGCGTTTCAGCAGACGTTTCACCAATTCCCCGGTTTCAACGTCCAAAGCCACCATCGATGCTATCTGCATACCTTTCTCCGTCATCAGCCTGTCGAGCGTTTCGGCCTGTGCGGTGGTACGTGGAAATCCGTCGAAAATAAACCCTTTGGCATCGGGATGCTGTTCTATTTGCGACCGGATAATATCGATTACCACCCGGTCGGGAACAAACTCGCCTTTGTCAATGAATCCCTGCGCCTGCTTTCCCAATTCGGTACCGGAAGCTATTTCCTTACGGAGAATATCGCCGGTGGACAAATGTACCAGATCATGTTCGCCGGCCAGTATGGCAGCCTGTGTTCCCTTCCCTGCTCCGGGAGCGCCGAATAATACAATATTTAACATAAAATTTAATTGTCCTGTTCCTAAACCCCTGCGGTAACGATCACACTGCGTGTTTTGATTTTCTGCTTCCGATTACTCTTCTGCGACTACGTAAATATCCTCGAAATTACGCCCGTAACCATTGTAGTCCAGTCCCCAGCCAACAACAAAATTGTTGGGAATTTCGATACCTACGTAGTCGATGGCAATGCTTTTGCGATAGGACTGCGGCTTGAACAACAAACTCGCCACGGCAATACTCGCCGGTTTATAGGTCGACTTGACCTGTTTCATGATATGTCCCAGCGTAAAGCCGGTATCGACAATATCTTCGACCAGGATGACATGTTTCCCGTTCAGATCCTCCTTCAAACCGATCAATTCCCTGATGATCCCTTCGGAAGTATCGCCCTGGTAGGATGCCACCTTTACAAACGTGATACGGCACAACGGTTTTATCTTGCGTACCAAATCGGCTGCAAACATAAATGACCCGTTCAACACTGCCAGGAAAAGGATTTCCTTTCCCTCGTAGTCGCTGTTGATACGGTCTGCAATGTGCTCAATGTTGGTGCGTACCTGAGAACGGCTGATGCACATCTTAAATTTTCGATCAAGTAATGAGATAGTTTTCAAGACCTTGTCCTAATTTACAAATCACACAATTCATATCAGACTTGTATGGTTTTGGTGGATTGATGATCCGGATCATTTGATTATAATGCGTTTTGAAATAATCAAAAAATAACAATCGAGAATCATCAATTACTTGCTAAATTTGCCCCAAAAATAGCAAAAAGATTTTTATGGAAGCAAAAGTAAGTATCATTATGGGTAGCACATCCGATTTACCCATCATGGAAAAGGCGGCAAAAGCCCTGAATGATTTCCGCATCCCGTTCGAGCTGCATGCATTGTCGGCGCACCGTACACCGCAACAGGCAATGGATTTTGCACGGGGCGCTTATGGCCGCGGCATTCGGGTCGTCATTGCAGGGGCGGGAGGCGCAGCGCATTTGCCCGGCGTTATTGCCGCCCTGACGCCCGTCCCGGTAATCGGCGTCCCCATCAAGGCGTCGATTTCAATTGACGGTTGGGATTCCATCCTTTCCATCCTGCAAATGCCTCCCGGCATACCGGTAGCTACCGTGGGGCTTGACGGCGCACAAAATGCAGGCATCCTGGCTGCACAAATCCTGGCAACGGCCGACGACAGCCTGATGAAAGCAGTTATCGGATATAAAGCCGGTCTGGAAAAGAAGATCGTGCAGGCAAACCGGGAACTGGCATCGGTAAAGTACGAATATAAAACCAATTAATGTCCTGTCCTGAAAAATAGCTTTACAAAAAACGAACAGTAAAGCTATTTCAGAACAAAACACACCTGATTCGTTTCTCAGAAGGCTACGGTCAAGTCGATTCCTGTTTGAAACGGAGCGCCCTTTTGTGCAAATACCTGTGGCGACTGTTGGGATGCCGATACGAAATAAAAAGCGGCATAGCCGGTATTCAGCGTATTCTTAGTCCAGACGTTCAAGCTGAAGATGCCCCTGGTAACCCCCGCTTTCAAGTTCAGCAATCCGTAGAAATCCTGAGATGCGTCATTGGCTTCCGTCCAATAAATCCTCCCCGCGCCGTTATATTGGGCATGGATATGGAACCGGTCAAGAATCCGGCTGTTCCGGAATCTGCAACTGTATCCTGCGCTGAGCGAGAAGGTATTTTGCGGGGCGAATGGAATATAATTTCCCGAATAATCGGCGCCTTCCGTTTCGTAATCCTTGAGCGTGGCATGTGTGAATCCATAGTTGGCTGACAGCGCCAGCCCTTCTATCAAATGAGCCGTCAAACTTAAATCTGTCCCGACACTTTCGGCACGACCGGCATTTTTCAACAACCGTCCCTGTCCGCTTTGTACAAACTGGGTGATTTGAACGTCTTTTACATTCACATAAAAAACGGCGACTTCTGCATCCAGCCTGTTCTTCACGATTTCGCCCTTATAACCCAATTCGTAATTCCAACTGTATTCCGGCTGATACGAAACCGCATCCTTCACTGAGACGGGTTCTGCTCCCGAATTGCGCGCCATGACGGCATTTCGTACAAGATCGGCAAACATTTGTATGTTATAGCCGCCGGCTTTGTAACCTTTCGCTACGGAAAAGTAGACATAACGGCTGTTATCGAACGCATACCTTAAAGCCACCCTGGGTAATATTTCGGTAAACGACATGGATTCGGAACCAGCCAGCGTTGTGTCCACTGTGGATTGTACGGCGGGCAATCCGGGCCTGTAACGCGGAGTCACATCCAGATTCATCGACATGGATGTATGGTAATCCAACTTTGTTTTTTCATGATCCAGCCGAATCCCTGCCGTCAGCGACAGACCTTCGATCCATAGATTATTACAGGTGGATTGATGGAAAAGCGCGCCTCCGTATGCCGGCGTTTTAAAAGTTCCGGGGATGGGCATCTCGCTATCGGTAACGACCATCATCGGGGCAAGCGGGTTGTTTTTCGCAATACCGTCGAAAACCGGTTGCAGGACGCCGCTGATAGCTCCCTGCTCCAAGGTGGTCACAACATCGGTGCGCAAATTGCGACTGAAGCCGAAAGCGCCCAACGACCACCGGTAATTCTTCCGGGTATTTGATTTAACGGTAAATTCCTGCGTCCAGTTTTTTTCTCTTTGAAGCTGGTTCATCGTGAAAACCGGCTGAGGACTGTAATCCAGATCCATCCGCATGTCGTCGTCGAAATACTGGAAGCCGGTTGACGAACTGAAGATGATCCTGTCGTTTTTGTATTCCAGATGCGCATTACCGCCCGTCACTTCACGGGTATATTTGCCGGGCGTGTCATAGTCGGGTTCTGCAATATCGCCGTCGATATATTTCCCGTAAGGAAACGCTCCCTGGTCGGAATAATCGTAATTGGCCATCAACTGAACGTTCCATTTTTCAGCAGGTTTTAAATCCATGCGGAATCGTCCGCCGGCAGAACGCAGTTGATCGGCGCTTTTTCCATCATGTTGATTTTCGAAAAAGCCGTTATTTCCGTCGTAGTACCCGCTTAGGGAAATACCTGCGATTTTCCCGATCTTTCTGGATATGGAAGCATTGGCGCGCCAAAGTCCGTAATTTCCCGCAGTAAGCGTTATCCTGGTTCGCTCGTCATCCAGCGGCGAATGTGTGAATATATTGATGATTCCGCCCATGGCATTCCGTCCGTACAGTGTTCCCTGCGGCCCCCTGAGCGCTTCGAGTCGCTGCACGTCCAAAAAGTCGAAATTAAAAACCGACTTGTCCAAATAGGGCATATGATCCACATACAGGCCCACCGCCTGTCCCGTGCTGCGTTCACCGATTCCGCGGATGTATACCGGAGTTGACATTTTGGAACCGTAGTCAGGCACAAAAAAGTTTGGAATAACGGCGCTTAAATCTACAATTGAAATAATTTTCCGCTCATTCAATATTCGCGGGGTAATAAAGGAGATGGAGCCCGGAAGGGCTTTCAATTCGTTGGTTTCTTTGGTGGACGACACAACAACTTCTTCCAGCTCAACTTGCGCTGTCATGTCCGGTTCCCCGCTTTGGGCAAATATCCCGCCACTCCACAACAGTATAAATAAGATTGTATGATATTTCTGATACATAAAAATTTGAAACAATTATGAATAATGATAACTGAATAATTGAAAAATCGAGTCATTGAATAGCTCAATGACCGAATGATCAATGATCCAATGACTCTTAACTCATCATTGAAGCAAATGGCGGAGGCCGGGAAAGATATTGCCGGCAAACGCCGGAATCAAATACCGACAGGTTTAAGTCAGGTAAAAAATGTGGAAAAGCATCCCGTTCAACAATTGCAGCAAAAAAATCGAGAATACATGTTTTCCCGGAATGGCTGTCGCAGTGTTTCCGGTGTTTCAGCGTATGGTCTTCGCCATATAAAAAAACGGTATGCTGTACGTATCGTTCATTTTCCGGGCTGATGCTTACAATTTCAACGGTACTGTCTGTATCCTGTTGCCGGTTTACCGCATAAAACGCAAGGTTGGCCAAGTAGAAAACGGCCAGGACAAGCGATATAGCCAATGACGGTGTGGATACAAAAAACATCAATCTTTCAAAAGGTTTTGAACGGCAAAAGTACAAAACGATTTTGAAAAATAGAGGATGGGGGGTTCTTTTTTTCCTGACGGTTCCTTTTTTTTGAGGCCACCATATTTGTATGCCTCGCCCCTAAACTTTTTAATTATCTTTACCGCGTTGTTTTTTTGCAATAACCATGAGTATATCCATCAAAGGACTCCATATGATTTATCCGGGCGGCAAACACGCTTTGCGCGATGTCGACCTGGAGATTCCCACGGGCATGTTCGGTTTGCTGGGCCCCAACGGCGCCGGCAAGTCGACTCTGATGCGCATATTAGCGGCATTGATGGAGCCGACGTCGGGTGAAGTAAACATCTTTGGATACGACCTCCGTCGGCAACGAAAGCAGATACGCAGCATACTGGGCTATCTGCCGCAGGATTTCCGCTTCTTCGCCAAGTACAAAACCCACGAATTTCTCGATTATGCCGCTCGCCTTTCGGGAATGACCGGTACCCGCCAACGCAAACAGGCCGTAGATACCATGCTCGAAACGGTTGGCCTGTTCGATGTGCGTGAACGCTATGCCAACAAGCTTTCGGGCGGCATGAAACGGCGCCTGGGTATTGCACAGGCATTGATCCACAGCCCCAAAGTGATCATCGTAGACGAACCTACCACCGGACTCGATCCCGAGGAACGCATCCGTTTTCGCAACCTGCTGGCCGAGTTCAGCAAAAACGACGTTGCGATCATCCTTTCCACTCATATCGTGGGCGACATATCGAGTACCTGTAACTGCATGGCGCTGATGAACCACGGAACGGTGGCCTTTTACGGTTCGCCGCAACAGATGCTCTCACGAGCCGAAGGCAAGGTGTGGCGCATCAAGGTTACCGGCGACGAATTTTTCGAGATTGACAGGCGCTACCCGGTGATCTCCACGATTCCTTCAGGCACAGGCTGGGAAGTCCAGGTAGTAGCCGACGCCGTCGAAGGCTATGCTGCCGAACCGTATCCGCCAAATTTGGAACATGCATACGTATATTATATGTCCCTCCTGAATTGAACCGAACCTTGAAAAACATCCGTTCCGTTTCGAAATACGAAAGCAAGCTCCTTACCCGCAGCTGGTTTTTCAGGATCTTCACCATCCTGGCAATGCTGATACTGGGTATCTGGAACCTGGCTGCACTGGTATTGCAGGACAGTAGCGGCGTCTGGGTGCTGAAGGCTATTCCATCCAACATCCCCTATTTCAATTTGCTCTTCCTGAATGCGGGACAGGCTGTTGTTGCTATCTTCCTCGCATCCGACTTCCTGAAAAGAGACAGGAAACTCGATACATCCGAAGTGTTTTACGTGCGCCCGCTAAGCAACGCCGCATACGTATTCGGCAAGATATGGGGTAACCTGCGCGTTTTCCTCATCCTCAACCTGATGATCATGGGTGTATCGCTGCTTTTTACATTCATGGCGCCGGGCGTAAAGGTTGACTGGGCGGCTTATGTGATCTATTTTTTCCTGATTTGTATCCCGACATTGGTCTATATCATCGGGCTGTCGATCTTCCTGATGCTGGCGCTGCGCAACCAGGCGCTCACTTTTATCATCCTGCTGGGCTACATCGGGCTTACCCTCTTTTATCTCGGCAACAAGTTCCATGATGTGTTCGACTACATGGCGTACCATTTGCCGTTGATGAAATCGGACATCGCAGGCTTTACCAACCTTGGGGCGCTCCTCACCCATCGTGCCATCTATTTTTTTGCCGGTCTTGCATTTATCTTTTTCACGATTTCGCTCTTTAAGCGGCTGCCCAACAGTTCGCGCAGCAATTACCCCTGGGTGGCGCTGGGTCTGTGCATGTTGACGGCAAGCGGCGCGGCAGGTTACAGGCATGTGACCTCCATACTGGATGAGAGCCGCATCCGCGCCACATACACCGAAATCAACAACAGGTACGTGCATACGCCCAAGATGACCATCGAACAGTACGACATTCATGTAACGCAACATCCCGCCGATTTTTCCGCCGAGGCGTCCCTGACGGGCATTGCGCTGCAAACATCGTCTGTGTTCACGTTCTGCCTGAATCCCGGTCTGCAGGCGCTGGAAGTGTCGGAAAACAATCCGTCAGCCGCCGCCCGTCGCTCGCCGCTCTCTTTCGAGCGCGACCGGCAGATCATTCTGGTCAACTTCGGGCGCGATATTGCGCAGGGCGATACCGTCTCGCTGACCATTACCTACAGGGGGCGCGTCGACGGGCGGTTCTGCTACCTTGACATCCCCGAAGAGGTATTGCAGCAAAATAACACTCATGCGATGTTCAATTCGGACAGGCAATACAGTTTCCAAACCGCGGACTACCTGCTTTTCACACCCGAGACATATTGGTATCCGCGACCGGGAACGGCTTACAGCACTGCAAGCGCCGACTGGCAACAATCGTATTTCAGCCGGTTCAACCTCACGGTGAAGCCTCTGCCCGGGCTTATTCCCTTATCGCAGGGCGATGGCGCAGACGATGGCAACGGGCTGTTCACATTCGCGCCCGATTACCCTGCACAGGCCATTTCACTTGCTGTGGGAAAATACCGGCAAAAAAGCCTTGACGTGGACAGTATGCGCTTCAGCGTCTGGTGCATCGAGGGGCACGAGCATTTCACCGCTGTTTTCGACTCCATTACCGACACGATCCCCACGCTGGTGCGGAACATGAAGGAGGAACTGGAACGCCGCTACAGGCTGGAATACCCGTTCCGTACGTTTGCGGTGATCGAAGCGCCCGCCCAGTTCTATTGCTATCCGCACGCATGGTCGCAGGCGCAGGAGGCCGTGCAGCCCGGCATGGTATTCTTCCCCGAAAAGGGATGGTCATTCGACCAGATGGATCTCGACAAACGGGTGAAGAACCAGAAAAAATGGGCCAAGTGGAACGGACAGGACATCACCGATGAAGAAGCGCAAATGCGCGCTTTTAACGACGCGATACGGATTTTTGTACAGCCGGAGGGTTCCCAAAACTACTCGAATGCCGGACGCGGAAAGTTTAACGTGACGGTATTAGCCAATCCCTATTTCCAGTTTCCACAGCTCTATAATTTCCGCTACAACATCTTTTCGTCCGAATGGCCCGTTGCCAATCGCATTGTGGAGCTTTACCTGCAGGACAAAGCGGATAATACCGGCTGGGAGCGCGACCTGAACGGCATCAGCAACAACGAGAAGGCCAGCCTGCTGATGAAAAAGCAATCGTTCAGGGATCTGCTGGCGGATGTAAAAAACCGCGACCTGCTCGACAACATGATCAGCCTCCGGGCAAACCGCCTTTTCGCCGAAGCTGAAATCAACGCCGGCGTAAGCACATTCAGGGATTCGGTATATGCCGCGCTGCGGCGCCATACTTTCCGCAACCTGCAATTCGAAAAGCTGCTGGATGACCTGGGCGCCGCGGGAGATGTCGATATCAAGCGGAATATTGCGGAGTGGACACGCCCGACGCCTCTTCCGGTATACAATATCGGTACGCCCGAAGTAACCAGGACGGTTCACCGGGGACAGGAATTTTTCGTATTGAAGATACTGCTGAGTAACGATTCGGATCATGACGGCATGGTGCACCTCAACATACAGGCGGGACGCCATGACAAGGCTCCCGATCCGCGCGCCAGCCGCAAGATCGCTTTGGCGGCGCACCAGAGCAAACAGCTGGTATCGGTATGGGAAGACGAGCCGCGCGATGTGACCGTCAAAACAATGATTTCAGGAAACTTGCCGGCCACCGTCACCCAACCCGTCAGGAATATTCGCCAGGAAAAGGGAAATATTCCCGCAAAGGAAGGCGACTTCATTGTTCCGGTCTCTTCATTCGATACGTGGGGCGAACTGATCGTTGATAACGAGGATTCGTTGCTGTTTACCCTCTCTAAACCTGCTGTTGCAGGGCTGTTGCCAAAATGGCTGGATAAGACGGAAGTCTCGTCGTTCAAATATTCGGGTATCGCGTGGAGGCGTCCCATACAATGGACGGCAACCACCAATGCGGGCTATTACGGAAAATACATCCGTTCGGCGTGCGTGATCAAAGACGGTAACGGAAGCCAGACGGCCACGTGGAAAGTCCCCGTGCCCGCTCCCGGCCGCTACGATGCCTATTATTATGTACACAAGAATGACGAAATGAGGAACCGGCAGGATGCCGAATACCGTTTCCGTGTAGCTTATGACAGCGACACGGAAGACGCTTACATCAACCTGAACCGCGCCAACGGCGGTTGGGAGCTGCTGGGAACCTACTATTTCGGCGGCGACACGGCGCGTATCACACTCACCAACGAGAGCAAACTGCGGCTTGTGACAGCCGATGCGGTAAAGATTGTGAGAAGGTAAAATTTCGGGGTTCGGCAATAATGACGTAGGGGCGAACACACAGGTTCGCCCCTACGTTGTGATATTATTGATATTATTGACAACGGTAATCATGGCAACGACAATGTAGGGGCGAACCTGTGTGTTCGCCCTAACCTGTGTGTTCGCCCATTATGTGTTCGCCCTGCATAACAAATTTACACCGTGTACGGTATAAATACACAAAAAATATTCCGCGCACAGTATCAATTCAAAAAATATTTCCTGTACATTTGTACCTGTTTTTCCTGTTTCCGTATAACGGGTTTTAAAGCAGATTAAAAAGATCGAAATGAGTTGTGCTGTTGATAGAAAGAATGTTGGAAATACTGCCAAAAAATATTTGGCGGTGTCGGATATTTTGCTAACACACACACACACACACACACACACACCATCCAATAACCCTCCCGCCCGCGTTTAGAAAAGGCGCAAAGAAACAAATATTTTACATACCGCATATCGCCATGTTCCGTTTTTTTCGGGACATGGCGTTTTTTATTCGGCTTTCCCGTTCCAAACCCTGTCAGGTCTATCGACCCTGACAGGTTAG
>JAISCQ010000146.1 GCA_031265445.1 Bacteroidales bacterium
CTTCTCGCCTGTTCTAAGGTAGTTGATGGCTGTTTGGATATTTGCGCCATACCTAACTTCGCTCTCTCCTGAAATGATATGTTGTATCTCATTGTGCATATTATTTTATGGAATACAGAATTTAAAGCCGCAAGGATACAACTTTCCCGGTATCGAACAAAAAATATGACTGCGTATAAACCAATCTGTCAAAGAACGTTTTTTCGCGCCGGGCGAGGCGTAGGGAAAACGTTTTCTTGCGCATGAAATTAATCTACGCATTGGCGCGGCGGTACTTCGCATCGGCAAGGGCTTTCCCGCACGCCGTAGCGGTGGTAAAGCCTTATTGACCCTGTCAGCCGCTGCGCAGCCTGACAGGTCAGCGCTTTGCACCGATGTTGGGAGCAGCGCCAGACCTGACAGGGTCGCCAGACCTGACAGGGTCAATCAATAACATCATATTACTCCGAATGTTACTCCCAGTATATCGAGGACAATATCCATCTATTCCGGGTAGAGGATCATGCTGCTGGTATGGCCGAAATAGCGGGTCACCGCGCGGGGCATCACCGCCAGCCTCCTGCTGTATGATACCGTATTCCGGCGCGCCGGGTTCCCTCCGGCAAAATCAGTTCCTTTCGAATATATATTGTATTGTCAAAGGCTTTTGATCTGCGATCCATACGTTGTTGATCCTGAAACTTACCGGAACGGATTTTGACTGACTGTTCAATACATCGGCAGTCATAATGATTTCGGTGTCCGGATGCAGTGAAATTGCCTGCGACACATACACATTGCTGTCGCAGATCAATTCCACGTCGAAAGCCGCTGCCGACAAATTCTCGAACGTGATTGACAGCCGGTTGTTCCCGAATTCGTATTTCCTGATGTTGACACATGCGCGTACGAAGGGTTCGACGATTTCTTTCCGCCCCATGACATGATCCTTCCACCAAATAAGTGTTCGCCTGTTTTGCAAGGCGTCCAGAATGCTTTCGCCTGTTCGTTTTTCGGCAAGAACCAGGGTCATTGGGCGATATTTCAACCCAAATTCCCGAAGGAACAGAGGCATGCTGCTATGCGCGTCGCCGGATGCAATCATGGTCAGGTTCTTTTCCAGTGCCCAGTCGAAGGATTGCGGAATGTAGCGGTTTTCGTTGATGAGTTCAATACCGTTGATGAGTCCGGCATCCATCAGTTTTTCGATACTTTCGGGTAACCTGATATTGTCGTGGCTCAACCGGTAGTAAGGGTGGTTAAAAAATACAAATCCCCCCTGACTGACCGCCTCTTTCACTGCGAGCCGGTAATTCGCGGAGTCAACGGGATTTCTGTTCCCGGAAGGGATGAGGATTTTATTGCAATCGCTGACGAAAATTGCGTTCAAGTGTCCCGGAGGAACCATACGGGTTATCTCACATCCTTTGATGTTGAGAATGTCCAATTTACGCGCCACAGGTTCGGCAAGTTCGAAAGAATGATTGTGGTCGGGGGTGGCTAACTCGGAGATATGCGACCGAAATTCCAAATGCTCTGTGAGCGATATAGCGTCCAGATCGTCGTTATATGCTTCCATAATGCGCTCGGTAGGCCATACTTTCCCATCCGAAAAAACGGTGTGGGTATGGAACTCGCATTTCAGCACCCTGTAATTTCCGACGTCGGGAAAGGTAACTTTATACTTGACAGGATTCTGCGAATGTACTGCTATTGCCGACATCATCGATAATAACAGTGTTGCCGTATGTATTCTGCTGATTTTCATTTGTTATATGATTTTGATTGTTTTGATTATTTTTCCCACCATAATTTGGTATTGATGTCGTCGTTTCCGCCTTCCTGACGGACAACCGCTGCCGAAAAATTATCGACGTTCAATGTCTGCTCGTCTTCAGGATAAAGAAAACGCGAAGGTATTTCACCCGGTTTTGTAGGATTGCGGTTTTCCATTAAAGGTTCCATTTCCGGTAATCCTGTGCGCTTGAAATCGAGCCACGCTTCGGAGCCAACGAAAAACTGTGCTGTCCATTTTTGGAACATGATCAGTTTCATGGCGTTGTCTTCATCGAAAACGACTCCGGGTTGCGCCATGTAAGCGTTAAATCCGTCACTGGATAAATCTTTGCAATAATACTCTAAAGATGCTGTTATACCCCTGTCGTACCATTCTCCGGCATTACCTTCCGCATATCCCTTTACAATGGCTTCGGCAACGAGGAACATCACTTCGGAGCAATTCATCAAAACGGCGTCGCATCCGTCGGGTGTAGCGCGGTAACGGGCGCCCATCTGCGACACTTCGCCAATATTCTGTAAAATACCCATATTTTCGAGCGTGGTAGAGGAAAGTCCGCATGGGATGCCTTTGTACTCCGGCGTTCCTCTTTCCACAGATTTCGAAGCGGGCATAAACCAAACGATTCGCCGCGGGTCGTTAATCGGGTTAAGCCACTCATCCGATTCTTTGCTCATCCGGATATAGTCAAATTCGCCTTCGCGGATTCCATAAACCGGGCACTGATTGGGAGCGGCAGGCAGAAATGCCAGCAAAGCGTTATCGCTGTTGGTTGCCAGCAAGGGCAATTTAACCGCTTCTGCAATTTCGCCTGCAAGATTAAACGTTGTTATTTCGGAAGCCCTGTTGCTGATACGCATCAGATAGCGCAACCGGAGCGAATTGCCGAGCCTGCGCCATTTCATAAGATTACCGCCATACATGATATCGGAAACCATTGGATCTACTGCCGGGTCGGAAAGCAACTCTTCGGCCTCCTTTAACAAACCGATGATACCTCCTTCGGCGGTATAAATGTCCTTTTGCAGGTCATACCCGGGCGTTATATTGCCGCTGCCTGCCTCAAAATAAGGAACATCGCCCCACGAGTCGGTGAGCGTCGAACCGGTGAAGGCTTTCAAAATGTATGCTACAGCTTTTGCCGATGTTTTGTGGTCGCGTTCGGCTATTTTTATCATTTCGTGAATGTTGCTCAACATGAGATATTGCCGGCTCCACGAACCGACTCCCCACTCGTATGCTTCTATTGTGTTATAATTTGTACGCGCCAGGTAGCGGGCTAAAGCCGCTCCGTTGCCGTAATTAAACGAACCTAAAACTGTTTCGCGCAAAATTGGCGTCAGCAACTGGTCGGCTGATACGCTGGTGGGCGCGTTGGGATCGGTATTGATTTCTCCGAAATTTTTGGTGCACCCGATCATACTTGCGGATACAGCCAACAGGGTCAAAAATATTTTTAACGATTTCATCTTCTTTATTTTTTTATTGGTTAAAAGGTTAAATTGATGTTAATTCCGACACTTCTGACGGAAGGGTATGCCATCTCCTCGACGCCCGGAGTAATTGATGTTCCCTGCCATGCGAACGATTCGGGATCTACGTAGTCCTGGTCTTTTGTCCACATCCACAGGTTGCGTCCCACGATGGAAATATCGGCGCGTTTAATGGCGTTGTTGAACAATGGGCAAGGTACGGTATAACCTATTTTTACTTCGCGCAGTTTCACGAAAGTGGCATCGAAGGTCATTTGCGTTTCATGGTAACGGCGGTACAGGCTTCTGTAGTAGTCGCGCGCGCTGATCTGCCGGGTATTTTTAACGTATGCGCCGGATTCGTTATCCCACATCACGCCGTCTATCACCATGTCTTCGGGGTTTCTATTTGCCGTCTTATCCAAAGTGCCCGATTCCATGCACATACCGAAGGTACGCGATACAAAAACGCCGCCTTGCCGCCAGTCGACAAGAAAATCAAGACTAAATCCCCTGTATGTAAACTTATTGAAAATTCCGAGCATAAAATCGGGGTTATAGTTGCCCAATTTGACAAGTTCGGGGTTTCCGCCTTCAGGGACTGTACCCGCAGCATTAACTATAATTTCGCCTTTATCCGTTCTCTGTACGTCGGTACCGTAGATATTGCCCATTGCCTCTCCCCTGCGGGCGATAGCGTACACGCGCGCATTGGCATCAGCGTAAATAGCGTTCCACGAATATATATATTCGTCGTATTCGTCATTAATTTCAACAATGTTGCCTGCATTTGCGGTGAAATTGAAGTTCATGTCCCATTTGAATCCGTTTTGAATCCTGACGGGAGCAACCGAAAGTATCGCTTCCACGCCGCAATTCCTTATTTTACCCGCATTGATATATTTACTTGCATAGCCGGATCCGGATGAAACCGGAATCGAAATGATCTGGTTTTCGTTGAACGTATTGTAATACGTCAGGTCAAGGCCGACGCGATGGTTAAACAGGCGGATATCGGCGCCAAATTCGTAAGACGTCAGTCGTTCCGGCTTCAGTTTGCTATTTGAGAGAGTACCCGGAAGTGAAACGCCATAGCTCGAACCGTAAGGCGAAGAACTGTACGAATAGGTCGATTCCAGACGGTATGGTTCGGTGTCGTTGCCTACCCGGGCGTAACCGCCCCTGACCGACCAGTACGAAACGATTTGCGGCAGCTCAATCATATCCGACAGTACTGCGCTCAACGAAACCGAAGGATAGAAATACGAATTGTCGCCTGTTCCGTCGGAAAGGGTCAGCGTACTTGACCAGTCGTTGCGCGCCGTTACGTTCAGGAAGATTTTTTCGCGCCAGGCTAACTGTCCGCCGAACAACAGGCTGTTGATCTTACGGTTTGACGTTCTGTCGGTAACGACTACGCTTGATTCGGAATTTCCGAGATTATACGCTCCCGGCACCAGTAATCCGTTTGCAAATCCGCTGTGGTACATATCTTTTCGCGACATGCTACTGCCTCCCCCCAATAATTCAACCCGCCAGTCGTCATTAACAGTCCTGTCATAGCGTAACAGCAACTCGCTGTTCGTTTCCTGATTGAATACATTTTCGAGTTTATACGATCCCCGCGGCGTACCGTTGGTACCATACGCCCTTTTACTTTGACGCCTGTCAAAAGAAAAATCGGTACCGGTACGGGCGACAATCTGAAAATCGTTCAAAAACGAGTATGTCAGAACCGCGCTTCCGTACATTCTGTTTTTATCGTAACCGTTGGTGTTTTCGTACATGGTGAAATACGGATTGTCGTTCCATCCGGCATTCCAGTGAAACGGTTTTGTTCCTTCGTAACCCCTTTGCCAGTATTCTTTCAAACTTTCAATATTTACCTGCCGCGCAAACCATGCAAACTGATACATGACGTCCGATGGACCGTAAGTAACGGCGGGTCTGTTGGAACTTTCCGACTTGACATAAGCTGCATTGACTCTGATGTTCAGGTTTTTGGTAAAATGATAACCTGCGTTCACATTAACAGTGTTACGTTTCATATCGACATTGGGCAAAACGCCTGTTGTGTTCAAATCAGTGTACGAAATGCGCAGGTCGCCCAATTCGTTGTTCGCGCTTACCGATATGTTGTTTTGATATGTTACGCCTGTTTTGAAGAAATCGCGAACATTGTCCGGATGCGCAACTAACGGCGTGGGAGTTATTGCCGCTCCATTGCGCGCAAGCACGTCGCCGCCGCGGTAAGTTATGCCGTCGGCCCCTACGGAAGGAGCATCGAACTGAGGTACAGGCGTTCCGTCCAGCGCGCGTCCCCAACTCATGTCTTGATGATCCTGGGTGCCTTTGCCATTATTTCCGTCCCAGTATTCAAAATTATCGCCCAATCCCTGACTGTATTCGTTTTGATATTTCGGCAAACGCGACACGTTCTCGAACGTGGTAGTGGAATTGAACTCAATACTCATCCGGTTTTTCGATTTACCGGTTTTCGTAGTGATCAGCACAACGCCGTTGGCAGCCCGGGATCCGTACAAAGCGCTTGCGTTGGCGCCTTTCAATACCGAAATACTTTCGATGTCGTAGCCCGAAAGCTCGCCCGCGCCATTTCCATAGTCGATTTCCTGAGTACCCGAAAAATTGGAGTACACATTATTATTAACAGGTACGCCGTCAACGATGTAAAGAGGCTGATTGTACGAAAACGACGACTCACCGCGAATAGCCATGAGTACGGACGATCCTGCTCCCGAATTACCCGAAAGGGTTTTTACGCCTGCGATTTTTGCCGTAAGCTGATTCATCAGGTTGGCATCATTACCCACAGTCAGGGATTCGCCATTGATGGACTGCACGGCGTATCCCTGCGATTTTTTCGACCGTTTAATGCCAAGTGCGGTAACCACCACTTCGCCGATCTCCTGAGCCTTTTCCTGCATCTCGACATTGATGACCTGCAAGCCGCCCACCTCCATTTCCGTTTCGGTATAACCTACAAACGAAAATACAAGTATGGCCTGTCCGGATTCGACAGTAACGGCATACTGTCCGTTCAAGTCTGTCATCGTGCCGTGCGCGGTTCCTTTGACGGAAACAGTCGCTCCGGGTAACGGTTCGCCGCTTCCGGCATCGCTCACTGTTCCCGTAACAGTAATAGCCTGCAACGGGTTACCCGACGACCGGGAAATGCTGCATACCCCAAAGACAGGCAGCATGCATAAAAACAACAGACAGTTTTTTACTGAAAATTTGTTCATGATTACATGATATTAATGATTAAAAATTCGAGACAAAACTATCGTCCGTTCGTTATGTGAATATTAACATAGCATTAATATTTTGGAAAGAAAAATCTAATCATAAGGCAACAGATTATTTTTGGGAAAATTGGCTTCTTTCGGTTAATGCCCGTTCAAAATATCCTTTTTGATCAGCATAGATCAGCACAGTTGGAACCCGGAAGACACCAACAGTAACCCGGTGATACCATCATACGAAATTGCTTTTTGATACAGTTTTAAACATCTCAAATGCCGGGGTCGTTATCCGGTCAAAAAAATCCTTCTTTTTCAGATAAAAAATTTGTTTTTCCGGAAAATCCACTACTTTTGCATCAGCACAGATCAGCACAGTATAGCTGAAAGTGCACGATCATCTCTCTGATTTATAGAAGATAAGTAATGAAGATAGAGTTCACGCAAGAAGGGACAAAGTTCCAGCAGCTGGTTGATGCGTTCACGGTAGCCATCGGCCAGGGACAATACAGGATGGGCGATCCGTTGCCGTCGATCAATGCTTTGAGCACGAGCAACCATGTATCGCGCGACACGACATTCAGGGCTTATCTGGAACTGAAACGACGCGGTTTGGTCGATTCGACGTCTACCAAAGGCTACTATGTAAATGGCGCTGTCAACAAGGTATTCATGCTGCTCGACACCTTTTCGCCATTCAAGGACGTGCTCTACAACTCGTTTGCATCCAGCCTTCCCAAGAGTTATGGCATCGATCTCCTTTTTCATCACTACAACCTGCGTGTGTTCGAGTCGGTCATCAACGACAGTTTCGGACGCTACAACATGTACGTGGTGATGAACTTCAACAGCGACAAAATCAGCGACACCTTAAAGAAGATAGACAAAGGCAAGCTGCTGATCCTGGACTGGGGCAGATACAAAGGCGGGGACTATTCGTACGTGTGCCAGGATTTCGACCGCGCCCTGTACGATTGCCTGGCGACCGGCTTGACCCGTATTCAAAAATACCGGAAAATGGTGATGTGGCTGCCCGAATCGTCGCCACACCCACGCAGCAGCATCAAGTGGTTCAAACGCTTCTGCAAGGACTGTCGAATTCCCTTCGATGTGGTGGAACGCCTCAACGAAAAAGGCGTAGAAAAGGGAACCGTTTATTTCGTGGTACCCCAAAAAGAGCTGGTGGAGACGGTGAAATTTTGCCGTAACAAACATTTCAGGCTGGGACAGGATGTCGGACTGATCGGTTATAACGATATGCCGATGTATGAAATCATCGAAAACGGCATCACTGCAATATCCACTGATTTCGCACAAATGGGCAAGCGGGCGGCCGAATTTATCCAATCAAAACAAAAAGTTCAGGAAATTATCCCGACAAGGCTGATTGTGCGGGGAACACTTTAAACGCGACGCTTCGCGCCAGACAGTATCACAGTTTGAAAATTATCAATGTTAGTATATATCATCAAAAATTATCCATTTTAAAAATCAAAAATCAGAAGTTATGAGTACAAAAAGGTTAAAAGGAATCGTTCCGAAGATTGGAATCCGTCCGGTGATTGACGGGAGACAGCGCGGCGTACGCGAGTCGCTCGAAGTACAAACCATGAATCTGGCTAAAAGTGTAGCCCGGTTGCTGAGTGAGGAACTGCGTCATGGCGACGGATCGCCCGTTGAGTGTATCATTGCCGACGGCACCATCGGTCGTGTGGCCGAAGCAGCGGCTTGCGCCGAAAAGTTCGACCGCGAAGGCGTTCAAGTCACCGTCACCGTGACGCCTTGCTGGTGCTACGGCGGCGAAACCATCGACATGAATCCGCATACCGTCAAGGCTATATGGGGATTCAACGGTACCGAACGCCCGGGAGCCGTGTATCTGGCGGCTGCGTTGGCCGGCCACAGCCAGAAAGGCTTGCCTGCTTTCGGCATCTATGGCCGCGACGTACAGGATTCGAGCGACAGCAGCATCCCCGCCGACGTGAAAACGAAACTCCTCCGCTTTGCCAAGAGCGCCCTGGCAGTAGCTACCATGCGGGGCAAATCGTACCTCTCGATCGGTTCGGTTTCGATGGGTATTGCCGGTTCGATGGTCAATCCCGATTTCTTCCAGGAATATCTCGGCATGCGCAACGAATATGCCGACATGTCGGAAATTATCCGCCGCGTCAACGAAGGTATCTACGACAAGGAAGAGTTTACAAAGGCTTTGGCCTGGACAAAAGCCAACTGCAAGGAAGGAGCGGACGGCAACAAGCCGGAAAACAGGAAAACACGCGCCGAAAAAGACGCTTTGTGGGAGTATGTGGTGAAAATGACGCTCATTTTCCGCGACATGATGATTGGAAATCCAAAATTGCTGGAAATGGGCTTCAAGGAAGAATCGAACGGACACAATGCCATCGCATCGGGCTTCCAGGGACAGCGCCAATGGACCGATCACATGCCCAACGGCGATTTCGCGGAAGCAATCCTCAACTCATCGTTCGACTGGAACGGTATCCGCCAGGCATTTGTGGTGGCCACTGAAAACGACAGCCTCAACGGCGCAGCCATGCTTTTTGGCCATCTGCTCACCAACACCGCGCAGGTATTCGCCGATGTACGTACCTACTGGAGCCCCGAAGCCGTGAAACGCGTTACAGGTAAAACTCTTGAAGGACAGGCAGCCAATGGCGTCATCCATCTGATCAACTCAGGCTCGGCTTCGCTCGATGGTAGCGGTCAGCAGAGCAGGGACGACAAACCGGTAATGAAGCCCTTCTGGGAAATCAATAAGGATGAAGCCCGGAAATGTCTTGATGCTACCACCTGGATGCCTGCCAACCAGGAGTATTTCCGCGGAGGCGGCTACTCATCGAAATTCCTGTCGAAAGGCGGCATGCCGGTTACCATGATCCGGCTGAACCTGGTGAAAGGCTTGGGCCCCGTCCTCCAGCTTGCCGAGGGCTGGAGCGTTGACCTTCCCGCGGATGTGCATCAAACGATTGACGACCGTACCGATCCGGGTTGGCCTACTACCTGGTTTGCACCGCGACTTACCGGTCAAGGCGCTTTCAAGGATGTTTACTCAGTGATGAACAACTGGGGCGCTAACCACGGTTCGTTCAGCTACGGACATATCGGCGCCGACCTGATCACGCTGGCTTCGATGTTGCGCATCCCCGTATGCATGCATAATGTGGACGAAGGCGATATTTTCCGCCCCAGCGCATGGGCCGCGTACGGTATGGACGCCGAAGGCGCCGACTACCGCGCATGTAAAACCTACGGGCCGTTGTACAGGTAATTGAATATTGAATATCGATTATTGACGATTGATCTGTTTTCAGTCATCGTCAATGATCGATATTCGATTTTATGACTTGAATGGATGAAAAACAATTCACTCTTCCGGGGTAAAGGCGGGCAAAACTATTTGTTTTCCTTCCTCCTGATTACTTGTTTGTTCTTGTTGTGGGGATTTGCCCACAGTTTGCTGGACGTGCTCAACAAGCATTTCCAGGACGCCTTGAGCCTGACCAAAGCCCAATCCGGGGCGGTTCAGGCATCAGCCTACGGCGCCTACTTCCTGATGGCTATTCCTGCAGGGATCATAGCCCGCCGTTTCGGATATAAAGCGGGTATCCTGGTCGGATTGTCGCTTTTTGCCATTGGAGCCTTCTGGTTCATCCCCGCAGTGAGTATCAATACTTTCTGGGCATTCCTGTTGGGCTTGCTGATCATATTCTGCGGACTGACATGTCTCGAAACCGTTGCGAATCCTTATACCACAGTACTTGGGCCTCCCGAGACAGCGGTAAGCCGGATTAACTTCGCACAGACGTTTAATGCTATCGGCTGGATTTTAGGCCCATTGGTAGGCTCCATCCTCATCTTTAAAAACGATTCCGACAAATCCATCGGCGAGCTGTTCTTCGATGCCGTAAGCAAAGTATTTACCGGCGTAAGCGGAGCTGTGCAAACGGCGGCCGAAACGCTACACGAAGCTGCAGCAAGCGATAACTCGGCGCTGATTGTGCCTTACGTTGGGCTTGGAATCGTAGTGCTGCTGGTGTTGGCGATGTTCTTCTTCACCAGGCTGCCCGAAGTTAAAGCCGACGACGGGCATGAAGTTAGCGCCGGAAACGCTGCACATTTCGACAAGCCTTTGATCAAACAGCGTCATTTTGTATTGGCCGTGGCGGCGCAACTCTTGTATATAGCGGCGCAAACGGGTATTGGCAGTTTCTTTATCAATTATACCATCGAAGTTAAGGAACTTGGCCTCACCGAAATGCAAGCCGGGTTGCTGCTTGGTATGGGCGGCATGGGGCTGTTCGCTGCAGGACGGTTCACCGGGAGTATGGTGATGAGAGCGCTGAAGCCAAGCGTACTGCTGGGAACATTCGCCCTGGTTAATACATTGCTGATGCTGTTCACGTCCATGAACCATAACCGATTCGGCATCATCGCGCTTATATTAAGCTACCTGTTCATGTCCGTCATGTTTCCGTCCATTTTTGCATTGGGCTTAAAAGGTTTGGGCGAAAAGACCAAGACAGCTTCTTCCATCCTGGTAATGACCATCGTCGGCGGAGCCATCTGCCCCTGGCTGATGGGCAGAATAGGAGCCGTAAACATGAGCGCGGGCTTCCTGACACCTATGGTTTGCTTTGCATTTGTTTCCTTCTACGGTTATTTCGGAAGCAGGGTAAAGGAAACCGCGTAAAATACGCAGGCTTGATCACATCAACACCCGTGCGGAATCCGTGCGGGTGTTTTTGTTGTTTTGACATCGCCCGCACGCATTTTGTCCGTATTCCGTATCATATTCTTTAAATTTATATCACTGCATTTGATACCGGTACAGGTGTTATTCTATCAGCCACCGTTTGACGCCTTTTTCCGTTTGCGAAAATTCCACGCCTATTTTAACCGTTTTCCTGTGGTCGGCGGAATACGGGATCGCATAGTCTTTGCTGTTAATCTGTGCAAGGGCGTCTTCGGCAGTGGCGTTATCGTCCATTTTGAACTCGAAAACATAAATGCTGCCGGCGGTTTTTACTACCGCGTCGGATCTGCCTTTACTGCTTTTTACTTCGGTTTGCACAAACTGC
>JAISCQ010000147.1 GCA_031265445.1 Bacteroidales bacterium
GATTTGGACATCACGCTGGCGGAAGACAATCAGGCGCTGGACGAAGTAGTGATCGTAGGATACGGTACGCAGAAAAAAGTGAACCTGACCGGATCGGTGGCAACCCTGAAAGTAGATGATCTGCATAACGTTCCGACAAGTAATCTCTCGAATGCATTGGGAGGCAGGCTGTCGGGTGTGTATGTTTCAGGCGGAATGGGCGGACGTCCGGGCAACAGCTCGGCGATAGTGATCCGTTCGAGAGGTTCCTGGAATAATACCGACCCGCTTTATGTCATCGACGGCATCGTGAGAGACAAGTTCGCGTTCGACGGCATCGACGCAAATGATGTGGAGAATATCTCCATCCTGAAAGACGCTGCTTCAACGGCTATCTACGGTTCGCGTTCGGCAAACGGCGTCGTGCTGGTAACAACCAAAAAGGGGCATGAAGGTAAACCGGTTATCACCTACAACGGTTCGGTCGGTTTTTCTGACCCGACACGTATTCCGACGATGCAGAACGCTTATGAGCATGCCACCTTCATCAACGACGGGCTGAGAGTCGGCGGCGCGGATGCTGCCAACGCCAACTGGTTCACGAATGACGAACTGGCGTATTACAAAACTCATTCGTATGACTGGATTGACGAAGCATGGCGAAATCCGATGCTCACCCAACATTCCGTGAACGTGAGCGGAGGAAATCAGCAGGTTCGCTATTTTATCGGTGGTTCGGATTATTACGAAACCGGCGGATTCGATAATCTGAACTACAATAAATATACACTCAGAGGAAATATTGAAGCGAATATTACCAAAAACCTGACTGCCTCGCTGAACCTGAACCTGGATACCCGGAAAGACCATAAACCTTACTGGGTGAACGACAACGACAGAGACAGCATGGACGACACCTGGAGTTCGTTCCTGCTGCTGACGTCCGCATTTTTCCCGCCGTATATTAACGGCCTGCCGGTGCGTCCCGCTACTTTTGCGCAGACGTCGCACATTATGGAAGTGGTCAACCGGGGCGGCGAGGTGTATAACAACCGGAAATATACCAATCAGGAAGCCGACATTTCGCTGCAATATAATGTGCCGTGGGTGGAAGGATTGAGTTTGAAAGCGCTCTACAGTATGTACAGCAGGCAACAGTTCACCAAGAAATTCAATATCCCGCAGACTTTATATCTTTTCAAAACAACCGGAGAGCACGGACATATTGTTACCGATGAGCCGACGGGCGAAACCTGGACCCGGGGCGGCGACGGCAACATACTGGATGAAAGGTATGACGACAACAACAACTACCAGTTCAACGCCTTCGTTAATTACGACCGGACTTTTGGCGACCATAACCTCAGCGCCGTGTTTATCTACGAACAGTCGGAAGGTACAGGCGACTGGTTTAAGGCGTCTACGAAGAATTTTATCAATTCGGCAATTGACCAGTTTCCCGCCGGAAGTAAAAACACGGCGGATTTCGGCGTGGATGGTAACGGTTCGGAAGAAGGACGGCAATCGTACGCAGGACGTATTCATTACGGATACGCCAATAAATATCTGGTTGAACTGTCGGCCCGCTACGACGGCTCGGTGAGATTCGCTCCGAAGCATCGCTGGGGATTTTTCCCTTCCGCTTCGGCCGCCTGGCGTATGTCGGAAGAAAATTTCTTTAAAGAAAATGTCTCGTTCATCGATCAGTTGAAACTTCGCGGCTCGGTGGGATTGTTGGGTAACGACTTTGTCGACGCCAACAATGACGGTATTCCGGAGGGCTGGCAGTGGATGTCTGTCTACGGTTTTGCCGACGGGGCGGAATATGGCGGAGCGGCAAGCGGATTGAAGGCAGGCGTGATTGCCAATCCCGAAATCACCTGGGAAAAGTCGCTCACTTACGACGGCGGGCTGGATCTGGCTTTCCTCAACAATCGCCTCACCGCATCAATGAGCGTTTTCTATAAACATACGTATGACGTCTTGGGCAGTCGCATAAAAATCCTGCCCGTCTCTTTCGGAGGCAGCATGCCGGCTGAAAATTATGGCGTGGTCAATTCGCACGGCTATGAACTGGAACTTGGCTATATCGACCGGATCGGCACGGATTTCACCTGGCATATAGGCGGAAATATTTCGTATGCAACCAATAAGATCGTTGAGATAGACGAGGCGGAGAATATCCGTCCTTATCAATCTCAAAAGGGTTTGAACAACGACCGTCTGATGGGGTATGTTTTCACGGATATCATCCGCACGCAAGCCGATCTGGATGCACTGCCCGCAGGTTATACAATCAATGGCGATGTACCGCAACTCGGGATGTTGAACTATAAGGATATCCGCGGAGTGACCGGCGATGCGCCCGACGGTAAAATCACAGCCGAAGACAAAGACTGGATTATCGAGCATACGCTGCCACCGGTAAGTTACGGCATCTATCTCGGCGCCGAATGGAAAAATTTATCACTGGAAGTACTTTTCCAGGGCTTTGCCGGACACGACGTTATCTACGAACAGCGGAAAGTATCGGGTGGGACAAACGAGAAAAACTATGCTTTCTGGAACGACCACTGGACGCCCGAAAATCTCAATGCCAAATATCCCCGCGCCGAATCGAGCCGCTATATGTGGGGCGATATGGATGCGTCGTCGTTCTGGGTAAAAAACGGTTCGTTCCTGCGTTTGAAAAATATCAACCTGTCGTATTCTCTCCCGAAATCGTTTCTGTCGAAAATAAGGATTTCGCAGGCAAAAGTGCTTCTGACGGCAACGAATCTCTTCCTTCTGGAAGACCATATTAAGGATTTCGACCCCGAACTTGGCATTAACAGCGGAGTAAGGGTAACGGGCAATGGAAATATTACGCGCTATCCGCCAATGAAAAATGTGTCTTTAGGTTTGAATTTCAGCTTTTAATCTGTAAAGAATATAAACAATGAAAAAGATAAATTATATATTGACAATTGTATGGTGTATGTTATTATGCACAAATTGTTCCGGTGTACTGGATAAAAACGATTTGGGTTCGATGTCGGATAAAGTCGTATACGACAACGCCCAGTTCGCTCTGATGGTTTTAGATAACCTGCATCGCGACATGGTTCCGGGCTGGGATGCCGGAAACGCCGAAAATTGCGACGAAGCGGGTCCCGACAGAGTACCGAGGTATCCGTGGGGACAGGCAGGTTCGGATGATTTCGGCTCGTTGAAAGATACATACGCCAATATTCGCAAAATAAATATGTTTCTCGAGAATCTTGCCGCAGGCTCAATCGATCAGAAGGAAAAAGACCTGTATAGCGCTCAGGCCTTAGTTATACGTGCCTGGACCTATTTCGATCTGGTACGCAAATACGGCGGTGTGCCGATGATCCTGAATGTACAGGGTATGTCGGACGATTTATTGACACCGCGCAGTAAAACCTCGGAATGTATCCGGTCTGTCGTTCAGGATTTAGACGATGCCATTGCCGTTGAAGAATTTCCGTACACATGGTCGGGCAACAATGCGGGGCGCCTTTCCAAAGCAGCGGCGCTTGCGCTGAAAGGACGGGTATTGCTTTACTGGGCAAGCCCGCAGTTCAATCCCGGCAACGACCCGGACAGATGGACGCAGGCCTACAATGCCAACAAGGATGCAAAAGAAAAACTGGAGGCGAACGGCTATGGTTTGTTCGGGGATTTCTACAGACTTTGGTTTGAAGAGATGAACAAAGAGGTTGTTTTCGTGAAACGCTATCAGGAGCCTAACCTCGGGCATTCGTGGGAGGCGGGCACGCGCCAGCCGGCACGCTCGACCGGTATGGACGGATGGAACAAACCAACCTGGCAACTGGCAAAGGCTTTCCCGATGATTACCGGCGAACCGGTTACGGAATCGGCTCAATACGACGATGTGTTCTTCTGGAAAAACCGCGACCCGCGTTTTGCGCAAACCATCGCATGGAACAGTTGCAACTGGGCGCAATATGACAATATCGAAGAAAGACTCTGGACATATCCGCCCGAACCTTGCGCCAATCCTTCGAGTACGCATCTGTATTGCCGGAAAGCGATTAATCCCGCCTCAACCGAATATCAGGCGTATACCGGAAGAAACTCTGTCGACTGGATAGAAATCCGGTTTGCCGAGGTGTTGATGAACTTTGCCGAATGTGCTGCAGAACTCGACAAAAACGATGAAGCTTACGCCGTATTGAAAGATATCCGCAAACGTGCCGGCATCATCGCCGGAACAAACGGATTGTACGGCCTGAAAGCCAACCTGCCGAAAGCCGAAATGACACGTGCCATCCTGTTCGAACGGCAGATAGAGTTTGCTTTTGAAAACAAACGTCTGTGGGATTTGCGCCGCCGGCGAATGTTGCAGGAGTTGAACGGTATGCGCCGTGAAGGGCGTCTGGCTATACTGAAAATGACGGAAGACGAATTTGCCGCTTACAAAAACCTTGAAACGGATTTCGAAAACCAGTACAACCAATATTTTACCGACGAAATCGAAATTGCCGGCGAAGATAAAGTGAACGTATTGAACTTCCCCGAAAAGTACTATTTCTATCCTCTTCACAGCGACGATTTAGTGACTAACTCCAAACTGGAACAGACCAAAGGCTGGGACAACGGGACGTTTGATCCGTTGCAATAGCGGAGCAGAGCTTCGATCTCCAGGCTATTTATCATAAAGAACCAAGGCTCGTCTTAATAAGATGAGCCTTGATTATTTATAAACGTGAGTTCGGGATACAGATAAGCCACAGCGTGGCCCGTTCCTGAAGGGAACAAAGAACTACCCCCCAACCCCCTTCAGGGCAATGTCATTAAGTTAACGTGAGTTCGATGTAAGCTTATCTGCAGTCGCACAAACTTTTTTACGGGAATTTTTCTGTCTTTCGGGGTTCCGTCGCCCCAGGCGGTTGGTTGCCGGGAGTTTTTTTCAGTCCGGCGCGGCCCGCGCTTTGGTGCCAAAAGTTTTTTTTGCTCCGGCGCGGCCCGCGCTTTGACGCCAAAAGTTTTTTTTGCTCCGGCGCGGCCCGCGCTTTGGCGCCAAAAGTTTTTTTTGCTCCGGCGCGGCCCGCGCGTTGGTGCCGAAAGTTTTTTTCAGTCCGGCGCGGCCCGCGCTTTGGTGCCGAAAGTTTTTTTCGGTCCGGCGCGGGTCGCGCTTTGGCGCCGGGAATTGTCGGCAGCCCGCCAAAATTGCTTATGATGCTTATCCCGAACTCACGTTAACTTAATGACATTGCCCTGAAGGGGGGGCTGAGAGAATAATAGCCACAACGTGGCTGGTTCCTGAAGAGAACAAAGAACTTAGTACCCTGTTGGCAGCCCGACATTTTGTGAATCCGGAACGGATGATCTATCGGTAGCCCGACGTAAAACGTCGGGTCAAAAGACCGGAGAACCATGCCGGAGCGGCGAAGCCCCGAAATATACTTCCTGTATCTATATCGGGGCTTCGCCGCTCAGATACTGTGACTCGTTTCCTCAACCCGACGTTCCACGTCGGGCTACCGATAGATCATCCGTTCCGGATTCACAAAATGTCGGGCTGCCAACAGGGTACTGAGTTCTTTGTTCCCTTCAGGAACCGGCCACGTTGTGGCGGTTCGCGCTTTTGTGCCGGGAGTTGTCGGCGGGCTTCCGTAATTTACGGAAGGCTGCCGACAAACTGTCGGCCGGCATCCGGGCGGTATTACGACTGAATACCGCCCGATACTCCGTGCTGCGCTCCGTGTTATTCGGTAATTGCCGGTAAGGAGGGGACGGGAGGGAAATTATATTCATACGGCTTTTTCATGCCCCGGGCAATGTCGTACATGCCCTCATGCGTCTGGCGGGCTGCTTCCGTTAATTCCGGGTAGGGTAAGGAACAGGCGTCCAGGAAACCGATATTGAAGTTTTCGCCGTCTCCGCGTCCGAGGATATTCTGGTCTGTCCACTGGAACCAATGGAAACCAATGATCTCGGGCCTTGCAAATCCGTTTTCCGCAAAGACGCGGTAGGCTGCCGCACGGTCTTTCTGCGAAATAGTTATATTCAGTCCGGGAGTAGGTAATCCGCCGTCTGTACCGCTACCGAAATGCCATTCCGTAATCAGCACCGGCTTACCGCTGATTTCCGACAGTTCTTTCGTGGAAGGAGGATAAGGGGCCGTATAGGCATTCAGGGAGAATACATCGAAATAACG
>JAISCQ010000184.1 GCA_031265445.1 Bacteroidales bacterium
AACATAGGTAGCGAAGGGATAACCGGGCGGATAGGAAGCGGGGGAATAGACGTCGGCGGCGCGGTGTATGACCTTGCCAAGCGCGGCATGGACAGGGCCGCGCTGGAGAAAAAGCTGCACACGGCGGAGGGGCAAACAGCATACGGCCTCTATGTGCACGGGGACTGGACGATGGAAAATACGGCTATGCGCGTTGCAAACGAGAAGGACGATCTGCTGTTTGTGAAACAGGGGGGACTGGGAAGCGAAACACGGTACGGGCAGACAGTGCAGAACGGCAGCGGAGGCCGCACCATAACGATAACCGACATGGGGTATGCGGACAATGTGGCGGTGCTTGGGCACGAGGCGTACCGCGACGGGACGACGCCGGACGGGAATTATCTGGAAACCCGGGAGGCGGTGAAGGCGCACACGGAGCTTGCGGACAGGATGAGGAAGGCCGGATACAGCTTTAACAGCGAAGGCGTGATAGGGCTGGACCTTGCGGCGTACGACTACGCGCGGTCTGTGGGCAACATGGGCATAATGGACGCTTACGCGGATATGGTTTACCGGTCTGACGGCGATTATTTTGATATTAAAGAGACGTTAAAGGGAAAGATTAATTACGCCGTCGGAAAAACGTTCAAAGACGATGGAAGAGAACGGGGTTTGCTGGGGGGAAACTTAGCATTCGGAGGCAGTATCGCTGAGCTGTTGGGCGTGTTTCAGATGTATATCGGTCCTAAATTGAATAATACACCGGATGCCGCAAGCAATAATGCGGAAAGAGTGTTTGGCTTGTGGGATGAAATAAATGAGAAAGGTTCAAATGGAACAATAAAGGAAGTTGCAACATTAGATAAGTTGGTTGAATTGTTCAACAGCATGGCCGACGGAGGCACTTTAAAACCTGTAAAATTTGACGGGAATAATATAGATGAATATCTGAAAAGAACAACTGCGGTGCTATCAGATGGTACCGAGATTACTTATAGAAGATACTCATCAGCTTCATCGGGTAATCTTCCCGCACTTGACATCTCTTGGCCCAAGGATAAATCTTATCCGTGGGGAGAGGATGATTTTAAGGTACATATTACTTACCCTAAAAAGGGAGGAAAAAAGTAAAAAATCCCCGCTCCAAGGGGCGGGGTATTAAAAAGGGAATAAAATGAAAACGGATGCGTTTACAGATGCGCTTATTAAGAAACTGGATGGCTTTCGGATAGACGGTTGTGTATCAAAGTTGTTAGCAGAAGGAATGTCTGATTTTATATATTCGGGCTGGCTATCTAATAATGGCATATATGGAGCGGCAAAAGACTTTCCTGATGAGTTTGATCCCGAACTGCTGCGAATAATTCATGAGGAAAGAAAAGGACGGGAGAAGCTGGAATTTCAAAGGGCGATGAGCATGGTGATCATACGGAAAGTGCTGGAAGAAGGACTTATGATGATAAACTATGACGGGCCTGAGTTAACGACAGAAAAAGAATTTGCCTCGTGGCCGTTGAGCGTTGACGGATCGGTTCAAAAAGTCTATGACCTATGGGGAGAAGCGTTCGCCCGTAGTGAAACCGATATTGATCAGTATCTGTTTGCGCTTTGGAACACTGATTCAGGGAACGAGATGGGGAAAAAGGCGCTCCGCAAGATTTGGCGCGGGTACATTGCTGTTGCTGAAAAAGCCATTGAGTTGGAACCGGACGTTATAAAACATTACGTCAATTACGGTCATGAATATTTGCGTTCAGCGGATCATGAGTGGGATCCTATAAAAGAAGCCAAACATAGAAAGAAAATCAGGGAAATCGCCGAGACGATTCGAAAGCTGGCCCCGGACGATACAAGACACAATAAGCACGATCGTGCCGCCGCGTATCATTTTTTTTCGCGGATAGAACCGGACGAAGAGAAAGCGCGTGAATATGACAATAAAGCCCATACTATCAGCGGCGAAGGTCATTTAGTAGACGCAGAAGATAAAGAGGAAAGCCAGCGACCTCGCGATGCAAAAATGTTCGACGCGTATAACGCACTGTTAGAAAAAGAGGAAAACCGGATAGATGACCTTGTCAAGGCGATGGAAATTGACTCCCGAACAGCGAAAGAATGGAAAGAAGGCATGTCTAATCTGAAAAATAAGATGGAATTATTGCAGAAATATTGGGGAGATACATGAGTGGGCTAGATGAACAGGTAAAACGAGGGACAGCGATGAAGAACTATGTGTACGGGGACTGGACGGCGGAAAACACGTCGGCGAGGCTCGCGAGCGGACTGGACGAATTGAGCTTTGTGGATGAGATAAGGAACGAAAAAGGGGAATACGCCACAGCGCAGACAACGGGCAGCGGAGCGGGGCGGCTGATTCAGATGGTGGACAGCGGAAACGAGTACAACAACGCGATACAGTTGCAGCACGAGAGTTACCGTGACGGGACAAGGGGGAGCGACCAGGTCGGGGAGACGGTACAGGCGGTAATAGCGCACACGGTGATGGCGGACAGGATGAGGAGCGCCAAGGCGGGGTATGCGAATACGGCGAATCTGGCGAAGGACCTTGCGGCGTGGGACAAAGCGGTGTCCAGCGGGGATATGTCGGGGTTCGCCTTGAACGCCATGAGCAACTATGATTCGAGCGGGGATTACTGGCGGCGTGTGGTAAGGGAAGACGGCACTTACGGAGTGATACGGGACGAGAACCACAGCTTGCTGGACGAAGACGGCAATATACTTGTAAGAAGTCCCCTGGATATATTTGACGGGGACGGGAACATTACCGGGCACAAAATGGCAACGGACGAGTCGTATAAATATTCTTTCGGGGTGCTGATGGGGCTGGCCAGTCCCATGAAGGACGGACTGTCTGACGATGAATATAAGGCGCTGGTAAACGGGTTGAATGCTAATTTGGGGACGTCAATAACCGGAGCAATGGGACATACGGCGGCGGACGGGTCAATTGACGTAAACGCGTTTTTGATGACATATGCGGACGTGAGCAGGGGTGTCGGGGTCCGGCGCATACCGTATTACGGAGGATACATGACTGCGGTGAATATTAAAAACGAGCTCGGCGAGATTGCCGGGACGCTCACGCCGACTTTTCATTTGGGGGCACGCGAGGGCGAGGTGGACTACATCATGGTAGAAAACATGATACCCGAATCGCACCGGTTGAAAGCGGCGACGTTCCAGATTGACTCGTCCGGCAATGTGCAGATGTTCGGGCTGGGCTCGACCATGCCCGATCCGAGTAAAATGGATGCGGCGTTGCCGGCGATTGCTGACGGCACATACCGGCAGGTTACCTCGCTGCATAATTTAGACGGCGATTCGTACAAAGCGCTGCGGCTGTTTGATGCCGTAGCCGGTAAAAACGCAACATGGGAGAATGTGACAGGGCCGAAACTGAACGGCGAGGACAAGGCGGCTGTTCCGGGTTTCCCTTATACGGAAAAGGATAACTGGAGGAACAATAGAACAAATCTCCCCGGTTATTATTATGACGAGGCGGGTAATCAAATGAGTGCGAAAGTCTCCGACATAAATGCGCACAAATCAAACAATTTCCCTCTTGTCAGGTCCGATGCAGGCTTTTTGGGCGGCAGCGCGGGATGCATGCTATGGTATCCCACGGCGTATGACCAGATATTGGGAACCCAGCAGTTCAAGACGTTTGGTAACTTTACAATAAACCGCTACCTATTCGGCGACGGCACTGGCGGAAGAAACAATTACCAGAACTGGTGACGGGTTAACGGCGCAAAAGCGGATATGAACAAGAAACGGCTTCGCGGGGAAATCCCGCAAAGCCTGGCGATGAACGATAACGGGCGGTATGCGTACCGTCTGTGATTGATAAAAGTGACAGGAGATATCATATTATGAAAATGAAAGCAATGTTTGCGCTGACTGTATGCGCCCTGTGTTGCGCTTTGCCGCTGACGGGTGAAACGCCTTCTCCCCGAGGCAATATCCCGCAGGCTTTTTTTTTAAGAATTTCATCGACTGGCGAGCGTGCATCGACGAAGTATTTTATTTCTGACGGTGTTGCTTACAAAGTCGACACTCCGGATCCTGCCGAGGATGACGCTGCTTACAGGTACCGGTCTTTCTATAATGATGCGGATTTTCTTGAATTTGGCGAAAGTTTGCTTAAAATACAACGCAACCATAATGGCAGGGCTAATCTGTTTACGGCTTACGGAAAGATGGCGCTTGGCGACTGGGAAAAGATGCTAAACACTACAAGCACCGCAAGCGCAGGGAGTCCCTGTTCTTCGCGCGGGGAAAAATATACGATAGTCTACTACTATGACCGGCTGATCCAGATTGAAAACGCCACCGGCAAAGTAGTGATGTATCTGCCGGTGGATACGGGGCGGTTTTGGGAAACTTACGCTTTTGCGAACGGATATATTTTATTCAGCTCATTTTGGGATTATGGAGATGAACCGAAAATGCCCGACCGCTGGTTTTTTCGCATGTATAATGAAAATCTTGATTATATTGATATTGACGCGACCGGGGATTTGCCGCGCAACAGAGATTATGGCGGCCTTCCGATGGCTCTCCCATATCCTGTTATTAAGGGAAACAAAGCGGGCATACTTATCCAGTATGGAGACTGGGGATTTCTATCGGGAGTGAATGTAACATCATACCTGTTTGACTTTGAAAACCGCATGGTTGTACGGACTGCTCCATCGTTTGTGACGCAACTGTATTACGCATTGTTGAGGGAACAGTACTCTGCGGTATATCCACCTGTAGGTGCTGTTAACTTTGCACAGAATATATTTTGGGGTATTCGTTCTCCGGACCGGGGCGGTGGCAGCTTTGACGAGGGCTATGACTATTTTGAATGGGCGTGTCCGATACAGAATCCCGATCTGTTTCGGGAAGCGGCGGAACTGAAAGAACTGGGCAATGTTGCCATCCCGGTAAAAAAAGAGCAAGGGGTATTTTCTTGTAAAACTTACGGTTATTTTGTTTCTCCTGATCCTGAATTTTTCTTTAACTATGACCGGAACACGCTCACCCAGGATTCCGCCAAAACCGAACATTACGGGACGGAAGTCAAAAAACTGCCGACGGATGTCTTGTGGGAAACAACTATTTCCGCATCTGCGTTTTTGACGGAGGGCGCGACGGAATACCGGGCGGAAAACATGCGGGAGTTTTCCGGCATGCCGTGGGCGATTAATAGCGCAGATTTTACCG
>JAISCQ010000237.1 GCA_031265445.1 Bacteroidales bacterium
CAAGCGGCAAATTAGCGCCGTTGAGCCGAATTTGCAATTCGGCTCGGAACACGAGGCAATTTGTAATTGCCTGCGGTGGGATCGCTTCGCTAAGTTGCCGTTTGAAGAAAGAAAATAAAGTAAATAAGTAAATGGTAAAATGTGATGCCAACCGAGATTGATGTGTTCAGTCATAAGTCGCGATCTGTTCCTGAAAAGCCTGACGCGTTGCCGGATTGCAAATCCGGCGGTGTTCCGAGCGGCAATACAATTACCGCTCAGCGGGGAAACCTCAGTAGAGGGGTTTCGAATGATGACGAATAAAATTTTTTAATTCTTTAATAAGATGAATCAAAGTATTTTCAGAAGGATAACTGCAATGATGATCGCAGTGATCATCATTGCAGGCACAGGCACAGGATGTGGCGATTCAGGCGAAGAGTTTCCCGGCAGGGAACCTTCCGTTCCTCAGCCGGAAGAACCCGTCGAAGAAAGCGGCTCCCCGCTGTTCACGGCGCTGGGCGATAGCCGTACGGCGAACAGCACGGAGCTGAGTGGAAATATCTTTCGTATCAATAATGGCGACATCTTCGCCTGGGCGGTGATGCTCTCCAACGGCGCAATAGCCCTTGCCGATATTGATCACGGCATCAACAGCATAACGACGGGAGGGATGATGACGGATCCGAGGGCGCTTGCCGCCACGCTTGCCGATCCGGCGCCGAATGTTGTTTTTCTCGCCGGCGTGAACGACTATATCAACAGCGAGTATACAAGCCTTCCTCTCGGTAGCGACCGTTTTAACAAATCTGCCGGGAATATCGGCAAAATCCTTGATGCGCTCGGCGAGGCGGGTAAACGGGTGTTTTTGCTCAACGAACTGCCGCGAACCGATTTCGATTTACCCGCCGCTATGGTCGAGCATCTGAATTTGTTGCATGAATGGTGCAGCAGCAGTAACGGTGCGGCAAAAGGACGTCCCTGGGTCGTCCCCGTCGATATCTGGTCGCAGGCCAGCGTCAACGGCAGCAATCAATGGCGTCCCGGCTACGCCGACGATGGTTTGCATCCGAACCAGTACGGTGCGATGCAACTCGGTACCTGGCTTGGCGATTTTCTGTCCCGCTACATCCCGACAGCTTTATGGCTGGCGCCCGGCGCTGAGGGCGAACTTGCGCCGAATCCCTTCCTGTCAGGCTCCGGCGGGACGACTGCATTAGGCCTTACCGGTTCGGTGCCGGACAATTTTGCCGTAAGCATCGCCACGGGATTTACCATGTCGACGTCCCGTGACAAAAGGGATTTCATCGTTGAATTGAATGGTTCGTCCTCTACCGGCGCCGTGACCGTAGCCACTGTTTCCACAACCATTCCCGTGGCGGTGGCGGTGGACGACCGGTTTGATTTCGGCGCGGAATATGCGCTGGACAACGCCCGGAATATCGCGCAATGTTACGTCGAATTTTCGGCGGCGGGCGTTACAGGGCAGGCCGGATTTTCGTCGGAACCGTTTCCGCAATTAACGCCCCTCCATGACATGCTGTTCATTCGCGGCCCACGGACGAAGCCTGCTAAAGCGACGGCTGCATCGGCGACCTTGAGATTTGTCCTCATTACGAAGAATGCAGCCGGTTCGGCGTCCGCACGCTTGCGGATCCGTTCGGCGATGGTAAGGAGGGCGGAGTAGAAACACCCGGTTCGGACGCCTCTGCAAACCGGTGACAATAATAGCAATAATAATAATCATCATCAATAATCCAAATTAAAATCAGTATGAGTAAAATAGTTAAATTTTCCATGATGGCCTGCCTTGCCACCTTGTTATTTGCCTGCAAAGACGGGAAAGAAGGCGAAAAACCCTATTTCAGTATAGAAACTGAGTTTTTAACGCAATCATTCGGCTCTGAGGCCGGAGAAAAGTATGTTACCGTAAAAACCGATCAAACTTTTACGGCAACTTCATCCGAGGCGTGGTGTACAACCGAAGTGCTGGGCAACAGGAAGACGGAGAATCTTAAAATCAAGGTGGGAGCGCAGGATGCGACCGGTTCGCGTACCGCCGTGGTGACGGTCGCCTGTCAGGGCTTTCCGGCTATTGACATCTCGATAACACAAAACGGCGCGGCAGTCAAAGGCGATCCCATAACCATCAGTGGTCCTGTGGAGAAAATCATTCTGCTGGAAGCCAACGAAGCGCAAACAGCCGCTACGTTTACCTGGACCGAGGGCAGTATTGAGCATACATCGACCGATATCGTCACTTATGTTTTCAGCATGGATATTGCCGGTCGCAATTTCAGTACCGCTACGCAGGGGGAGACCATCACCGGCTTCACCAGAAGTTTCACGGTAAGCGAGTTGAACAGTTTGATACTGAGCCAGTGGCAGGTAACCCCCGGCGAAGAAGTGAGCATAGAAGCGCAGGTGGTGCTCACGGTACGTAATGACGGGTTTGTCGACAGTGAAACGGCGGTTACCCAATTCACGGCAGTAACGTTTGCCTACCCTCCTTCGCCCTTATACCTGGCAGGCTCCGCAAATCCCGAAAGCAACCCGGTTTTGCTTACGGAAGGCATTCCTCCCGGCTCACTGTATTCGTGGGAAGGCTTCCTGAATGTGGGGATTTTTAAGTTTCTCACCGATCCTGACAACGACCTGCCCTCTCTGAACAAAGGCGCCGACAACAATACGCTGGTCGAAAGAACCGAAGCCAGCCAGCCGGATGACTGTTTTGAGGTAACCCGGGCCGGATTGCATGCGATAGCAATTAACAAACAGCAACTGCAAATCCAAATCGAAAGGCGTTTTTATCACACAAGCGAACATGCCTATATGGTAGGCCTGGCCGTTCCTACGGGTTGGTTGCTGAATGACCCGCCGGCCTCCTGCGTGCTTACATGGAACGACGGTTTGTTTGTCTATGAAGGAACTCTGTCAGCCCCCGCCGGCGCCAATAGCGCAGATTGGCAAGATTCGTTCAAAATCATCCTCTCACAGGACTGGGGAGGATACACCCTTGGACCCGATCAAGTCAACGGCCCCCTCGTTTCGGGAAAAATACTGCCCCGTATGGGCGAAGCCGATGGCGACTGGAAATGGAAAGTACGACCGGAAGATGTCGGCAACTACCGGATAACTGTCGACATGAGTTCCCTGTGGATTACTTTCGAGAAGTTGCCGTAAGTAAAACAGGGCGATCCGGTTCCTGAGGCCGTATCAAACGCCCTGCGAAAGGGCGCGCCACATTCGTCAAGCTCCGAACGGGCGTAAGCAATCGAATAACCGGCTTACGCTCTTTCAGAGCTTTTTTACCGCGTTCAATCATTTATCGGAAACTGTCAGACTGTTAGTTTGCTATGGCTGTATTGGGATGATCAACCTTAGATGCCTTCCGGCATCAAATATTTTTATCACCCAGGACAAATTTTTTTTGTTTTTGTTCAAAAAGCATTTATATTTGCCCCGATTTTTCATTCAAAAACATCTTTCATCATGTTGAAATCTCTCGAAAATTTGTTGTCCGTAATGTTCGGTAAATCACCGAATGGCACGGCTTTTGCAGAGAGAGAGAGAGAGAGAGAGAGAGAGAGAGAGAGAGAGAGAGAGAGACTTACATTACATTATATGTAATATACGCGCGCGCGAAGTTTAGCAAATATTTTTCAAGCTTATTATACCGCCGCTATATCGTATCATACGATATAGCGGTTTTTTTATTTTTAAAATTCTTATTCCACTCAAAAATTTGCATCGTTGTGAGAACAATTTTTTTCTTTCTATTGATCGCCTTATTCCAGGGCAATGCTGTCGGCTCATACGGTCAGGACGGCAAGGCGACAGTGACAGCCCTGAACCGGGCTTCGTCGAAAACCGGTCTTGCGTATGAAATGCGTAGCCGGGATATTACCGTTTTGCCGGCCCAGTTAGCCGGTAAGGAACAGGGTATTGTGATTACAGGTACCGTTACCGATGAAAGCGGTGAAGCGATACCGGGGGTAAATGTGCTCGTTCAGGGAACGACGGTAGGGGTAATTACCGGATATGACGGCAAATATTCCATTGCCGTACCCGACAGGGCCGCTGTGCTGGTATTTTCCTTTATGGGCTATACCGCGCAGGAAGTGATGGTCGGCAACCGCGCAGGCATTGACGTCGTTTTGAATGAAGATGTCCGGGAAATTGAAGAAGTAGTGGTAGTCGGTTACGGAACGCAGAAAAAGGTCAATCTGACCGGCGCTGTCAGCCAGATTACCGCCGAAGATATGAAAGACCGTCCCATCACCAAAATGACGCAGGCTTTGCAGGGAGTTATTCCCAACCTCAACATTACGTTTGGTTCCGGACAGCCCGGAACGAGCGGAAGTCTCAATATCCGCGGCATGACCTCCATTAACGGCGGTTCGCCACTGGTACTGATCGACGGCGTGCCGGGAAATATCGACCGCATCAACGTTAACGATGTAGCCACCATATCGGTGCTTAAGGATGCTTCCGCTTCGGCTATTTATGGCGCGCGCGCCGCTTTCGGAGTGATCCTTGTTACTACAAAAAATCCGAAAGAAGGGAAAACGCAGGTTACGTACCGGAATAATTTTGGATGGACAACGCACGCCACAAAAACAGATTTCATCACCGAGGGGTATGTCAACGCCAGGCTCAATGACGACGCTTTCTACAGATGGAATGCCAGCCATCTTTTCAGGTATACCGACGAGGACTGGGCCGAGATGGAAGCCCGGCGGGGCGACAAAACCGAACATCCCGACCGTCCGTGGGTAGTTGTTAAACAGGCCGGAGGGCGCGACAGGTACAACTACTACGGCAATTTCGACTGGTATAATTACTTCTATGCGAAATACCGCCCAAAACAGTCGCATGACCTGAGTATTTCGGGTTCGGGAGGAAACGTGCGCTATCTGGTTTCGGGAAATTATTCGCGGGAACAGGGTATTTTTAGGCTGGCTCCGGATGTCGACAACCGTTATAATTTCAGGACAAAGATAGATGCAGACGTCGCCAAATGGCTCAACATAAGCAGCAATACGCGCTACTTCAAATCGGACTATCACTGGTCGGGATTCAACCAGTCGTATACTCCGTCATCCGACAATCTCATCGGCTCGTCGGATCCGCAGTTCTATGTTCCTTATTACCATTACCACCCGCAGTACGTGCCGTTTAATCCCGACGGTTCGCTGACGGGTAATTCCGAGATGTCGAACTACACAATGGGATTCGGGCTTCATGCGATACAGGAGAACGGCAAATCGAAAGGACGCAGCGCCTATTCCGAGTTTTCCAGCACATTTCAGGCAGTACTCAAGCCCGCCGAAGGGCTGACGCTTACCGGCAACTATACGTACATGCACGACCTTTTCCAGCGCTATTACCGCTCCACCAAAGTCATGTACTCGGTTTACCCGGGCGTGATGCAGAACTGGAGCTGGGCGGCGCTGAACACCGACCAGCTTACCGAAAGAAGCTACACGAACGACATACATGTGATCAACGCTTTCGCCAATTATACGAAAAACATCGGCCGGCACAATTTGAATGCAATGATCGGTTTCAACCAGGAATTAACCCTGTACAAAAACATACAGGCAAGCGGTACGGACCTGCTCTCGGAAGTACTCAACGACCTCAATCTCGCGACAGGGGATAGCCCCAATGTTGCCGGAGGAGCGATCGAGTTTGCCACTCGGGGCGCTTTCGGCCGCATCAACTATGATTACGCCGGAAAATACCTGCTGGAAATGAGCGGACGTTATGACGGCACTTCGCGTTTTCCCCAAAAATCCCGTTTCGGCTTTTTCCCGTCTGTCTCCGTCGGGTACAGGGTCAGCGAAGAGGCTTTTTTCGCCCCGGCGAAACAGATCGTCAGCAACTTGAAAATAAGATATTCGTACGGTACGCTCGGCAATCAGGATGTCGATTATTATGCCTATATATCCTCAATGGGTGCAGGTAGCTCAAGCTGGACGCAGAACGGTTCGTTCGTTAAAAGGGTTACGCTCCCGGCGCCTGTGGCAGGCGACCTGACGTGGGAATCGGCCACAACCAGTAATATCGGTTTCGATATGGACATACTCGACGGCAGGCTGTCGCTGACGGCTGATCTTTACACGCGCGACACCAAAAACATGCTCACCCAGGGTAAGAAACTGGCGGCGGTGTACGGGGCTAGCGAACCGAGGGAAAACGCCGCAGACCTGCGTACAAAAGGTTATGAGATTACCCTCGGATGGCGCGACCGGTTCCAACTGGCCGAAAAACCTTTCCGCTACGGTGTTAATTTTGTGTTTTCCGATGCAACTTCCAAAATCACCAAATTCGACAACCCGACAAACCTGCTGGGAAGCTATCGTGTCGGGCAGGAACTGGGCGAAATATGGGGATACGTTTATGACGGGTTTTTCGAGACCGACGAAGAAGCGCAGGAATATACCCGTCAAATCAATCACACATCCGTAGCGCCGCGCGGCAATTCCGTTGCAGGGCTTGGCGCCTGGTCGGCCGGCGATATCAAGATACGCAACCTGAATGACGACAGTATGATCAGCGGCGGAGCAGGTACGCTGGACAGTCCGGGCGACAGGAAACTGATCGGCAATACCACCTCGCGCTATTCCTATGGAATTTCTCTGTCAGCCTCCTGGAATGGCATGGACATATACGCCCTTTTCCAGGGAATCGGGAAAAAGGACTGGTATCCTTCGGGGGAAGCGACCATGTTCTGGGGGCCTTTCTCCCGCCCTTATTCTTCGTTCATCCCATCCGGTTTCATGGATCAGGTATGGTCGGAGGATCATCCGGATGCGTACTATCCCAGGCTGCTTGGCTACATCGCCGCGAATGCCGAACTGGCAAGGCCCAATACCATGTATCTGCAGAACGTGGGCTATTGCAAGCTGCGCAACCTGACCGTCGGGTATACCCTTCCACACCGTCTGTCGGGCAGGATCGGCGTTGAAAGCCTGAGGATATATGCGAGCGGCGAAAACCTTTTTACATGGACAGGCCTGAAAAATAAGTATATCGATCCGGAAGAAACCATGGTGTATTCCGATGCCAGAACCTATCCTATGGGGAAGACTTATTCTTTCGGTATTGAACTTTCTTTTTAACAGATGCAAAAAAATTGATGTAATGAAAATATTAAAAATAACGGTCTATGTGATCTTTTTCGCGCTTGCAGCGTGTAACGACGATTTTTTGGAGAGATATCCCCTGTCATCGCTTTCGCCGGAAACCTATTTTACATCCGAGGCCGAGTTGAAAGCGTACACCAACAGCTTCTACTCTTTATGCCTGCCCGGGATCGCGGACGGATGGTTTCCCGGCATCAGGCAGGGGGACGACGTAGCTGCAACCACTTTTCCGGCAGAAGTGACGGGGACGCGCACCGTACCGGCCAGCGGCAACGAATGGACATGGACCGCCCTGCGTTCCATCAACTTCTACCTGGCCCATTCCCACAAATGCGAAAATGCCGACATCCGCGCCAAATATGACGGGATAGCCCGTTTCTGGAGGGCCTTTTTTTATTTCGACAAGCTCGTTCGCTTCGGCGATGTCCCTTGGTATGACAGGGTGATTGAACAGAATGACGAGGAAGCGCTGAACAGGGCGCGCGATTCGCGCGGATATGTTTTCGAACGGATGCTCGAAGATATTGATTACGCTATCGCTTACTGCCCGGTCGAAAGAAATCCCGAAGCGGTCACCAAATGGACGGCGCTCGCCCTCAAGTCGAGAATGTGCCTGTTTGAGGGAACTTTCCGCAAGTATCATGGAAGAACCGGATGGGAAGAGATCCTTGCCGGATGTGAGCGCGCATCGGACGAAATGATCAGGAGCAGCGGCTATGCGGTATATACCTCTTCCCCTGATAAAGCTTACCGGGAGATGTTCCTGACGGAGGAGCCCAACCCCGAGTTCGTTCTGGCAGTGACGTATACCAACGCCATTTCGAAAAACCATTACGTGAATCTGTACCTGCAAGGGCGTTCGTATTCGCATGTCAGTATGACGCGCGCACTGTTCAACAGCTATCTGAACAGCGACGGTACGAAGTTTACCGGTATGGCCGGATACGCCGCCAAATCGTTCTACGAATCCACTCGGGGACGCGATCCGCGCCTCGGACAGTCGATACGAACCCAGGGCTATACCTATCCGGGAAGCAGTGAGGTTCTGCTCACCGACTTCTCGGCTTCGACCACCGGATATATGCTGACCAAATTCGTCACCAACATAACGACCATCAATGGTACCAACGCGCTGCCGCATTTCCGCTATGCGGAGGTACTGTTGAATTTTGCCGAAGCCAGGGCCGAACTGGGCGCCATCACCCAGGCGGACATCAACCGCTCCATAAAGCCTCTGCGCGACAGGGTAGGTATGCCGAACCTCGACCTGTCCGCTGCGAACGCCGGCCCCGATCCGTTCCTTGCCGATCAGTACCCTCGCGTGGCAGGCGATAACAAAGGCGTTATACTGGAAATACGCCGCGAACGCCGTGTGGAACTGTTCCTGGAAGCTATGCGGTGGAACGACATCCTGAGGTGGAGGGAAGGACAGTTGCTGGCCCGCCAGGCCAGGGGAGCATATTTTGCCGGGCCGGGCGAATACGATATCGACGGGGACGGAAAGCCCGATCTGGTGATATACAGCGGAACGAGACCTCCTTCGACGATTGCAGGATGCCAGTACATGGACATCAGCGATATGAACCTGTCAAACGGTACGGCTGGAGGCGAGATCATCGTCAATCCGCACATTACGCGCACATGGAATGAGGAAAGGGATTATTACTATCCAATCCCCCTTCAGGAATTGCAGTTGAACCCCAACCTTGTGCAGAACCCGCTATGGGCTACGGAATAATTATAATTAATAAACACCCAAAAATGAACTCAAGAAGAGACTTTGTCAAAAAAGTCGGCATGATGGCCATGGCAGCATCAGCTCCGGGTTTTGCCGCAGGCATGGCTACGGCTGTGGTATCGTGTGACAGCAAAACAGAACCGGACCCTGATCCGGAGCCGGATCCGACTCCCGCCGAATATCTTCCGGACTGGCGGGAAGGCTATCTTGACATTCACCACATAGCGACAGGCCAGGGTGATTGCACGTTCATTATATGCCCCGACGGGACAACGATGCTCGTCGATGCCGGCGATGTGGGAGGCAATTACGGCGCTTCGGGAACCCCGTCCGTACCCGACGAAAGTAAAACGCCGGGCGAATGGATCGCCGACTATGTCAACCATTTCTCGAAAGACCTGCCGGTTCCCGGAACGCTTGACTATGCATGGATAACCCATTTCCATACCGACCATATCGGCAATCCCAATACTGCGAAAGCGGGAACGAACGGCTACAAACTGGGCGGAATAACGATGGTGGGGGAACATGTGGCCATCAAAAAGATCATCGATCGCGGATGGCCCGACTACAGTTTCCCTTCGCGGGCAGCTATCGAAGGTGAATCCGGGGGATTTTGGAAAGACTATTACGCTTTTCTCAACTACCGGAAAGACCATCAGGGAACGGAGATTGAGAAATTCGCGACAGGAAGCAATGCCCAGTTCGTACTCAAGCACAAGGCGGCGCAATACGGCGACTTTTCCGTCAGGAACATCTACGCCAACGGCATATTGTGGACAGGAACAGGCGCTAACGCCAAAACCCTGTATACGGCCTCCGATGTTTCCGACGAGAACATGCACAGTTGCGTGATCAAAATGTCGTACGGGTCGTTCAGCTACTTTGCCGGAGGCGATCTATCGGGTTATAACCACCCGAACTACGCTTCCAAAAAGAGGGAGATAGAAGTCCCCGTCGGACAGGTCGCGGGTAAGGTTACTGTTTTGAAAGCCAACCACCACGGTACTTACGACTCAACCCAACCGGATTTCCTGCGCAGCTTGACGCCGCAAACAATCGTGATTACCGTCTGCCATGTGCTGCATCCCGACGCCGGGCCGCTGTCGCGCATGGTCGATCCGCTCGTCTATGAAGGCGACCGCACCATCTACACGACCCGATATACCGACGGGCACAAAAGCAAGCTGGGCGCGGCCGGAAACGTCATCAAGCCCGCTGGGCATATCATCGTGCGCGTCTATGCGGGAGGCGCCAAATACCGGATGTTCGTGCTGGATTCCGAAACAACCGACTATCCGGTGATATACCAAACCGACGAGATCAATGTAAATGAATAACGGCCACCACATTCAAATTAAAATCAAATTAAATTCAAATCATTATGAAACAGTTAGTCAAATTATCAGTAATTGTTTGTCTTGTAGCGGTAATGTCCGGCTGCAAGGACAAAGATGAAGCGCCTTATTTTAGAATGGGGTCGCAGCAGTTAACCCAGGTGTTTGGGCCGGAAGGCGGAACCGGATATTTTACCGTAAGCACCAATCAAAAGTTTACGGCCACGGCTTCCGAATCGTGGTGTACCGTGACAGTGATTGAAGGGAAAACGGAGAAAAATCTGACGATTGAGGTTAGCCCGCGACAGGCGACAACCGACCGTCAGGCAACCGTCACGATCGCATGTAGCGGTTTTACGAGTCAGATGATCACCGTCACCCAGACCGGCGTAGAGATCACTTTTGAGGTAACGCCGCCGGAAAATCATACTGTGGTTGCATGGCAGGGCGAAGACATTGTGTTCACCGTCAACAGCAGCGAAACCTGGGCGTATGAAATCACCCCGAACAGCGGCTGGCTGACGGAAAAGGCAAAAAATGCCACTACGCTTACCCTTGCCGCCGCGTCCAATCCGGGCGCCATCGCAAGGAATGCCACAGTTAGATTCTTTTTGCCGGAATATGCCGACGTAAGCGAGGAAATTGACCTCGCGCAAAAGGCTCAGTTCGAAATCAGCCTCTCGGTATCCTTTGATGAGACAGTATTCATACCCAAAGAGGGCGGTAATACGGGAACAATTACCGTTACTACCAACGCCGACGAGTGGAACTACACGGCGCCCGCCTGGCTGACAAACGCTGAAAAAAACGCTACTACGCTCACTCTGACCGCCGTCCCCGCAACGCTGGGCAGCAGAATCGGCGTTGTAACGATCACAGCCGGCGACAAATCCCAACAGGTGGAAGTTATTCAGAGAGGACTTGCCGATATATTGGACCTCATCTTTCATGCGGATGGAACGGCTACAAACATTGCCGATCCTGATCTTCCGATCGTTACGGTACCATACGAAAAAACAGAACCGGACGATATAGAACGGTTGACAACCGTGAGGAGTGAAACATACAGAAGGTACGTCGCACGGTTTGCTCACACATCGTGGACCGGCAACGACGTCAAAACCCTGAGCGGGTTCTACAGGCTGGAATATGGAACTGTCGCGGACAAGCTTACCGACGGACACAGTATGGAAGCATTAGTATCGATGAATACGTTAAAAGATTATGCGAAAATAATCGGCGGGCACCAGGGCGGCGGAGCGGCGCTGTATTTTGGAAACAATGCAAGCAGTGGTAAGTTTGTCTACGAGGTTCATACAGGCAGCGCCTATACGGGTCCAGCAGCTCCATCAGCTGCCGTGGCGGGGACATACTATCATCTTGTAGGAGTATATGACAAATCGACAGGTATGCATCTGTACATCAACGGTGAACTTGCTTCAACTTATAGCGTAGCAAATGCTTCCATGGTACTTCCTCAGAGTAACAACCGCTGGATAGGTATAGGAGCAGATACCGGCGAGAACAAAGCAGGAGAGTACGGTTTGGACGGCAACATCGCTATCGCCCGTATTTACGACGCTCCGCTGACAGCGGAGCAAGTGGCGGCATTATACGCCGAGATAAATGAATAACGCCAAACTCAAATAAAAACTAAAAATTAGAACAATGAAAAAGATAAATATTTGCAAGGTTTTGACAACCTTATTTCTGCCGTTACTTTTCGTAACTGCATGCGACAAAACGGAAGAGACCGCTCCGACCATCCGTATCAAAGCTCCCGAAGCGGAGGCCGAATTTGACCTGAATAAAGGAAATGTCCGTTTCGAATGGCAGGTAACAGGCGTCATTACGGGCGGCTATACCCTTACGCTGGCGACCGATCCCAATATGACGGATACAAAAGCATATCAAACGCCCGCAACATCTTTCTCCAAGGAAATTCCGGCCGAGGATATCGACCTTCTCCTTAAGGGATGGGGCTACAAGGCCAATGAACGCGCCCTGATCTACTGGAAGGTTGAGGCGACCGAAGGCAATGCCGTCGCGTCGGCACTGCAGTCGGTCAACATCAGGCGCCTGGAAGCCGAAGCCGTTGAAATCGCCCTGATCGCTCCGGCGCGTAATATGCTGATAGACCTGGGCAGCGTCAACAGTGTGAAATTCGAATGGGACGGCGACAGCGAGATCAGCGCTTATGCGCTTGAAATCAGCCAGAGCGAAGACGGCGATAAGCTTGCAGTGAGCGTAGGCGTCGATCTCAGCGCCATCAGCGGCAATTCGGTTACCATTACATCGGAAAACCTCACCGCGATGATTACATCCCTGGGATTGACCGCTCCGGTATCGACTTTTTACTGGAAGGTACGTTCGAAAACCTCCACCGCTCCGGGCGTCAGCGAATCGCGTAAACTAAGGCTCATCAAGATAGGCGCGGAAGGCCTTTCTCCGGTGAGCAACCTGAAAGCCATCCCGGGTAACCGGCGCGCTAAACTGACATGGGACGTAGACGATCCGCGCATCACTCAGGTTATCGTCTCATGGAACGGAGGTTCAAGAAACATAACCGTCGGAGAGAATGACGATGCGATGGAAATCGTGATTGAAAACCTGGCAAAAGGCGCCTGTAATTTTACCATAACAACCGAGGACGAAATAGGAACTAAATCCGAAGAAGTTACCGTAAATGCCGATGTTTACGACGATTCTTTCACTGCCGGACTGGAAGCGCGGGGCCTGACCCTGGTTTCATTGACGCGCGAAGGAGCAACCCTGGCGTTTGGCGAAACAGGCAACAGCGGATTCCTGCAATCCTCAACGCTGAAATACACGAATACAGGCAGTATGGAAGCAACCAGAGAGATTGCGAACGAAGGTAAAATAATATTAACCGCCGACGACATCATGTTCGGCACGACCGTTACGCTGGAATCGTCTTATGCCCCGGAAGCCGTTGTTCTTGATCCTTTCGTCCTGACGGCGTCCGTTTATGTTCCGGTATACGCTTTGATGAATAAATCCTTGCACGCAAAAGTCGAAAACATTGTCAAAGACCACGGCGCACTGAGTGGCTACGGCTATAACATGATGTTTGACGGCAGCAATACGGGTGCAGGCAATATGTGGCATACATCCGGCTCCGATGTCAATGCGAGCGGCGTCAGTGGCTCGCTGGTCGGAGATCCGATACTCGTTACGCTCGACCTCGGCGCAACCGCAAATCTGAGCAGCCTGGTCATTTGGGGACGCGACGGAGGATTGGCTGACGGAGGCGTAACAAATCCCACAGTCGGCGTAACAGATGCTTCGTACTGGGCTTTCGGCTCGTATAACCCAAGGAAGTTTGAAGTATGGGGCAGCAGTGCGGAGCCTGCCAGCGTCAGCAACGAGGGTATATGGGCTGCCGACGGTACTTGGAAAGATTCGTGGACGCTATTGGCGGAATGTGAAATTTTCAGGCCGTCGGGATGTCTGGTAACTTCGTTCGTATGTGAAGATCTTACGCAACACCCGCTGGCATTTCCGCCGAACGAGGCGGATATGCTGGCTGCCGCCAACGGATTTGAATTTTCTATTCCGTCCGGTAAACCGGAAGTACGCTATGTGCGCCTGGTCATCAAGGAAACTTGGAATTATTTTAAAAGGAAGCGCATTTCCATAAGCGAACTGTCGTTCTATGCTTATACTCCCGAAAATTAAACCGTGTATTACCGGAGGACTTGCTTTTATGCGCAAGTCTTCCGGTTTTTTTTATATTTTTGTCATTTTGTCATCATCATTATCATGAATAGGAATCAATTTTTGAGCATTGCATGGTCGGTATGCTGTCTGTTTGCCGTATCTGCGGCATCGGTAGCCCAGTCCGGGAAACAGAAAAAAGCAGGGGCCAAACCCGAATACATCGTTGCCGCATACGTGTGGCCCTCATGCCACGATGATCCCATGGGACGTAAATTCCTGTGGGGCGAAGGTATCGGGGAATGGGAGGTGATCAAAAAGGGAAATCCCCGTTTTGAAGGGCACTACCAGCCGCGCCAGCCGTTTTTCGGGTACGAAATGGACAACGATCCCAAAGTGGTCGAACGCTGGATAGACCTTGCCACGAGCCACGGGGTCAACACCTTTGTTTACGACTGGTACTGGTATGACGAAGGTCCCTACCTGGAATCTGCGCTGAATGACGGTTTCCTGGGCGCTCCGAACAACGGGAAGATGAATTTCTACCTCATGTGGGCGAACCATGACGTCAAGCGCAATTACTGGAACTACCACCGTTACGGCGACGACGAAACCCTGTTGTGGGATGCGCGCGTTGACTGGAAAAACTTTAAAATTATCGTTGAGAGGGTCATCCGCCAATATTTCACGAAGCCAAATTACCTGAAAATCGAAGGATGTCCGGTATTTTCCATCTTCGACATCGGAAAATTGACGGACAGTTTCGGCGGAAGCCTTGAAGAAACCCGGAAAGCCATTAACTATTTCCGCGACGAAGTAAAGAAAGCCGGATTTCCCGATCTGCACCTTCAACACAACTTCGGCGGGGGATATTTCCTGAATCCGGAATCGGAAAAGGCGCTTCTGGAAAGGGTCAACAGCGTAGGATTCAACAGTGTGGCGATGTACAATATGGGCGGTTTTCATCCCGACTATCTGCTCCACGGAAGCAATGCCCGCAAAATACGCGAGCAATGGGACGCCGTCCTTCAGGTGCCTCTTTTTCCGTGTGTTTCGGTGGGATGGGATGATACTCCGCGCTTTCCTACAAAAGGCAAAAAGGATGTTACCTGCGATCATCATACGCCTGCAAGTTTCGCGATGCTGCTGCAGAAAGCCAAAGAATACGCCGACAGTCATCCCGGACAGCCGAAACTCATCACCATCAATGCCTGGAACGAGTGGGTAGAAGGCAGTTATCTCCTGCCCGACATGCTCCACGGTTTCGGATACCTGGAAGCCGTGAAAAAAGTGATCGTGGATGAAAAATGGTAAGTTAAATATTCGCGCAAAGCGAAGAACATAACAACAAGTATTCATTAAAAATGTTCTAATGAACAAAATAATCCACCGTATCCGATTGTAATATTTTATTGATCATGAAGTATCCTGTTTTATTTGCCGTTCTTATATACATATTATCGGGGTGTAATCCCACGCCGGTCGCAACATCGGTCAGGGAGCCTGTCGATTACGTAAACAACCGCATCGGGAACATCAGCATACTGTTGGTACCCACGTTTCCCACCACCCATTTACCCAACAGCATGTTGCGCATGATCCCTGCACACCGGGAGTTTGTTACCGATCGCATGCAGGGACTCCCGTTGAACGTACCTTCGCACAGGCAGGGTGAGGTATTGCTGCTCATGCCCTTTTGCGGCGATGTGGAAAAAGTCGACGTCTCAGGGATCAATTATCGTTATGATCACGAAATTTCCACACCTTACCGGTATTCGGTGTTTCTGGATGACTACGGTATCAACGTCGATTTTGCTCCCGCTGCCAAATCGGCCGTATACTCCTTCGCTTTCGAGGAAAACGGGCGGCGCGCCGTCATGTTGCGCACGGTTGGCAACGGCGAGATAAAAGCCGATGGGAAAGTCATTAGCGGGTTCGAAAATTACCGCGGCGCGAAACATTATTTTTATCTGGAGTTTGATCAGACGCCTGCGCAGACAGCCGGTTCAAAAACGGACGACAGGCATGCAAATGTTTGTGCGCAATTCGATCCGGCTTTAAAGGCCGTAAAAGTCCGCTATGGCATTTCATACATCAGTGTGGAGCAGGCCAAAAAGAATCTGGAAAAAGAAATCGAGGACTTTGATGTGGAACGTGTTGCCCAAAATGCCCGTAACGAATGGAACAAAACATTGGGCAAAATCGAAGTGGAAGGCGGCTCCGAGAACGAGAAAACGACTTTCTATACTGCCCTGTACCGTTCGCACGAACGGATGATCCATATCTCGGAAGACGGAAAATATTATAGCGCCTTCGACGGACAGGTACATGATGACGACGGAGTTCCATTTTGGACGGACGATTGGGTGTGGGATACCTACCATGCGCTACACCCGTTGCAAATCCTTCTCAACCCGAAAGCCGAAGAAGAAAAGCTGGCCTCGTATATCCGCATGTGCGAACAGTCACCCGAACGCTGGATGCCCACTTTCCCGTGCGTATTCGGCGATGCCCACTGCATGAACGGCAACCATGCCGCAGTGATTTTTGCCGATGCCTTGTGCAAAGGTTTAAAGTTTGATGTGGCAAAAGCTTTCGAGGGTATGAAAAATACGGCGCTTACCGAAACGATGATCCCGTGGAAGCGCGGGCCCAAGACAGTACTCGACGATTTTTATCACGAAAAGGGCTGGTTCCCGGCGCTCCATCCCGGCGAAAAGGAGACGGTTCAGGAAGTAAACGCTTTCGAGAAACGCCAGGCAGTGGCCGTTACACAGGCTGCTTCATACGACGACTGGTGCATTGCCCAATTAGCCAAATCGTTGGGAAAAACCGAAGATGAAGACTTTTTCATGAAACGCTCGTACAATTATCGCCACCTGTTCAATAAGGAAACGGGATTCTTCCACCCGAAGGACCGGGACGGAAAATTCATCGAACCATTTGACTATGCGCTTTCGGGCGGTATCGGGTCCCGCGATTATTACGACGAAAATAATGGCTGGACATATATTTGGGATGTACACCACCGCATAGGCGACCTGGTTGATCTTTTCGGAGGTGCGCGACCTTTTGCCGACCGGCTGGATGGTTTGTTCGCGACGGAAATCCCCATGTCCAAATGGCAATATTACGCCGTACAGCCCGACGCCACGGGTAATATCGGCCAATATGTGGCCGGCAACGAACCGAGCTGCCACATACCTTACCTGTACAATTATGCAGGCGAACCCTGGAAAACGCAAAAACGTATCCGTATGGTGATGGAAAGCTGGTTCCGTAACGATTTGCTGGGTATTCCCGGCGATGAGGACGGCGGAGGCATGTCGGCCTGCTACGCATTCTCGGCCATGGGATTTTATCCTGTATCGGCGGGTATACCTGTTTATAATATCGGCAGCCCCGTGTTCAACAAAACCACGATCCGTCTGGATAACGGCAAGATATTTACCATCGTGGCCAAAAATGCTTCGTGGAGAAACAAATACATCCAATCGGCCAGGCTGAACGGCCAACCCTGGAATAAAACATGGTTTGCTCATGACGATGTGGTGAACGGCGGCACATTGGAACTCGAAATGGGCGACCGGCCAAACAGGCAATGGGGCGTGGGTAAGGACGCTATACCTCCTTCGGGAAAAATACGCTTGGAGGGTATATCCTGGGATGAAACGGACGAAACGGAAATCGGTATTCCTGAAGAACACAGACAGGAGATCGGGAGCCGGATAACATCCTGAAAGCCGTCTCGCTCGGGTTCCATAAAATCAAAAAATTCAAATTAAATATTCATCATGGCTGAAAAATTCATCACTTTAGAAACCACCATCGTTCCGTTACCTGTCGAAAATGTAGACACCGACCAAATCATCCCGGCGCGCTTCCTGAAGGCGACTACCCGCGACGGATTCGGCGAAAACCTGTTCCGCGACTGGCGGTACGACAAAAGCAACCGGCCTGTTGCATCGTTTGTGCTGAACAATCCCGCCTATTCGGGCAGGGCGCTTGTCGGCGGCAAAAATTTCGGCAGCGGTTCGAGCCGCGAACATGCCGCCTGGGCGATTGTCGACTACGGATTCCGCGCCGTCGTATCCAGCTTCTTTGCCGATATCTTCAAGAACAATGCCCTGAACAACGGTTTACTTCCCGTACAGGCAAGCCCTGCGTTCCTGGCCAAGATTTTCGCAGCCGTGGAAAAAGATCCGAAAACGAAAATCCGTATCGACCTCGAAAAACAGGAAATCACCCTGATCGCAACCGGCGAAAAGGAATCATTCGACATCAATCCATACAAAAAAGCCTGCCTGATCAACGGGTACGACGATATAGACTATTTGCTGCGCATGAAGGATGAGATTGAGGCGTACGAAAAAGCCGATAGCCCGCGTGCTGTAAATTTGTGATATGTGAAACAGATCATTCTCAAAATAACATGACCATCGAAATCATGGACACCACCCTGCGCGACGGGGAACAAACATCCGGCGTAGCCTACACGGCCGCCGAAAAACTGCATATATCGCGCCTGCTGCTCGAAGAAGTGAAGGTCGACCGCATTGAAGTGGCCTCGGCTCGGGTATCGGCAGGCGAACTGGAAGCCGTGAAGCGCATCACCGAGTGGGCTGCAAAAAACAACCGGCTGAACCAGGTGGAGGCGCTCGCTTTCATTGATGGAGCGCTGTCGATCGACTGGATACGCGATGCCGGCGCTCAAACAGTGAACCTGCTCGGTAAAGGTTCGTTGAAACACCTCAAAGGACAGTTGCGTAAAACGCCGGAAGCGCATGTGACCGACATCCGCCGGGCGATTGAAACAGTTTCGCAATCGGGCATGAAAGCCAATCTTTACCTGGAGGATTGGAGCAACGGCATGCGACATTCGAAAGATTATGTTTTCTACGTGGTGGACAGCCTCAAGGATACGCCGTTGCAACGTATGATGCTGCCCGATACGCTGGGGATACTGGCTCCGGACGAAACATTCCGTCTCTGTGAAGAGATGTGCCGGCGTTATCCGGACATCCATTTCGACTTCCATGCGCACAACGATTACGACCTGGCTGTAGCCAATTCGCTTGCGGCTGTCAAAGCAGGGGTGCGCGGCGTACACGCTACGGTGAACGGGTTGGGCGAACGCGCCGGGAATACCCCGCTGGCAAGTATCGTAGCCGTATTGAAAGACCATACCGATGCCGAACTCCACATCAATGAGGATAAACTGACATTGCTCAGCAGGATGGTGGAAACATTTTCGGGTATCCGCATCCCGGCCAACAAGCCGGTGGTGGGTGAAAACGTATTCACACAGGCGTGCGGCGTACATGCCGACGGCGACCATAAAGACAAACTGTACTATAACGACTTGCTTCCCGAACGTTTCGGGCGTGTCCGCAAATACGCGCTGGGCAAAACGGCCGGCAAATCGAACGTGATGAAGAACCTCGAAGAATTGGGTATCCGGCTCGATCCCGAAGCCATGCAGCGTGTCACCGGTCGCGTCATTGAACTCGGCGACCGCAAGGAGAACGTTACGGCCGAAGATCTTCCCTATATCATCTCGGACGTCTTGCAAAACGAAGGTGTCGGGCAGCGCATCAGGGTGCGCAACTACTCGCTGAATGTAGCCGAAGGATTAAAATCATCCGCCACGCTTAGCCTTGAGGTCGATGGCAAATGTTACGAGGAAACGGCAGCCGGCGACGGTCAGTACGACGCTTTCATGAACGCCCTGCAAAAAATTTACGAGCCGCTCAACATGAACCTTCCCAAATTAGTGGACTACGTGGTAACCATCCCGCCCGGCGGCCGAACCGACGCCCTCGTAGAAACAGTGATCACCTGGCAGACCGCCGAAGGACGCGAATTTAAAACCCGCGGGCTGGAACCCGACCAAACAGTTTCGGCCATCAAGGCAACGGTAAAGATGCTCAATATGAAAAACGCATAACTGCCGGTTTCGGGCCGTTGATGGAATGTACCGCTGCCAGGGTCTATCGCGCGTTACCCTGTCAGCGGTCTCTGACCATGACAGTGGTGGCAGGTAAAAAAATATCCTAAAACAAATATTTTTTTGTTTTTGTTCAAAAAGCATTTATATTTGTCCCCGATTTTTCATTCAAAAACATCTTTCATGATATCGAAATCTCTCGAAAATTTGTTACAGGCAATGTCCGGTGTAATGTTCTGTAAATCACGGGATGGCTCGATATTTGCAGAGAGAGAGAGAGAGAGAGAGAGAGAGAGAGAGAGAGAGAGAGAGAGAGAGAGACTTACATTACATAATAACATGCACGCGCGCGAGGTTTAGCAAAAATTTTTCAAACCTGTCATACCGCCGCTATATCGTATCATACGATATAGCGGCTTTTTTGTTGTCTGAACCGGGATTTACATGATGAAAGGATGTACATGATTTCGCAATGCGCCGTAAAAATCCCTGACGGGACGACAGGTCGGCAGGCGATGAGATATATACAATGGAGCCGAACCCATTTCAAAAACGGGGCAATCCCTGCGAAGCCGCAAGAGCAGGAAAAATAATTCAAAATTCAAAATTTATGAGTGTTATCAAATTTATCTGGAAGGTCTGGCTACGGCTCAACCTTTTGACAAAGGACGTGGACAACGACTATATGGCCGAAGTATCCACAGCGGGTA
>JAISCQ010000242.1 GCA_031265445.1 Bacteroidales bacterium
GGCTCGCTGGAACCGGGTACATCCGGCATTTATACGCCCCAGTCCGTGAACCGTGCCGGACTTGCGGGACTGAATCCGCAGGACATCGAATCCATCGAAATTCTGAAAGACGCTTCCGCTTCCATTTACGGGATCGGCGCCGCCAACGGCGTAATCCTCATCACGACGAAGAAGGGGAAGGAAGGCGCGCTGAAAATCAACTACGACGGAAGCGTTTCCACCGTGCGCAATTATGACCTGCCGGCGTCGCTGGATGCACAGCAGTACATGACTTATGCCAACATCTTCAACAAGGAACAGTATCTGTTCAACAACAGGCTGGCTCCCTACGGGGATACGCCCTACACGTCCGGCTGGTCGCCCGTTTTTTCGGATGCGGAGATCGCGAATGCACAGACCACCCCGTGGCGCGACTATGTGTTGCGGAACGGCAGCATCTCCAACCATACGCTGACCGTCAGCGGGGGCGCGAAAAGCATCCATTACTACATTTCGGGCAACTATTTCAAACAGAAAGGCCAGATGGTTAACTCCGAAATGGAACGCTACTCGCTGAAAAGCAATATCGGTCTTCAACTTGCTCCGTTTATCAAACTGACGGCAGGTATCAACGTGTACTACAACAATTACCTCAATTCCACCGTAGGTGAAAACGGCGCCGGCAATGGAAGCGCCATTGCCGGTTCGTTGCGGGCGTCCATGGAAATGGCGCCGCATCTGCCTGTAAAGGATGAAACGGGAACTTACACGCTTTGGTCACCGGTATTTCTTCCGAATCCGGTGGCTTTGCTGGAAATAGACGATAAAACGGCGGCAAACGGAAGTTTCCTGAATTTTGCCGCCGATGTGGACATTATCAAAAACATGCTTTCCGCCCGTCTGGCGTATGGAAACAACCTGGAACAGTCCGGGCGTTCCCTCTATATCCCGTCCCATGTCTTCTTCAGTTCAAAGTACGCTTCCAGAGGCAATCTGGTGGAAGACCGACGTATGAATCAGACGATGGAAGCCACGCTGATGTTCAATAAAAGGTTCTTCGATGCGGTCAACCTGGATGCGGTCGTCGGCGTCGGGCGTTACCTGAACCATACGAACGGCATGAGGGAATCATACGACGGACAGCAGTACGACGCCATCGGCAACGACAATATCGCTGCGGCTACGGGATCATTTTTTCCATCGTCGTACCGCAGCGACGACGAAAAACGGTCGCAGTTTGTCCGCGCCGGTCTGGATATTTTAGATCGCTACGTAGTTTCGGGCACCCTGCGGCGGGACGGAACCGACAAGTTTTTCCCCGGCAGGAAATATGCCCTGTTTCCCTCCGTTTCGCTGGCCTGGAAACTTTCCAACGAATTGTTCCTGCGCGATGTGGAGTGGCTCAATCTCCTGAAATTGAGGGCGAGCTACGGCACGACGGGAAGCGACAACCTCGGCACGACACTGTATGGCACTTACGGGCCTATAAGCGGTAATTTCATCCGGTTCAACAACGGCTCCACGCAGTATATGCCCATCAAAACAAACGGCCTGGATTACCCGGACGTAAGCTGGCAAAAGACCGTCATGAAAAATGTGGCCATTGATTTCTATCTTTTCAGAGACCGGCTTTCCGGCAGTTTTGACGTGTTCCAAAACGATATCACTGACCTGCTGGGGAGCGATGTAACAGCCGGTCTTTCCATGTTCGGTTCCATGCCGGTCAACGGTGGGCATACCCGCAGGCAGGGATGGGATGCCAGCATCAGTTCAAAAAATATCACCGGAAAGGATTTTTCATGGACTACGCTTCTTACCCTGACTAAATATAAATATCTGTGGATGGAACGCTTTCCCAATTACGATTACCGCCCTTACGAAATAAAACCTCCGGTAACCGGCAATGCGTGGTATATGTACGAAACGAACGGCCTTGTCAACGCCGGTAAAAGCAATATGCCCGCTTCGCAGCCGGCCGGCGCTCAATGGCCCGGATATCCGATCATTGTGGATCAAAATGGAGACGGAGAGATTACCGCCGACGATATTGTGATGGTGGATACGACGCCGGATTTGTACTGGGGACTGGGAAACACCTTTGCTTACAGGAATTTCGACCTGAACATTTTCCTGTATTCCATGCTGGGCGTACGGAAATCGAATCCGGTATTCTATTATGCCTCTGCCGACGGCATGGCTTCATTACAGGCCAGGAACGGTAACAGTTATATAGACAGAGTATGGAATTCACAGACTAATCCGGACGGTACTCATCCCGGAATAGCCGCCGCCCTGTCGCCCGTCTCGCTTCCGGAAGGCGTCGGAACGGACATCGATGTGCAGGACGCTTCGTTTGTCCGTGTCAGGAACATTACCCTGGGTTACACCGTCAATGGCCGGCAACTGGGTGTAGTGGGCAAAGCGGTCAGCAGCCTCCGAATCTATGTAGATGCGCAGAATCCGTTTACCTTCACCAAATTTGAAGGACTGGATCCCGAAGTGACCATTGGTCGCGGTTCCCTGCCGCAGGCCCGTACTTATTCGCTTGGCATCAATCTTTCTTTTTATTAATCATCCTAAGTTTAAAGACAATGAAAAAGAATATTTTAATTTCAAT
>JAISCQ010000261.1 GCA_031265445.1 Bacteroidales bacterium
GAACTGGAGGCCAACCGGTCGGAAGCCGACCGGCTGCGCCAATCCGTCGCCGACAGCTACCGGGAACAGCTGCGGCGGCAGCGGAAGAAAACCCGCCGGAGGACGATCCTCTGTACCGCCGGAGGGATAGCGGCGGGAATCATCGCAGGGATCGCTATCGGTCGCTGATGTACGAAGTTCCAAACCCTGTCGGCAGCTTCGCAGCCTGACAGGCGGCAATTACAAATTGCCCTGTGTTCCGAGCGGCATTACAAATGCCGCTCAACGGGGTAAAACGACCTGACAGGGTCGGCAGACCTGTCAGGGTCAATAACTTTTTCTCATAGCGCCTCAAAAAAAGACTTAACCGATAACCGATATATAAACCCAAGTCGGTTCATTCTTTCTTTGAGGCGCTATATTTCCATTTTCTTTTATTTCTTATTCTTTTTGATGCTGCAAAAAGAACCAAAAACGGCTCGGCGGTGGTTGGATTGCCGATTTCGTCGACTGCCCTTAATTTTATTACAACCATATTTTTCGTAAAAAAAAGTTCATTAGAACAATTAATGATGATTGGTTCACGAAGTACCGAATCGGATTATTTCGTATCTTGCGGCGTCAAAAAAATATCGGTTTGGTCTGCTATAGAGCGTTGTAACAGCCGCAGTAACTTTAATTTTCGAATCTTGAATTTAAATTAGTGAATATATGCTTGATCTGTTGATCCACTGGAACATCACCCCCGAAGCGTTCAGCGTCGGCCCGTTGACCGTCCGCTGGTATGGAATCCTCTATGGCTGCGCATTCATCGCCAGCTATTATGCTTTTAAGGAATTACTGAAATTCGACAGGTTGCCCGACGATTTTGCCGACCGCGCCCTGGTATACATGATATTGGGAACAGTGATCGGCGCCCGCGTCGGCGACTGTTTCTTCTACCATCCCATGCATTACCTGCAACACCCGTTGGAAATATTTGCCGTATGGAAAGGAGGCTTGTCAAGTCACGGAGGCGCTATCGGGATACTGACCTCATTGTATCTCTTCGGACGTAAGATGAATAAACCCTATATCTGGGTACTCGACCGTGTGGTAATCGTTATCGGTGTGGCCGGTTTTTTCATCCGTACGGGCAACCTGATGAATTCCGAAATATATGGCCACGCCACCACCCTGCCCTGGGGTTTTATCTTCGAACGCAACGGCGAAACTCTCCCGAAACATCCTACTCAGATATACGAAGCGCTGTATTATGCTTTGACTTATTTGGTACTGCGGTTCGTGTACCGCAAATGTGACAGTCGTCCACGACCTTTCCTCATTTTCGGGCTGTTCCTGATCATGGTGTTCGGCTTCCGCTTTTGTATCGAATTCATCAAGAACCCGCAGGAAGACTTCGAACAGAATATGATGTTCAACATGGGACAATGGCTGAGCATGCCATTCCTCATCCTGGGGATTATTTCGTTAATGATCGGTAGCCGGAAGGAAAAACCCGCCCCGTTACTCGATCATCTTCGGCCGCAGCAAAGGAACACAACCGTCAAGCCACAACCTGCGAAGCAGGCCGGCGCAAACCACCATCGGCAAAGCAGCGTCAAACCCAAGAAAAAGAAATAATATCAGAGTTGATTCATCAGCAATAATGATTTCTCATGTTCCTAATCGCCGACAGCGGCTCCACCAAAACTACCTGGCGCCTGGGTAGCCGCGACAAAAGCGCCGGCACATGCTCCACCGGGGGAATTAATCCCTTCCAGTCAAGTTTGGAAGATATGGTACGCTTGCTGGAAACGGAATTTACGCTTCCGCGGACAGGTATCTCGAAGATATGGTTTTATGGGGCGGGTTGCGCTTTCGCGGACAAAAACCAAATAGTAGCCGATGCCCTGTCCCGTTACTTTGGCGCATCCGAAATCCATGTTAACAGCGACCTGCTGGCGGCAGCGCATTCCCTTTGCGGGAACCGGCCGGGCATCGCCTGTATCATGGGTACGGGTTCCAACTCGTGTCACTACAACGGCAAGGAAATTGTGCAGAATGTTTCGCCGCTGGGTTATGTCCTCGGCGATGAAGGCAGCGGGAGCGCGCTGGGAAAGAAACTTCTTTCGGACATCCTCAAGAACCGGCTGCCGGAAGGGATATGCAACGCCTTCTTTGAAGCTTATCCCGTAACTGCCGGCGAAATATTGGACAACGTGTACCGCAAACCTTTTCCGAATCGTTACCTGGCGCAGTATGCCAGGTTTGTTGCCGCCCACATCGGTTATCCGGAAATGCAGACGCTGGCAGGCAATTGTTTCCGCGAATTTTTTGCGCGTAATGTCATGCAATACGGGGCGGCCCGGCAGCTACCCGTACATTTCACAGGCAGCGTCGCTTTCCATTTCAGCGAAATCATCAAAAAAACAGCCGGAGAATTTGGGCTATCCGTGGGGAATATTTCGCAGGAACCGATGCCGGGATTGATTCAATACCTCGCGACATGCGGCGTGTGACAGTCTCCCGTCGCCAAAATAAAAAACGAATGAATCCAATAAGCATTACCGAATCACCTTCCGTTTTCGAGCATCCGGATGAGATGTCCGTACACGACCTCCTTGCCGCTATGAATCGGGAAGACATTAAAGTGCCCGTAGCAGTGGGCAAAGCGCTTCCGCAAATCGAAGCGCTGGTCGACCGCATCATGGAACGGCTGCCCGGCGGCGGTCGCGTGTTTTACCTTGGGGCTGGTACCAGCGGGCGCCTTGGCGTGCTCGATGCCTCGGAGATACCGCCAACTTATGGCGTTCGGGATATGATCGTCGGGCTGATTGCAGGCGGCGACACAGCCTTGCGCCGGTCGGTGGAACATGCCGAGGACGACCGCGAAAAAGCCTGGCAGGAACTGCAAGCCTTCAACATCGGGAAAATGGACACCGTGATCGGCATTGCAGCATCGGGTACTACGCCCTACGTGATCGGTGCGGTGGATAAAGCCCGCGAAAACGGCCTGCTTACCGGTTGTATCACCTGCAACCCGGGATCGCCGCTTGCAAAGGCTGCCGAATACCCGATCGAGGTGGTCGTCGGGCCTGAATTTGTAACCGGAAGCACCCGGATGAAATCGGGAACTGCCCAAAAACTGACGCTGAACATGATTTCTACCACCCTGATGATCAAAATGGGGCGCGTGAAAGGCAACAGGATGGTGAACATGCAGCTGACCAACAAAAAACTGGTGGAACGCGGCACGCGCATGATCGTGGATGAACTTGGCATAGCAACAGACGAAGCCCGCGAACTGCTGTTGAAATACGGTTCGGTAAAAAAAGCGCTGGACAGTTTCAAGCGCGGAATAACAGATTTTTGATACCGCGCCTTTACTCATTATATCTTCATCCCGATGATGAAAATACCCGAATCGTCTGCCATTTTGATCACAGCTTCGCGTTCAATCAGGAGAATTCCACCGGCTTCCACAGCAATACCCTTGATACCGTATTTCTTCAATTGCTCGATGGTTTGCAGGCCGATAGCAGGCAAATCCACGCGCATATCCTGACCCGGCTTGAGCACTTTCACCATCACGGGCGCTTTGCCCTGCTTCTTGACGGTAGCTGCACGCGAAAGTATCATATCCGTGCCTTCGATGGCTTCTACCGCCAGCACCATGCCTTCCTGCACGATCACAGCCTGCCCGACGTCCACGGCGCCCAATGCTTTGGCTACCGTAATGCCGCGCTGTATGTCGTCCATATCATCCGACGACGGCTTTACCTTTCCGTAGAGACCTTCCGAAAACATCATTTCGGGAACCACTTCCTCAATACCCACCACTTTAAAACCGTGACGCTCGATCTCGTCCATCACTGCGCGGAACATATTGTCGTCGCTCATCTTCTTGATCGCCAGCTTGGCCATCAGCTTGGCGCCTTCCCAGTCGGGGATCAGCTCCTTGAACGAAGGGCGTTTAATCCCGCCGGCCAGCACGATGTCGTGTACATCGTTTTTAGCCATCGCTTTCAGGATCTTCCCAACTTCGCCTATCTTGGCAAATATATGCGGCGCATCCTTCAGTTCTTCCTCCTGAGCATACGGCTCAATGCCTACTACAAAAATCTCTTTCCCGTGCTCATTACAATATTTAATGATCTCAACCGGCATCATTCCGCCGCCGGCAATCATTCCCAATTTCTTTTTATCCGACATGGACTGTATTTTTTTGTGACAAACTTAATAGAATAACGCGGCAAAGTTAACAAAACTGTGAAGAACATGGATACATGTCTGGAAAATATCAATCAAAAGCTAATTTTACTTTCAATTCATCATTAATTGCATCAAAATTTCACAGATATGCAATCAATAATACATCATAACTGTGAATTTGCTTTCAACTTTATAGTTTGTCAACAGGGTTCCAAAACAGGCCGGTCAAAGAATGAACCGTAAAAAACACCCGTTTTTGCTTTCGATTGAGTACTTTTGTCCATCAAAAATCGAATATCGAAATGAGTTACCTTCAGGTCAACCAATTGGCCAAATCATACGGCGACATCGAATTGTTCAGTGAAATCGGCCTGACCATCAATGCCGATTCGCGCATGGCGCTGATCGCCCGCAACGGCGCCGGAAAAACGTCATTGCTGAATATCCTTGCCGGAAAAGATACGCCCAACGCGGGGTCTGTAATTTTGATGCCGGACGTTCGCGTGGGCTATCTGGAACAGGATCCGGATTTTGATCCTGCACTGACCGCATTCCATGCGGTTTTTTCCTCATCGGAAGAGATGGTTCAAGTGATTTCGGATTATGAACAGGCCCTGACTTCGGGTGACGGGAAAGCGCTGGAACGGGCTATGGAGCGTATGGATCACATGCAGGCGTGGGATTACGAAGCCCGCATCAAGCAAATACTCGGCCGGCTGAAGATCGCCTGGCTCGACCAGCCGGTGGGGCAGCTATCGGGCGGACAGAAGAAACGCATCGCTTTGGCCAACCTGCTCATCAATGAACCGGAACTGCTGCTGCTCGACGAGCCTACGAACCACCTGGATCTCGATATGGTGGAATGGCTGGAAGAATACCTGCGCAAAACGCGCAGCGCTTTCCTGATGGTGACGCATGACCGCTATTTCCTCGACCGCGTATGCAACGAGATCATTGAACTGGACAGGAACGATATCTACCGCTACAAGGGCAATTACAGCTATTACCTCGAAAAATGCGCCGAACGGACGGCTATACGGCAGGCCGAAACAGAAAAAGCCAAAAACCTCTACCGGACGGAACTCGAATGGATGCGCCGCATGCCACAGGCGCGGGGACATAAAGCCAAATACCGCGTAGATGCTTTCGACGGGTTGAAAACAAAAGCGCACCGCCGGAACAGCGAAAAAAACATGGAGCTGAACGTGCAAAGCGCTCGCATGGGCGGCAAAATACTGGTACTGGAACACGTGAGCAAACGCTTTGACGATACGGTGATTCTCCGCGATTTCTCATACACCTTTTCACGCAACGAGAAAGTGGGCATCATCGGGAAAAACGGCACGGGGAAAACCACATTTCTGAACATCATCACCGGAAGCGAACCGGTAGACGCAGGAATGACGGAAACCGGAGAAACCATTGTGTACGGCTATTACCGGCAGGCGGGCATCGACTTCCGGGCCGGACAGCGCGTGATCGAGATCGTGAAGGATATTGCCGAAACAGTCACTGTGGGCGACGGGCGGCAGGTATCGGCCTCGCAGTTCCTTACCGAGTTTCTGTTCCCTCCCGAGATGCAGTACATACCGGTTGAAAAATTAAGCGGCGGCGAACGGCGACGCCTGTACCTGGCTACCATCCTGATACGGAATCCCAATTTCCTGATCCTCGACGAGCCTACCAACGATCTGGACATTGTAACGCTTCATATTCTCGAGGATTATCTGCAATCGTTCAGGGGCTGTCTGCTGATTGTGTCGCACGACCGTTATTTCATGGACAGGCTGGTGGATCATATCTTTGTGTTTGAAGGCAGCGGCGACATTCGCGATTATACGGGAAATTATACCGAATACCGTAACCTGAGGCTGGAGCAGGAAGCGGAAGAGGCTCGCAGCACGCAGGCTCAAAAGACAGTGGAACCAAAGCCTGCGAAAGAAAACAGAAATAAACTGACTTACCGCGAAAAGAAAGAACTGGAAGAGCTGGAGGCATCGCTCGCCGCCCTCGAAGAAGAGAAGCAGGGGATAGAACAGATGCTGGGCAGCGGGGCAAGCGCGCATGACGGGGTGGTAAAGGCATCGGCGCGCATGGCCGACATTCTCGCGGAAACGGATGCGAAAACCGACCGCTGGCTGGAGTTAAGCGAAAAAGAAGGTTGAGCAGGCGCATCATGCTATTTTTTGCTATCTTTGCAACATTCGTAGCGACACAGAACGTTACGAATTATATTGTTAAAAACAGAAAACAAAAAACAGAAAGTCATGAAAAATGAATACATGCTTTATAAGCTGTCAGAGTCGGTGAAGACCACCAGCAGGATCGATAACGAACTTTTCCGTCAGTATAACGTAAAGCGCGGCCTGCGCAACGAAGACCATTCGGGCGTACTGGTAGGCCTCACAAAAATAGGCGATGTCGTGGGTTATGAACGTACCGGTGAAGGATTGAAAGCGATTCCCGGAAAGCTTTTCTACCGCGGCATCGACGTAGGCGACCTGGTGAAAGGGTTGCAGGCTGAAAACCGGCACGGTTTCGAGGAAACGGTATTCCTGCTCCTTTCGGGCTACCTGCCCGACCAGGAAGAACTGAATACTTTCTGCGACATGCTGAACCGCGACATGCCGCTGGAGCAAAAGGTGAAGATGAGCATCATCGACCTGGAAGGCACCAATATCATGAACATCCTTGCCCGCACCGTTCTTGAAATGTATACTTTTGACGAGAATCCCGACGACACCTCGCGCGATAACCTCATGCGCCAGTCGATCGACCTGATCGCCAAGTTTCCGACCATTATCGCGTATGCGTACAATATCATGCGGCACAGTACCTACGGGCGTTCGCTGCACATCCGGCACCCCAGGGAAGATGTATCGATCGCTGAAAACTTCCTGTTCATGCTCAAGGGGCCGAGGCGCTACACCGGCCTGGATGTGAAGATACTCGACCTTGTGCTGATTCTCCATGCCGAACACGGAGGCGGCAACAACTCCACGTTCACAGTCCGTGTCACCAGTTCGTCGGGCACCGATACGTATTCGGCCATTGCAGCTGCCATCGGTTCGCTCAAAGGCCCCTTGCACGGGGGCGCCAACCTGCAGGTGATCGCCATGTTCAACCACCTGAAGGAGAACATACGCGACTGGGAAAACCGTACCGAAATCACCGAATACCTGTGCAAAATACTCCATAAGGAAGCATATAACCGGTCGGGTAAGATATACGGCATCGGACATGCCGTATATACCATCTCCGACCCGCGCGCCGAGCTTTTGAAGGAAATGGCCCGCGAACTGGCCAGGGAAAAAGGCCGCGAAAAGGAGTTCAACTTCCTTGTCCTGCTCGAAGAACTGGCCGTGGAAACCTTCATGGATTTCAAAGGCAACAAGGTGAACAAGCGTGTGTGCGCCAATGTCGACTTCTATTCGGGATTTGTGTATGAGATGATCGGGCTGCCGCCCGAAGTCTACACCCCCCTGTTTGCCATGTCGCGCATTGCCGGCTGGGTGGCGCACCGTATCGAAGAGCTTAATTTCGACAGCAAGCGGATCATCCGGCCTGCATATAAGAATGTGAATACGCCGAAAAGCTTCGTGCCGATGAACAGGAGGGAATAGACCGCCCTCCCGGCTTGGCGGGTAAACGGCGTCCATTGGAACGAAGAAATTCCGGCGGGCGCTGTTTGCCGCGATGCTGCCGAAGAATATTGAACAGACCCGTCAGGTTTCTCGAAACCTGACGGATCATTAAACCTCGTTTATTATGTTTTTTTATACGCCGGATATCAATGGATTACGATATACGCTGAATCAGGAGGAATCGGCGCATGCAGCACGCGTATTACGGCTGAAAACCGGCGACGAAATAACACTTGTGGACGGCTGCGGCGGCCGGTACCGGGCGCGTATCGCCGGGACGCATCATCAGCATTGCGAAGTAGAGGTGCTGGAACAGCAGGCGGCGTATGGGAAACGTCCATACCGGCTACATATCGGCATCGCCCCGACAAAGAATATCGACCGTTTCGAGTGGTTTATCGAGAAAGTCACGGAAATCGGCATTGATGAGATCACCCCGCTGTTGTGCGAACATTCCGAACGGAAACATGTGCATCCCGAACGCCTGCAACGCATCATGATTGCAGCCATGAAACAGTCGAAAAAAGCTTATTTGCCCCAGCTTAACGAAATGGCGTCCTTTGGCAAATGGCTGGAAACACAGGGGTCTGCTTATTGCTACATGGCCCATTGCAACGAGGGCGACCGGCAATCGTTGAAAACAGTTTACGAAGCCAGGCAAAATGCAGTAATAGCCATAGGCCCCGAAGGCGATTTCTCTGCGCAGGAGGTCATACAGGCGCTTGCCTGTGGCTTTAAGAGCATCAGCCTGGGCGCAAGCCGCCTGCGAACGGAAACAGCGGGCGTAGCAGCCTGCCACAGCATCTATTTTATGAATGAATAACCAGGCCGGACTTCCGGAAAACGCGGTCAAGGAAACGAACCCGGCCGAGTATTCCACCGCTGTCAGGGTCAAGACCGCTGACAGGGTGTGGTGCGCGCTACCCTGACGGGACGACATATTGGTAAACCTCCATGATAACGGAACATAGCGCCGTTGAGCGGCAATTCTCCCACGATCGCCGTTGAGCCGTGCCGTTGAGCCGAATTTGCAATTCGGCTCGGAACACAGGGCAATTTGTAATTGCCTTACGGCGATTTTGGTTGCTACCGCAGGGTTAAGCGGCAATTGCATTGCCGCTTGGAACATAGCCGGATTTGCAATCCGGCATTCGATTCTTGAATCGAAATATATCGCTTTCGGTAACTTTACTTTACTGTTTTCCATCTTATATCCATCTTATATCGATTTTTGCTTATTCTCTTTATTCAACGGCAACTTGGCGAAGCTATTCCGGCAAAGCCAATTGCAAATTGCCTGATGTTCCGAGCCGAATTACAAATTCGGCTCAACGGCGGACTTGCCCCGTTTTTGAAATGGTCTCCGGACTCCATCGCTTTTCCAAAACTGTTTTTATACTTGTTCATCTTCTTATACTTGTTCATTTATAATTATTTACTTATTCGTTATACCACCGCTGTCAGGGTCAAGACCGCTGACAGGGCAGGAAACGTTATAAAAACCGTTCCGGCTTTCAGCCGCATGGTTACAGGCAGGAACGGCTGGTAACTGTTACGCTGTTCCACT
>JAISCQ010000009.1 GCA_031265445.1 Bacteroidales bacterium
GGCTCCCTGCCCAATTCCAACCGTATTGTCCCCAAATATTATCCTTCCACAGACAGTACAGGCCCGGTAGGCTGGCAATTGGCTTTTGCTTACCTGCAAAAGCAACGCTATGAATGGTATGGAGATATGCGGCCGATTCAACGCTATTATCCGGCATTGAGGAAGCAAGTGGAATTTCTGCGTACCAAGGCAAAAGGCCATATCTATCCGCTTTGTCTCAACGACCACGAAAGCCTCGAAGAACGGCTTTCACCGCTTTTCGCTACGGCGCATTATTATCATCATGTTACTTTGCTTGCAGAATTTGCACAATTACTTGACATAAAAGAAGATGTAAAGAAATACGCCCAATTGGCCGGAGCCATCAAACAGTCGTTTATCCAACATTTTGTTACTTCCGGGAATGGCGAAGTGGGCAATCACACCCAGGCGGCGCAGGCTTTCGCACTTTTTTATGATTTGCTTCCCGATAACGAAAGGGAAGCAGCCTTTCAGGTTTTGTTGCGGGAAATAGAAAAGCGCGGCGGGCATATCGCCACCGGCATATTCGGCACGCCGTTGGTGCTGGACGCGCTTGTCCGGCATGAACGCAACGATATCGCCTACGACATGGCGACGAAAGAAGATTTTCCCGGATGGGGACACATGATACGGTCGGGCGCAACCACACTCTGGGAAACATGGCAATACTCCGATAACGTATATTCGCACAATCACCCGATGTTCGGCAGCGTGGGCGAATGGATGTATCAAAGTATTCTCGGAATAAATACCGGCGCGCAGGCGTTCCATAAAATCATCCTGCACCCGCAACCGGCAGGCAACCTCACATTTGCATCGGTAAGCTACGAATCGCTGTGGGGAACGATTGAGTCGTCGTGGGAACTGGACAACGATCGCTTTTCGTACGATATTACCGTTCCTCCGGGAACGTCCGCCGAAGTGTGGCTGCCGGCGGGAACGGTCACCGAAAGCAGCAAGCCGGTAATTGATAACGGCGAAATACGCTTCTTAAGGAAAGAAAATAACCGGCTGGTGTACGAAGTACAGTCGGGGAAATACGTTTTTATAGTAAACAGTTAAACAACTAAACAATTAAACAAATGTATTATGAAATGTTTTAAAAAGAAAGTACACTTATTATTAGGACTGTTACTGCTGCCGGCTATCGCGTTTGCACAAATAGCCATTACCGGCACAGTAACCGATGCCAATGACGAACCGGTTATCGGCGCCAATGTAATTGAAACAGGTACGAGAAACAGCGCCGTCACCGACGTGAATGGGAATTTCTCGCTCACCGTAGCGAACAATGCCGTACTGCAAGTATCGTGTCTCGGGTATGTGGCTCGGGAAATCAGTGTCTCTTCCGCAGTAAACGGATACCTCGCTATTACACTGGCCGAGGATACCAAAGCGCTGGAAGAAGTGGTCGTCATCGGATACGGAACAGTCAAGAAAAGCGACCTGACCGGTTCGGTGGCCTCGGTCTCAGACAAACAGTTCAAAAACCAGCCGGTGAAACAAATCTCGGAAGTGCTGCAGGGACGCATGGCGGGGGTGGAAGTAACCAATACAAGCGGGGTATTGGGCGCAGGTGCGAAAATCCGGATTAGGGGCACGTCCTCCGTGCACCGGAGCAACGATCCCCTGTATGTGGTGGACGGAATTGTCAGGACTACCGGACTGGCAGGCATTAATCCGGCTGATATAGCCTCTATCGAAGTGCTCAAAGACGCTTCGGCAACGGCCATATACGGATCGCGAGGCTCAAATGGAGTGATACTGATCACGACCAAACGCGGCAAGACCGGTAAGCCGCTGATCACCGTGGAAGCCGACTGGGGACTCAGTTCCGTTATCAAAAAGTATGAGGTGATGAATGCCTATGAGTATGCACAGGCGTTAAATGACTTGCGGGGGTCTACCACCATTTCCGCAGCAGACATGGAAGCCTACAAAAACGGAACGAAAGGGATTAACTGGCAGGACATCATGTTCCAGACAGGTTTCAGCCAGGACTACAAAGTAGGTATTTCGGGCGGCAACAACAGCACGCGCTACCTTGTATCGGGAAACGTACTCGACCAGAAAGGCGTCAGCATCACTTCCAAGTACCGCCGCTATCAGGTCAGGGCCAATTTAGACACCGACGTTACGCGGTGGCTGACACTTGCTGCCGATCTCAATGTCGCCCAAACATCTGTACATAATCCGGATATCGACTTGCGCAGCACGGTGGCCTATTCACCCACCATAGAAATGAAAGACCCCGAAACGGGCGTTTACAAAAAAGATCCCTACAATACGGTCACGAACAATCCTTACGGCGCAAGGGTGGAAACGGAAGAGGACAATCCGGCTTACTTAGCCAACGGAAACATAGAGTTGCGTTTCAATATCCTCGACGGACTTACTTTATCCGTCAAGGGAGGGCTTGATTTTATTTATTCCGGAAGTTACGGCTTTGCTTCCGAACGGAGGTTTGACAATGCGCAAAGCACCATGTACAATTCCATGAATCGTCAACTCAACTGGCAAAATGTCAATAACCTGACTTATTCCAAAAAAATCGGCGACCACAACTTTACCGTCACCGCCGTGTGGGAAATGAGCAAATACGAGTACAACTATCTTGCCGCAAACGGCACCAATTTGCAGACCGAAAGCGTCGGTTACTGGAATATCGCCAATGCCGAAACCTATGTCGCCGCCAACGGATATTCAGCAGAACAGATGTTGTCGGGCGTAGGCCGCCTGATGTATGGATATAAGGGACGCTACCTGTTTACCGGGACGTTCCGCGCCGACGGCTCCTCCAAGTTTCAGGGGGACAACAAATGGGGGTATTTCCCTTCGGGCGCTGTAGCCTGGAATGTAAGCGAAGAAGATTTTATGAAAAACCAGCATATCTTCCAGAAATTGAAAGTGCGCGCCAGTGCGGGAATTACCGGAAATCAGGCTATTGACCGCTACAGTACGCTGGGCGGGCTAAGCACGAAAGCATACAGTTTCGGCACCGGAACCCTCTATACCGGCTACACCGCCATAGGCCTCTCCACGCCCGATGTACGCTGGGAATCGAACTACCAGTACGATATAGGAGTGGATTTCAGCGTCCTGGACGGTAAATTAAACTTCACCGCCGACTGGTTTTTAAAACAGACAAGGGACATGCTTTTGGTCAAAAGCGTTCCTTACTACAACGGGGGAGGAGGATTCTGGGTCAATGAAGGAAAAATCAACAATACAGGATGGGATTTTTCCATTGATGCGCTTCCCATTACGGATAAAGACCTGACCTGGGAAAGCGTTTTAACGGTTTCCTTCCTGAAGAATGAAGTGATCGACATCGGCGATGATCCGTACCTGCTTTCCAACAGCAGCAATACCAGCGTAACAGGCCCTACTTCCATTGTCATACCCGGAAAACCGGTCGGCTCTTTTTACGTGTTCGACTGGGTAGGGTTTAACAGGACCGGCGCCAATTTTTTCCGCACCGCGGACGGCAGCCTGTCCACAGAGCCGATGCCGGAAGACAAAATTATCTCCGGACAGGTCAACCCCAAATGGAGTTTCGGGTGGAACAACACCATCAACTGGAAAAACTGGGAAGCTAATATATTCATCCATGCGGCGACAGGATTTAACCGCTTGAACTTAACCCGCTTCCGTACCGCATCCATGGTAGGGGAAATGAGATTCATCTCGCTCCGCGACGCCTACTTCAGGAGTTGGGACAATGTGGAAAATAAAGCGGACGCCCTGTATCCCAGCCACAAAAACCTGCTGAATAAATACTACGGCGATTCCAGCATGTGGCTGGAAGACGCATCCTATGTGAAAATACGCAATATCAGCATTGCCTACCTCATCCCGCGAAAGGTGCTCAAATTTGCAGATATCCGCATCTCAATCAGTGCGCAGAATGTCCTTACCCTGACAAAATATAAGGGAATGGACCCGGAAGCGTACAACGATGTGGAAGGCAGGGACGACGGCGCTTATCCTGTCCCCAGAACCTTTACGCTGGGTATCAAGGCTTCTTTTTAATTGAAAGTTGAAAATTAAAAATTAAAAAAAATGAGAAAGTTATTATTAAATATCAAAAAGACCGGGAATATCGGGAAAACCGCCGGTTTGGCCTTGTTACTGGTCTCGATCGTTTCCTGTGAAGATTTCCTGCAGGAAGAGCCGAAAGGCCAATTGATGCCGGAAACGTTCTTTTCCGGTAAAAACGACATCGACATGGCCCTGTATGCGCTTTATAAAACGGCTGCCGAAAGCACGCAGGAGCACGATTTTGTAATGAACGCCTGGGCCGGCGACGATATCGGCACCCATCCGGCAAGCAACAAAGCGGAAATGAGGGAATTCGACCGCTACAGCGTGTCGCCCAACAGCAAATGGATGGGCAACACCTGGCAGCAAAAGTGGGGGCTGATTCGTGCGGCCAATTTCGTAATCAACGGGGTGGAAAAGACACCGGGCGTGGATCCGGCCTATATCAGGACAGCGCTGGCGCAAGCTTCCTACTGGAGGGCGTATGCCTATTTCTACCTGGTACAGTGTTGGGGGCCGCTGCCCAAATTGACGGAAAACAAGGTGGATTACAATGCCCCGCTCGCTTCGGTAGAAGAAATCTTCAACCTGATTGTGGCCGACCTCAAAATAGCCGAAGAAACTCCCCCGCAATATAATACAGCGCCATGGGCCATGAACGGTTACAATGTGGCGGTGGGACAAGCGGCGGCAAAAGCCACGCTCGCTTACGTGTACCTGTCAATGGCAGGATGGCCCCTGAACAAAACCGAATATTACGCCCTTGCAGCAGCCAAAGCCAAAGAGGTTATCGACGGCGTGGAAAACGGAACCTACCGCAACGCTTTATTAGACGAATACTGGAAAATCCATTCATGGGAATACAACAACAAAAACACGGAAGTATTGCTGGCACACTACTACAGTTTGGACTGGGGATGGGGGCAGTGCAACGTATCGGCCGTGTCGGAAGTTTTGCAGGATGCGGGTGATAACGGATGGGGCGATTCCTGCGGTGAAATCCTTTTCTGGAAGAATTTCCCCGAAGGCCCCCGCAAAGAGGCCACCTATGCGCCAAAGACCTTGCGCCCGTCCGATAATTCCCTGCAGGACTGGTGGTGGGACACCGACCCGCCTTCGCGCCCTGTGGTAAATCCTTGGTTCATGAAAGCGGCAGAAGGACCGCGCGGTGTGGAATTTGACTACCGCAAGGGAGCCAGTCAGGGAAGGGGCGACGGATGGGGCGAAAAATCGCACCACATCGTCCGCTTGGCCGAAGTCTATTGCTGGTATGCCGAAGCGCTGGGCAGGGCGGGACAAACCGACCCGAAAGCCGTTGAATTGCTCAATAAAGTGCGCAACAGGGCCGACGGCGTCCAAAGCAATATCTATCCCACCGGCATGGCGCCGGCCCAGCTGGCGGAAGCCGCATATAACGAACACGGGTGGGAAATATGCGGCTACAACTGGGGCAACATTGCCACACGCTATTTCGACCTGTTCCGGATGAACCGCGTGGCAGCCCATTTCGAATCCCGCAAGCAAAACCCGCTGCTTGAAGTGGCGCCGGGGGTGTGGCGCAAAGAAGCCGTTACGGTAGAAGGCACATGGTCGGACGACAAAATGTATGCCCCTTACCCCGCTTTTGACGTGTTGCTCAACCCAAACCTGAAACGATAATAAATAATAACATAGTACTAATTTTTAAATCTAATCAAAATGAAAACAAAAGTATTAATGACGGCATGTTGCATGCTGATGTTGGGCTGCTGCCTGACCGGATGTAAAGAAGATGAAGAAGAAAAGGTCCCCCTGACCGGCATCACAGTCAATCCCACCTCTTTGACAATGGCGGTGGGAGACAAGAGAACCATTGCGGCGACTCCTATACCGGAGAATGCCACAGATGTACAATTTAGCTGGGTGTCAAAAAGCCCCGCGATAGCCACGGTAAGCCAAGCCGGCGAGGTAGAGGCTAAAACCGTATCCGCCGCCGGAACCGACATTGAAGTCCGTTGCGGGGAAATTGTAGCAACCGTTCACGTCACCGTGGCGGAAGCCGTGATCGCCTTAGAGCGCATAGCGGTGGAAAAGGGAAACCCCGGCGAGGCGCTAACAGCGCCGTATGAGGTGGAAATCATCCTGGGCGAAGTCCTGAAGCTCACGCCGAAACCCGTTCCGGCAAACTCCACCCAAACCGACTTTGGATGGACAACAGACCCTGAAACGACGGATATTCTTTCCGTGAACAACGTGAACGGAGTGGTTTCAGCGCTCACGAGGGGCGAAGCGCATGTGGTAGTAACCGAAAGCGAATCGGGAAAAACCGCGCGGATAAAGGTGACTGTGCTGCCGAAAGTGCTGACGGGGATCGCCCTTAGCCCGGACAAAGAGGCAACCACCTTGAAAGTGGGCCAGCATGAAGATTTCACGGCAACCCCCGTGCCTGAAGGCGC
>JAISCQ010000017.1 GCA_031265445.1 Bacteroidales bacterium
CTTTTGGGTACTCTCCAAATCATTCCCCTGCCTGCTCGCTTATCCCTGCTCCATTTCAAAGAACCGCTCTGTCTTTCAAAAGCGGGTGCAAAGATAAAGAGATTTTCTATAATAAAAAATTCTTCCAAATATTTTTTACAATATTTTTTCTAATATGCTAAAAATGAGACATAAAAAATGCAATATTTTTTCAAAAATAAATACCGACTTTACAATTATCTATTCTTGAATGAAATGAACGAATTGACCCTGGTGTCTGTATCGGTGTGCGCGCGCGCAATCGGGAGCACTTTGGATACCATCGGGTGCGTTCTCGGCGGGGTATCCAAATTCTGAAATCAAAAATCATTTGCAGTTTTTTGCGAAAATCTTAGATTTGTAATTTGGTTATTACAACCACAATATAATGTTTTTTAACCATAATATCATGATAAAGAAAAGTTTATTTTGTTTGTTCATTTTTTTGATCAGGATACCCCTGTTCGCGCAAAACGGTGACAATGAAGGGTATGTATTCACGACAGTAAAAGAGGTGAAAGCCACCCCGGTGAAAAACCAGTATCGTTCGGGTACCTGTTGGAGTTACTCGGCGCTGTCGTTCCTCGAAAGTGAGTTGTTACGCAAAGGAAAATCCGAATATGATCTGTCCGAAATGTGGATTGTGCGCCACACCTATCCTGCCAAGGCCGAAAAATACATGCGTCTGCACGGGAATATCAGCCTGTCTGCAGGCGGTTCATTCGGAGATGTGCTCTGGGTGATGCGCAACTATGGTATCGTTCCGCAAAATTCCTACCAAGGCTTGAACTATGGCGAAGATAAGGATGTACACAGTGAACTGGACGCCGCGACCAAGGCTTACGCCGATGCCATACTGAAAACATCCGAACGTTCGGGGCTTACTACGGCTTGGATGGATGGTTTCGAGGGGATTATGGATGCATACCTTGGTGAACGTCCTGAAAAGTTCAGTTATAATGGTAAGGAATACACACCGCAAAGTTTTATGCAGTCGCTGGGTCTGAACTTAGATGATTATGTATCGATCACTTCGTACACGCACCATCCTTTTTACGAGCCATTTATCCTCGAAATACCCGACAACTGGATCTGGGGCTCATCTTACAACGTGCCAATGAACGAAATGCAGGAAATTGTTAACAATGCGATCAACATTGGCTATTCAGTGCTTTGGGGCGCTGATGTGAGCGAGAACGGCTTTGCTTACCGCAAAGGTGTTGCCGTAGTGCCTGTAACCAAGACCGATGAAATGTCAGATTCAGACAAGGCGCGCTGGATAGGCGTATCGGACAAGGACCGCGAGTCGCAAATCATGAACCTGGACAAGCCGGTGACCGAAAGGAAGATCACACAGGATATGCGCCAGATCGCTTTCGATAACTTCCAGACAACTGACGACCACGGGATGCACATTACAGGTATCGCCAAGGATCAGAACAGCAAGATATTCTATAAGGTGAAGAATTCGTGGGGAACCAATGATAGCAAGTATGACGGGTACTTCTATTGTTCAGAAGCGTTTTTCCTGTATAAGACCATGAATATCATGGTGCATAAGAGTGCAATACCTAAGGATACAGCAAATAAATTGGGGCTGAAGTAAACCGTTTGTCGGAGCGAAGACGCTACGATATGTTAAAAGTACGACTCCTGCCTTGCATCATGAAAGACGGGAGTTTTCCTTTTAGCTCGACGGAGTCTGGAAAATCCGCCGAATGTGATGAAATTAAAAGACGTGGTTGAGGTAATTAATTATCGGTCAATAGGCGAAATCCGGTTCGTACCAAGCGCTACGGCCAAATACATCCGTATTTCGCTGAAACCGTTCGGCGGCATACAGGTAACAGTTCCCAAACGGACATCCATGAAACAGGCCATGGCTTTTGTAGAAACGAAAACAGACTGGATACGCCGGGCACAAACACGGATAACAGCACACGAAAACCGACAAACCATATTTACGCCCGAAACCGTTTTTTCGACGCAAAGCCGGCAAGTACAACTGTTCCCTTGGAAATCGGGGAAATTCCGCGCTCAACTCTCCAAAGATGCCCTGAAAATCTTTTACCCGCACGAAGCCGACATACGGTCGGAACAAACCCAGGAAATCATCCGCAACTACATCATCCGCACGCTCCGCAAGGAAGCCAAAGATTACCTGCCGCAACGGACGGAACAGCTGGCCGCGCAGTATGGTTTCACATACCGCGGAGTAACGGTGAAAAACGTTTCGTCGCGATGGGGCAGTTGCTCGGCCGTCAACCACATCAACTTGAATATCCATCTGGTACGGTTGCCGCAACACCTGTCGGATTACGTCATCCTGCACGAACTCGTCCACACCATCCATAAAAACCACGGCGACCGTTTCTGGCAAAGCCTCGACACGGTTACCGGCCGAAAAGCAAAGCAATTAGCTGCCGAAATGAAGCAATATCAAGCCAATTGCTTCTGAACAACGACTTGCCGGCTTTAAAAAAAATATAAAAAATCACAATTTTCCACTGCGTTAGAGAGGGTCAACGCATTTAAATTTTGAGGAGTTGTAAAAGGAAATCCCTGTTCCAAGCAGCCTTTAGTCGTTTAAAGCGGAGACTTTCCTTACCATATCTTTTTTGAGAAGATTGAGAGCAATCTTCCTGATGACGGCAAAATTTTCGGCAGCATGTCGAGTTCGCTTGCGCTGCTGATGTAATAACGTTCTTCCACGGAGGTCTTTTTGCTGTTTCCCGGGTTGCGGTAATTTTTATAACCGAGTGCAGGGACTTCCACCGGTTCTCATCATTGATCCGGATGCCTTTTGCATATACCTGACAGCGACGGGTCTTTCGAACCGCGAACAGTTTTTCCATCCACGGCAACGACTTTCTCCAGTATGTCATTTTCCTTCAGTGTGTTCGCCCACTCCATATGAACAGACGTTCAAACTGACGGGGATTCAGCAGGGAAAATACCCGGTTGAGCGTATCGTGTGAGGGAATACCATGCGGTAAATCCAGTATTTGTCGCAGCATGTCAAGGGGCATTTTCCCGTACATCTCTAAATATTCTTTTTTCGGTTCATTTTTTTGCTAATTTTGCGGCCGGTAATATAAGGGACAACAGATATGGCATCGGAAAAAATAAGGAAAGAGTGCCGGTATCGTTTGACCCGCTTGTTGCATAATAAGGCTAATTTTGAAAGACAATTTCAAAAATAAAGTTCTCCGGATGATCGAATCATCCAAAATATTAAAAATTAAAACAATAGAAATATGAAGCTTCATATTGATCACATCACGAAATTTGTGTCGAAGGAAAAAGTATATGCCCGCAAGGACGAGGCATTGGATGGTGTAAAATCCCTGTACGAAAAGACAGGCAAAGGTAATGATTTCCTGGGATGGGTGCAATTACCCGCGTCGGTGACCGAAAACGAAATCGCGGCCATCGAGGAAGCGGCGGCGTTTTACAGGAAGAACGCCGAAATAGTGGTAGTAGCAGGTATCGGCGGCTCATATCTCGGGGCGAAAGCCACACTTGAGGCTTTGTCTGACAATTTTTGGGCGATGAAGGAAAATGAAAACCCGAAAGTGGTTTTTGCCGGGCAAAATATCAGCGAAGACTATCTTTACGAACTGATCGACCTCTTAGAAACGCGTAAATACGGTATCGTAGTAATTTCGAAATCGGGAACCACCACCGAACCGGCTGTTGCCTTCCGTCTGTTGAAAGGCCATCTTGAAAAGAAGGTCGGTAAAACGCAGGCTAAGGATCTGATTGTGGCCGTCACCGACGAGAAACGGGGCGCTCTTCGCACCCTGGCAGTGCAGGAAGGGTACCGCACGTTCGTGATCCCCGACGACGTAGGCGGACGCTATTCGGTATTTACCCCGGTAGGCTTGCTGCCGATCGCTATTGCGGGATTCGACATTCGCCAGTTGCTCCAGGGCGCTGCCGACATGCAGAAAGCTACAGGCCCCGGCGTACCGTTCGAGGAAAACCCGGCAGCCATCTATGCCGCAGCCCGCAACGAACTGTACCGTGCAGGAAAGACCACCGAGATACTGGCCGGCTATCATCCCAAGCTCTTGTACGTTACCGAATGGTGGAAACAGTTGTACGGCGAGAGCGAAGGCAAGGAAAACAAGGGTATTTTCCCGGCAGGCGTTACACTCACCGCCGATCTCCACTCAATGGGACAATACATACAGGAAGGCTTGCGCAACATCTTCGAAACGGTGATTTCGGTAGAACGCACGGCACACAAACTGCGTATTCCCAATGATCCCGCCAACCTGGATACGTTGAACTTCCTGTCGGAAAAGCGTATCGACGAGGTAAACAAAATGGCCGAACTGGGAACGATGCTGGCTCATGTGGATGGCGGCGTTCCCAACATTCGCATTGAAATACCCGCCATCAACGAGTATAATCTCGGCGAGCTGTTCTATTTCTTCGAAATAGCTTGCGGCATCAGCGGCTATATGCTGGGAGTGAACCCATTCGACCAGCCGGGTGTGGAAGCATACAAAAAGAACATGTTTGCTTTGCTTGATAAACCCGGTTACGAGGAAGAAAGTAAAAAAATAAAAGCAAGGCTGCAATAGCGTTTCGGAACTTGTCTTCAAACCATTGCCATTGAATCAGATCCGTCCATCATTCCTGTTCCCGTTATTGTTTCGCGATGTGGTTTTTCGCATACCTGCCGCTGAAAAAATATTGTACCTCACCTTCGACGACGGCCCCACGCCGGGCGTCACGCCGCAGGTGTTGGACATATTGCAGGAATATGGAGCGAAAGCCAGTTTTTTCGTATGCGGGGAAAAGGTGGAAAAACATCCGGATTTGTTTCATCGGATTTGCAGTGAAGGCCATGCCGTGGGAAACCATACCTACAGCCACTTGAACGGATGGAAAACCGTCGCCAACAGCTATCTGGCCGATGTGGAACGGGCGCAGAAGGTGGTGCAAAGCAATCTTTTCAGGCCGCCTTACGGAAAGTTGACATGGCGCCAGTATCGTTATTTACGGAAGTATTATCGTATTGTACTCTGGGATGTGATGTGCGGGGATTATGATCCGGCCGTCACTTCCCGGTCATGTTGCGAAAGAATCCGGCGGCATGCTATACCGGGCTCGGCGGTTGTGTTTCACGATTCGGAAAAGGCGGCAAATAAATCTCCTGACGTATTGGAACAAACACTGAAGTATTTTGGCGGAAAGGGTTACAGATTCGAAAAGATGAACCTTGACAGTTTTGAAACCGTAGTTTCTCCGACCTGTCAGGTACAAAAAAAATCATAGCGCCTCAAAAAAAGAATGAACCAAATTGCTTATCTTTGCCGCTTGAAATGAATAATTTTGATTTAGTTCCTGATGAATTTTAAGAAGATCAACAGTATAGCCGGATGGGTGGTGTGCGCCCTTGCTTCCGCCGTTTACCTGCTTACCATCGAACCCACTGCAAGTTTTTGGGACTGTGGGGAGTTCATATCCACAGCATACAAGCTCGAAGTGGGACATCCTCCCGGAGCGCCTTTGTTCATGCTGGTGGCGCGTATTTTCACCATGTTCGCCGGCGGCAATGTGGAGCTGGTGGCCAGGATGGTCAATATCTTCTCGGCCTTGTGCAGCGGGTTCACCATCATGCTGCTGTTCTGGACCATCACACATTTGGGACGCAAGATGGCAGCCACGGCCATGGAAAACTTTACTCCCACGCAAATCATTTCGATCATCGGTTCGGGGGTAGTGGGTGCGCTGGCCTACACGTTTTCCGACACATTCTGGTTTTCGGCTGTCGAAGGCGAAGTGTACGCCTGTTCGTCGCTGTTTACCGCGCTTGTTTTCTGGGCGGTACTGCGCTGGGAGGACGAGGCCGACCAGCGTTATGCCACCCGCTGGCTGATCCTCATCGCATACCTGATGGGGCTTTCCATTGGCGTCCACTTGCTGAATCTGCTCGCCATACCCGCTATCGGGCTGGTGATGTATCATCGAAAATATCAAAACAAAATCACTACCAAAGGCACCATTTATGCGCTGCTGGCTTCGGCGGCAGTATTGCTGGTGATCCTATACGGCATTGTGCCGGGCGTGATCCAAATAGCCGTCTGGTTCGAGCTGCTGTTCGTTAAAGGTATGGGCTTACCGATGCATACCGGACTTTATCTGTATGCGATCCTTCTGGTCGGAGGTATTGTGTATGGATTGTGGTATTCCGTAAAAAACAAAAAACAGGTTCTGAATGCAGTAATATTAGCTGTTACGGTGATCGTGATCGGCTACAGTTCCTACGCGGCGCTGATTATCCGCTCGGCAGCCGAGCCACCCATGGATCAGAACAATCCGCAAAACCTCTTCAACCTGCAATATTACCTCAATCGCGAGCAGTATGGCGACAGGCCCCTGCTTGTCGGGCCTTACTACAACTCCCAGCCGATTGACTACAAAGAAGGCAAAACTTTATATGCCGTGAAAGACGGTAAATATGTAGAGATCGGCAACAAATCCGATTACATCTACAAGGAGGGTCAAACGACGATTTTCCCGCGCATGTTCAGCCGCGAAGCATCGCATGTTGGCGCATATAAGGAGTGGGCGGGCATCTCGGAAAGGCAGTCGCCCGATAAGTTACCGACTTTCGGGCAGAATCTCCGCTTCTTCTTTTCCTACCAGTTGGGATTCATGTACGGGCGCTATTTCATGTGGAATTTCGCGGGCAGACAAAACGACATACAGGGCAACGGAAACCCGATCAACGGGAACTGGATTTCGGGGATCACCCCGCTGGACGAAGCCCGCTTGGGGCCGCAGGATTTGCCCGACAGCCTGAACAACCGCGGACGCAATACTTATTATTTCCTGCCGCTGCTATTGGGCCTTGTCGGAATGTTTTTCCAGTTGCAGCGCGACCGTCCCAACTTCCTGGTTACCATGATGCTGTTTTTCATGACCGGCATTGCCATTGTGATCTACCTGAACCAGACGCCATACCAGCCGCGTGAACGTGATTATGCTTATGCCGGTTCGTTCTACGCTTTTGCAATATGGATAGGATTGGGAGTGATGGCGATTATCGAGACCATTCCCAAAGAGTTCCGTAATAAATATTCGGCCGTAGCTGTTTCGGCAATGCTGCTGTTGCTGGTTCCCGGCATTATGGCACAGCAGAACCGGGACGACCATGACCGTTCGGGACGTTATACCGCACGCGATTTCGCCTACAATTACTTAGTTACCTGCGAGCCGAACTCGATCATCTTTACCAATGGCGACAACGACTCTTTCCCGCTCTGGTACGCCCAGGAAGTGGAAGGCGTAGCCCCCGACGTCCGCGTGGTGAACCTGAGCTACCTGGCTGCCGACTGGTATATCGAGCAGATGAGCCGCGCGGCGTACGAGTCGAAACCCTTGCCGTTCTCGCTGAGCCCCGACCAGTACATGTCAGGAACAAGAGATGTACTGTATGTCAATGAACTGGATCGAGTGAAAGGGAGATATATGGAGTTAAAAGAAGTGATGGATTTTGTACGCAGCGATGACGTGAGAGCGAAGGGATTGATGGCGACGGACGGATTCGTGTGGTCGGGCAAATTGGGGAATGATTTCCGTGCAGCCCAATATTCCGATCAGCTGAGCAACTTCATCCCTGCCAAGAACTTGAAGATTACGGTAGATAAGGAGAAAGTGCTGGCTAACGGCACTGTTCCCTTGAAGGACTCGGCATGGGTGGTTCCCGAAATCCGCTGGACATTGAAGGGGGAAAAGGGCAGGCAGAGCGAGCTGATTTACAAGAACTCGATGATGGTACTCGACATGCTGGCTAACAACAACTGGGAGCGCCCGGTATATTTCGCTGTGACGGTTTCGCCCGAAAATTACCTGAACCTGACGGAATATTTCCGGATGGACGGTCTGGCTTACCGTTTCGTCCCATTGAAAGCTTCGCAAACAGGCGGTATTGATGCCGAAATTTTGTACGACAAGATGATGAACCGGTTCCGCTGGGGTAATATCGATGATCCGAAGGTATATCTGGACGAGACCAACCTGCGGTTATTATCGCATTTCCGCGGTAATTTCGCCCGCCTGGCCAATGCGCTGACTGCCGAAGGCAGGAAGGATTCGGCAGTGATGGCGCTCGACCGCGCCTACGAGGCAATTCCCACATATCAGTTACCGCTCGGCTATGTCGACCTGTCGCTTTTGGAACAGTACTACAGGGCAGGAGCAAAAGAAAAAGGAAGCGCCTTAGCCGAAACACTGTTCAAAATAACCGGCGAGGAAATGGATTATTTCCTGAGTTTCCCGAAAACCTTTAGCAACAGCATCAAGAGCGAGTTGCAAAACCGCAAGTACGTCCTGCTCCATTTGTGCAACATCACACGGCAGTTCGACCGTAACCTGTTCGAATCGTATAAAAAACACTGGGATACCCTGTTCCCGAGTGAACAGTGGGATATGATGTTCCAGCAGGAAATGCTCGACTCGATCAGTGAAGAGTGAAGAATAGAATTGTGTTCGGTAGCGAGACCTGCCGGACACCATTCTTCACTCTTCCTTCTTCATCCATTGAATCATGCTTCGTTTTTTCCGTTCATCCAGCAGCATTGTCATTATTGTTGTTTTCCTCATCGGAGTGGCAACGTGGGCGCATCATGTATTGGGCGAAACCACCGTCAACCCTTCCGCTCTTTACGGAGCCTTCATGTTCCGGATGTTGGACGGATGGTTAGCCGGCATACCCGAACTGCAAATGTGGTCGGGCCTGATTTTCTTCCTGCTGGCGGCTTTCCTGCTGATATTTGTGAACAACCGGCTGCATCTGATCGATAAGATTTCGTATCTTCCTGCGCTTAGTTATGTTCTCCTCATTGGCGGAGTGCCCGAAATACATCTGTTGAACCCGGTTGTCATTGCCACCATCCTGCTGATTGCAAGCTTCATCATTTTATCCGGATCGTTCGAAAGCGAACAGTTGTCGTACAGTTATTTTTTCGTCCCTGTATTGATTTCAACCGCCATGTTTTTCTGCCAATACATGTACGTGTACATGCTGGCCGTATGGATTACCATCGTGTTGTGGCGCCCCGGCTATTGGCGCGAATGGATTTTCTCCATCCTGGGTTTTTCCCTCCCGCTGTTCTTCGCGTTCAGTTGGTTTTACCTGGTAGATGATGACTGTACCCGGATAGGCGATCTTTTTGGAGAAATATTTTCCATACAGCAGGTTGCTCCTTCGTTCTCTATCCCCTCCATCGTTTTCTTCGGATTGGGCATTATGGCGGTTATCGTTACTTTCGGACACATGTTGCGGTATCTCGGATCGAAAAAGATCATCGTCCGCAACCGATACCATGTCCTGTTCCTGTTCGCCCTCATCACCATCGGCCTGATGGTTGCTGTTCCCGGTATCATTCCGTTTGCATGGTACCTGCTGGCGTTTCCCATGTCATTCATCACAGCCAACTACCTGGCTACCGTAAAATCGATACGTTGGGGCGCCATCGTATTATCCGTTCTTTTTGCCGGCGTTATGGCTGTTCAGGCGATTTTTCTTTCCACAGAGTAATTACCGTGATTTCGGGCGACATGCCGATGCGTCCGGGATAACCGATGACACCCAGTCCACGGTTGACATACAGATACTGTTTGCCTGCCCGGTAGAGTCCTGCCCAGTATCGATAATGCATCAACAACGCAGGACTGTAGCGTTTTTTGCCCAGTTTCACACCCAGCTGCATCCCGTGCGTATGCCCCGAAAGGGTCAGCGCAATATCCGTTTTTCCTTTCACATACTCGGGCCAGAACGACGGGTCGTGCGACAACAGCACCTTGAACGGGACATCTTGTACGGATTTCAGCGCTTTCCCGAGATCGCCCCGTTTGGGATGCTTTTTCGCCATCCCCCAATTCTCGATACCGATGAGGGCCATACGGTCATAGTTGTAGCGGCTGATCACTACCGGGCGGTTGTTCAGCAACACGAACCCCATCCGTTCGAAGGCACATTCGAGGTCGGCATGGTTCATTGCCGAATCGGCCGGAGAATCCCAGTTGGAATACCCGCCGTAGTCATGATTCCCCAAAACGGCATATTTCCCGTCACGGGCTTCCAGCTGCGAAAAGATGGGGATCAGGGGAGCGGCTTCTTCGGCAAAATTGTTCACCATGTCGCCGGTAAACACAATGAGGTTGGGTTCCTGCCGGTTGATCAAATCCGTTACCTTTCGGAAACGGTTGGTAAATCCTGCAAAACTGCCTGCATGAATGTCGGATATCTGCACTATTTTGTACCCGTTGAAAGCCGGGGGCAGGTCGTCGATGGTTACCTCCACCCGGTCGACCTCAAAACCGAATCGTCCGAACAAAATCCCCCACATCAGGAGGCATAAAAGGAAAAGGCTTGCCCAAACGCCGCATTTAGCCGCTATGCGGCGCGACTCCCGCGGAAATATATCCAACCGGCTCCTGCGCCGCCTGCTCATCGTCGAAAGAATCCGGTCGACCAGCAGAAACAGGGCGTATACCGACTTGGGGATATACAGCGATGTCATCAGCCCAAACAGGTAATAGTAGCAGGTGAACAGGCGGTAGTCGCGTACCTGGCGCTGGAGGAAGTATCCGCCGAGCACAATGACCAGCGATGCTGCCGACTGGATCATCAACGCTTTACGGATACCCTTTTGATGACGGTTGCCGAATGACGGGAATGTTCTTTTGAGTCCCCATACGGTGATGATATCAAGCAAGATAATAAGGACGACTATGATCAGGAAATTCATTTTTAAGTATTCAAAGTTTCAAAAAATCACGACTCAAAGTTAAGGGTAAAGGAGTAAAGTATCAAGAATATTTTCAATCGGGCCATAAGACAGAACGCGCGTGTGTGACAGGAAAGATTCTTTTTGTCTGTTTTAGCCGTTTATATGCTATGGTATTCTGATTTACAATTATTTTAGCCGAATTTGTTCCTTGAGTTGCAGCGGGGGATTTTTAGAGGAAGATACGGAGAAAAGAAAAAAAAATCGTTCATTCATCAAAAAAATCACTTGAAAAGTCGCAAATGCTGAAATTTATTTCTAATATTGTGCCCGTCAAATTAAACGACCTTTAAAAATTTTATTTTCATATGAAAGTATATAACACCAACCAAATCAAAAACTTTACGCTTTTAGGGAATACCGGTTCGGGTAAGACCACATTAGCGGAAGCGATGCTGTTCGAGGGCAAAGTGATCGAGCGCCGGGGCGAAATTGAAAACAGGAATACCGTGTCGGATTACAGCGACATTGAGCGCGAAAACGGCAGTTCGGTATACGCTACGGCGCTCTATGCCGAGATCAACGACAAAAAGCTCAATTTTATCGACCCCTCGGGTTCCGACGATTTTATCAATGGCGTAGCGGCTGCACTGTCGGTGACCGATGTCGGAGTGCTGGTGATCAATGCGCAGAACGGCATCGAAGTGGGAACCGAGATACACTGCCGTTACCTGGAAAAGGCGAAGAAAGGCGTCGTGATCGCGGTGAACCAGCTGGATCACGAAAAGTCCAATTTCGACAAGGTGATCGAAGAAGCTGTCGAGCGTTTGGGAAAGAATGTGACGATCATTCAATACCCGCTCAACGAAGGCCCTTCGTTCGATTCGTTTATCGATGTGCTTTTGATGAAGAAATACTGCTATGCAGGCGGCAAGCTGGAGATCAGCGAACTTCCTGCCGATCAGAAAGACCGTGCCGAAGAACTCCGCGCACAGCTGATCGAGAAAGCTGCCGAAAATGACGAAGGGTTGATGGAAATCTTCTTCGACAAGGGTTCGCTTACCGAGGATGAGATGCGCCGGGGCATCACCGTGGGTTTGATCCAGCGCGGCATTATCCCGGTAGTTTGCGTTTCGGCAAAGAAGAATTACGGCGTAGGGCGCATGATGGAATTTTTCACACGCGTATTCCCATCGCCGAACGATGTTCCCCCGCCGGTGGATACCGTTAGCGGCAATCCCGTGAAATGCGATGCAGCAGGCCCCGCAGCGGCATTTATTTTCAAATCGGCCGTTGAACAGCATTTGGGCGAAGTTAACTACTTCAAGGTGATGTCGGGCGAGATTACCGAAGGAATGGACGTGGTGAACAGCAAGACCGGCAACAAGGACCGTATCTCGCAACTGTTCGTGGTAGCCGGTAAGAACCGTACCAAAGTTCCCAAGCTCATTGCCGGCGATATTGGACAAACCGTGAAGCTGAAAAGCGCACGTACCGGACAAACATTAGCTGCGCCGGGCAACAGCGCAGTGTTTGCGAAGATCGATTTCCCCGAACCGAAGTTTCGTACCGCGATCAGGGCAGTGAACGAAAACGACGACGAAAAGCTGAACGAAGCGCTGCAACGCCTTCACATGGAAGACCCCACAATCTGCGTGGAATATTCGAAGGAACTGAAACAGACGATCATGTCGGGTCAGGGCGAATATCACCTGAACATCGTTAAGTGGCACCTGGACAACGTCTTCAAGATTGCCGTCGAATACATCACGCCCAAGATTCCATATCGCGAAACCATCACCAGGATAGCCCAGGCCGACTACCGCCACAAGAAACAGTCAGGTGGCGCAGGTCAGTTTGGCGAAGTACACATGATCATCGAGCCGTATGTGGAAGGTATGCCCGATCCTGCCATGTACAGGATCAACGGCAAGGAATTCAAGATTTCGGTGCGCGACAGGGAAGAATCCGATATGCCGTGGGGTGGTAAGCTGGTGTATTACAATAGCATTGTCGGTGGTAGCATCGACGCGCGGTTCATGCCGGCCATCCTCAAGGGGATCATGGAAAAGATGGAAGAAGGCCCGCTCACCGGTTCGTATGCGCGCGATATCCGTGTAACCGTGTACGACGGCAAGATGCATCCGGTTGATTCCAACGAAATTTCGTTCCGCTTAGCCGGGCGTAACGCCTTTAGGGAAGCATTCAAAAATGCCGGGCCGAAGATCATGGAACCGATCTATAATGTAGAAGTATGGGTTCCGGCCGATCGTATGGGCGACGTGATGAGCGACCTGCAAACCCGCCGTGCCGTGGTACAGGGAATGAGCAGCGAGAAAGGTTTCGAAAAAATCACAGCCCGCGTACCGCTGGCCGAGATGAACCGTTACTCTACCGCGTTGAGTTCCATCACCGGCGGACGTGCCATGTATTCGATGAAGTTTGCCGAATATGCCCAGGTCCCGGGCGATATCCAGACCAAACTGATTGAGGCGTTCGCCGCCGAAGAAAAGGATGAATAAGTTTCGTGGTTCCGAGTTACACGGCTTGGCTCAACCCGAAACTCGAAACCCGAAATGGCTTTGACCCATGGATAAAAGAAATTCAGAGGCTTTATTGTCCCTGTTGAACGATCCCGATAAAGACACTTTCAAAGCGGTGGCTGGTTCGCTGTCGCTTGACGCCGAAATAATCCCCGTATTGGAATGTTTGTGGCGGCAAGCGGATGACGAACCGGCCATATCACGCCTGGATTGGTTGATACACCGGGCACGCCTCAACAAACTTGCGAAAAGGCTCATGGAATGGCGGGGCAAAATTGCTGAAATCCTTGAAGGAGCTTGGTTAGTGGCCACCTATCAATATCCCGACCTGCCATTTGCCGAAGCAGATGAAGCGATTGACGGCATTGCCAGGGATGTATGGCTGGAACTGCGCGACGATATGACTCCCCTGGAACAGGTTGAGACAATCAACCGTGTGCTGTTCGGTAAATACGGCATACAGGGCGATACCGGCAGTATTATCTCTATCAATAATGTATTGATCAATAACGTACTGCGTACCCGGAAGGGAAACCATCTCGGTTTGGCGATCCTGTATATCAGTTTGGCGCAGAAGTTGGATATTCCGATATTCGGGGTGCCCCTGCTTCGGGCATTTGCGTTGGCCTACCTGAATGATGATGACCTTCTCTTTTATATCGACCCGTTCAGCGGGGGACGGATTTTTGACGAAACCGAGGCCAGACGTTTCCTCAAGGAGCAGCAGATACCTTTCGACCGCGAATATATCCGGCCCTGTTCCGATGAAGTGACCATACAGATGCTAATAGCCGAAATGATGCTGCTGTACTCGGGAAAAGGCATGAAAAGTAAGGCCAAAGACATGGAGGAGCTTTTGAGGAAATTAATGAAGGAAGGATGAACAGGTAAAACTTGCTCGTGCAGCAAAACGACAGCACAAGAGCGGGAAAAGTTTCTAATGAACTTGTTTTTACGAAAAATATGGTTGTAATAAGATGATATTCTGTTGCTTTCGATGATTTTTTTGCATAAAGTTCAAATGAAATTCGGTTGATGCAATAAATATGCGT